>NZ_JBIRVR010000004.1:0-365982 GCF_044387105.1 Streptomyces sp. NPDC020379
CACCGAGATGATGCTCGCCGCCGCCGGCGCCCTCGCCGACGTCGTCGCCGAAGACGAACTCAACGCGAACTACATCATCCCCAGCGTCTTCAACGACAAGGTCGCCGGAGCCGTCGCCGGGGCCGTCCGGGAGGCCGCCAAGGCCGCCGGCGCGGCTGTGACGGGCACCACGACCGCCTGATGACGGCGCGTCGCGGGCCTTCGGGCCCGCGACCTGCCCATAAGGTGTCGGGCAGAAATCAGGCCGCAGAAATGCGGCTGTATCCGAGGCTGTGCCGCTTTCCGTGTGACTCTCCAGGGTGCCGGATTGGCTTTCCCGCCACTGGTGGGGGCAGGATGCGTAACCGGGCGCGAGGGTCTGGCAACAGACCCGGGTCCGGGGACTGTCCGAGGGCCCTGGCAGCATCGGCTTCGATCTCACGCCTCATTGGCAAGAAGAACACGGGAGTACAACATGAACCGCAGTGAGCTGGTGGCCGCGCTGGCCGACCGCGCCGAGGTGACCCGCAAGGACGCCGACGCCGTCCTGGCCGCGCTCGCCGAGACCGTCGGTGAGATCGTCGCCAAGGGCGACGAGAAGGTCACCATCCCCGGCTTCCTGACCTTCGAGCGCACCCACCGTGCCGCTCGCACGGCTCGCAACCCGCAGACGGGTGAGCCGATCCAGATCGCTGCCGGTTACAGCGTGAAGGTCTCCGCGGGCTCCAAGCTCAAGGAAGCCGCCAAGGGCAAGTAAGACCCCAGCGCGAAGGGCGGCCACCCCCTGGGGGGTGGCCGCCCTTCTGGCGTCTGGGCGCCCGTGCGGGCCGTACGGGCCGGCGGAGCACCCCGGACATGGAAAAGCGTCTGTACGGGCCTTGAATGGCCCATACAGACGCTTACGGCCCGTCAGGGCGGACCGCCTCCTTCACGCCTGTCGGCGCATCAGGCTTCCGGACGCCTCGGACCGTGTCTTCCGGGGGACGGCCCCCGGGCCCCCGGCCGGGGTGTTCGTCCGGCCGGGGAGGGTCGTCAGGCTTCCGTGCGCCTCTCGCGGAAACGGTCAGGCTTCCGCGAGGCCGGGAGGCCGTCAGGCTTCCGCGCCGCCCGGGAGCTCGACGTTCGCGCCCAGCTCCTTCAGCTTCTCCATGAAGTTCTCGTAGCCGCGGTTGATCAGGTCGATGCCGTGGACGCGGGACGTGCCCTGGGCGGCCAGGGCCGCGATCAGGTACGAGAAGCCGCCGCGGAGGTCGGGGATGACCAGGTCGGCGCCCTGCAGCTTCGTGGGGCCGGAGACGACCGCCGAGTGCAGGAAGTTGCGCTGGCCGAAGCGGCACGCGGAGCCGCCGAGGCACTCGCGGTAGAGCTGGATGTGCGCGCCCATCTGGTTGAGCGCGGATGTGAAGCCCAGCCGGGACTCGTAGACCGTCTCGTGCACGATCGACAGCCCGGATGCCTGGGTCAGCGCCACGACCAGCGGCTGCTGCCAGTCCGTCTGGAAGCCGGGGTGCACGTCGGTCTCCAGCGCGATCGCGTTGAGCGAGCCGCCCGGGTGCCAGAAGCGGATGCCCTCGTCGTCGACCTCGAAGGCGCCACCGACCTTGCGGTAGGTGTTGAGGAAGGTCATCATCGACCGCTGCTGCGCGCCGCGGACGTAGATGTTGCCCTCGGTGGCCAGCGCCGCGGACGCCCAGGAGGCCGCCTCCAGGCGGTCCGGCAGGGCGCGGTGGTTGTAGCCGCCGAGCGAGTCCACACCGGTGATCCGGATGGTCCGGTCGGTGTCCATGGAGATGATCGCGCCCATCTTCTGCAGTACGCAGATGAGGTCCTCGATCTCCGGCTCCACGGCCGCGTTGGACAGCTCGGTGACGCCCTCCGCCAGGACGGCGGTCAGCAGCACCTGCTCGGTCGAGCCGACCGAGGGGTAGGGCAGGCGGATCTTGCAGCCGCGCAGCCGCTGCGGGGCCTCCAGGTACTGGCCGCCCTCGCGCTTCTCGATGGTCGCGCCGAACTGGCGGAGCACCTCGAAGTGGAAGTCGATCGGCCGGCCGCCGATGTCGCAGCCGCCCAGGCCCGGGATGAACGCGTGGCCCAGCCGGTGCAGCAGCGGGCCGCAGAAGAGGATCGGGATGCGCGAGGAGCCGGCGTGCGCGTCGATGTCGGCGACGTTGGCGCTCTCCACGTGGGAGGGGTCCATGATCAGTTCGCCGGGCTCGTCGCCGGGGCGGACCGTCACACCGTGCAGCTGGAGCAGGCCGCGGACCACGCGCACGTCGCGGATGTCGGGGACATTGCGCAGCCGGCTGGGTCCGCTGCCGAGCAGCGCGGCGACCATGGCCTTCGGCACGAGGTTCTTCGCGCCGCGGACACGGATCTCGCCCTCGAGAGGGGTGCCGCCGTGGACAAGCAGTACATCGTCAGGGCCGGTCATGGATCTCGCGTTCCTGGAGTTGGGCAGGGGGCAAGAAGAAAGGGTAATGCGACCGGGGGGCCCTCCTGTATGCGTAAGGGGGCTCAGGGCATGTCATGGATTGGCAACAACACGCTGCGTTAACGGAATGGTCGCTACCGGTTACGTCGCCGGCCGGCCGCGAAGCAGCCGCTTTCGCACCGGAGTCGGGCGTCCGGCCCCCGTCCCGGCCCGAAATGCGGGATCATGTGCCCATGTCCGAGGTGTCCTCGCTCACAGGACGACTGCTTGTCGCGACACCGGCGCTCGCTGACCCGAATTTCGACCGCGCGGTGGTGCTGCTGCTCGACCACGACGAGGAGGGGTCCCTCGGTGTGATCCTCAACCGCCCGACGCCCGTCGGCGTCGGCGACATCCTGGAGTCCTGGGCGGCGCTCGCCGGGGAGCCGGGCGTCGTCTTCCAGGGCGGCCCGGTCTCGCTGGACTCCGCGCTGGGCGTGGGCGTGGTGCCGGGGGAGGGCCACGGCAGCGCCCGTGGCGACGCGGCACCGGCCGGTGACGGCCCGCTCGGCTGGCGGCGGGTGCACGGCGCGATCGGCCTGGTCGACCTGGAGGCACCGCCGGAGCTCCTCGCGGCGGCCCTGGGCTCGCTGCGGATCTTCGCGGGGTACGCCGGCTGGGGCCCCGGCCAGCTGGAGGACGAGCTGGTCGAGGGCGCGTGGTACGTGGTGGAGTCCGAGCCCGGCGACGTCTCCTCGCCCGACCCCGCCCACCTCTGGCGGGCCGTGCTCCGCCGCCAGCGCAATGAACTGGCCATGGTCGCCACCTACCCCGACGACCCCAGCCTCAACTGACCGGCCGCACGAGCCCCAGCAGCCGCTCCGCGAGCGGATGCGGGCCGCGTGCCGGCACCGCGAGGCGTACGGGCACGGGCGGCGCGTCCTTCAGCCGTACGAAGCGCACGCCCGGGTGCGTGTAGCGGTCGGCGGCGGAGCGCGGGGCCACCCCGACGCCGTGGTCCGCCGCCACGGACTCCACCCACTCGTCGAAGTTCCCCGCCGTGCACGCCACCTGTGGACGGTCGTTTTCCGGCCACAGCTCCGGGCGGGTGGTGCCGCTCACCGTGTTCACGACCAGCGGCAGCCCGGCCAGCTCCGCCCAGCCCAGGACGCGGCGGCGCGCCAGCGGCGAGGTGCGGGCGACCGCCGCGACGCGCTCCTCGTGGAAGAGCACCCGGCTGCGCACGCCCTCCGGCTCCTCGCCCCGCAGCACCGCCACGTCCGTCTCCCCGGTGTCGAGCCCGGCCAGGGACGCGTCCCGGCGCACGAGCCGCACGCCCGCGCCGGTCTCCGCGCGGAAGCGCTCCACCAGGCGGGCGCACTCCTCGGGGAACAGCCAGGTGAAACCGAGCCGCAGTACGGCTTCCCGGGCGGGCGCCCGCAGGGCGTCGTCCAGGCGCGGCAGCAGCCCGGACAGCTCCTCGTACAGCCGCCGGCCCGCCTCCGTGGGCTCGACCCGGCGCGTGGTCCGCTCCAGCAGCCGCGCGCCGAGCGTCGCCTCCAGCGCCTGGACGGCGCGGGTCAGCGCGGGCTGCCCGGTCCCCAGTCGCGCGGCCGCGTAGGTGAAGCTCCGCTCCTCGGCGACAGCGGCGAAGAAGCGCAGCTGACGGAGCTCGACCCCGCTGAGATCACTCATGCGTACGAAGCATAAACAGGCCCCCGGAAGCATTTCCGCGCGCCGTCGCCCGCTGCCTAGCCTCGCGGCCACCGAGCCGGTGGAACCGGTGGAACCGGTGGAACCAGTGGAAGAGGACGGGAGACAAGCGTGCGCAAGGTCCTGCTGCTGGCCCTGGGGTCGTTCACCCTGGGGCTGGACGCCTATGTCATGGCCGGGCTGCTGCCCGCCATCGCCGACGACACGGGCACGACCGTGGCCCTCGCCGGGCAGCTCGTGACCGTCTTCACCCTGGCTTACGCGGTCTCCGCGCCGCTCTTCGCGACCCTGCTCTCCGGCCGGTGGCCGAGGGCCGCGCTGATCGTCTCGCTCGCGGTCTTCACCGCCGCGAACGCCGCGACCGCGCTCGCCCCCACCTTCGCGCTGCTGCTGGCGGCCCGTGCCGTCGCCGGTGCGGGGGCGGGTCTCTACTCCGCGCTGTCCACGGCCGCGGCCTCCACGCTCGTGCCGCCGGAGCGGCGCGGCCGGGCCCTCGCCCTCGTCATGGGCGGAATGAGCACGGGCACGGTCCTGGGCGTGCCGCTCGGGGTGCTGCTCGCCGAGCGCACCGGGTGGCGGGCCACGCTGTGGCTGGTCACGGCCCTGGGCGCGGGCGCGCTCAGCGGTCTCGCCGCTCTGCTCCCGCCGCTGCCCGCGGCGCCCGCGGCCGCCGTGCGCGACCGGCTGGCCGCCCTGGCCGACCGCTCGGTCGCACCCGTCGTCGCGGTCTCCTTCCTCGCCGCCGTCGCCAGCCTCGGGCTGTACACCTATCTCGCGCCGGTGCTGGAGGCGGCGGGCGGTGTCCACGGTGTGACCCCGTACCTGTGGGCCTGGGGCGTCGGCGGGGTGCTGGGCAGCCTCGCGGCCGGGCCGCTCGTGGACCGCGGTGGCCGGATCCGGGCGCTGGTCGGGGTGGTCCTGGCCGCCGTCGCCACCGCGCAGGCGCTGCTGCCCGCCCTCGCGCCCCACCCGTTCGCCGCCGGCCTCGCCCTGGTGCTCTGGGGTGCGGGCGGGTGGGCCCTCCAGGTCCCGCAGCAGCACCGGCTGCTCGCGCTGAGCCCGGGCCGGGGCCCGGTCGTGCTCGCCCTGAACAACTCCGCGCTCTATCTCGGCAGCGCCGTCGGCTCCGCGCTCGGCGGCCTCGCCCTCTCCTCCGGGATCCCCGCCTCCGCGCTGCCGTGGGCCGCCGCCGGGACCGTGGGCGCGGGGCTGCTGCTGCACGCCGTGACGGCCGTACGGGCGGGCCGCGCGACCTGCCGGGCGACTGACCTGCCCGGGGCGGACCCGAAGGAGTCGGCCCCCAGTACCCTTGGGATCCATGAGCACTCTTGAGCCCGAGCGCGGGGCAGGGACCGGCACCCTCGTAGAGCCGACGCCGCAGGTGTCGCACGGCGACGGCGACCACGAGCGCTACGCCCATTACGTCCAGAAGGACAAGATCATGGAGAGCGCGCTCTCCGGATCGCCGGTCGTCGCCCTCTGCGGCAAGGTCTGGGTCCCCGGGCGTGACCCGAAGAAGTACCCGGTCTGTCCGATGTGCAAGGAGATCTTCGAAGGCATGGGCGCCGGAGGAGACAAGGACAAGGGCGGCAAGGGCGGCGACAAGAAGTAGCCCCCACCCCGATTTCCCGCGGCCCCCGGACACGCGTCCGGGGGCCGTCCTGTTCCAGGGCCCGGGCCCCCGTGTCCGACGGAGTCGCGCCTGGGGGCTGTGCGAAGGGGCGGGGCCGGGAAGGATCGCCCGCATGAGCGACTACGAGACGGACCTGATCCCGGCCCCGCGACGTATCAGCACGACCGCCACCCCCCGCACCCTCGACGAGCGCACAGAACTCGACGCGCGCCCCGGCACCGACCGGGTCGCGCGCTGGCTGCGCGCCACCGTCGGCCAGGCCACGGGCCTGCCTCTGCCGCCCGGCACGGGCCCCGGCCGCGTCCGGCTGGAGATCCGCCCCGGGCTCGCCGAGGAGGAGGGCCCCGAGGCATACCGACTCACCGCCGACGCGCACGGCGTCACCATCGAGGGCGCGAGCGAAGCGGGCGTCTTCTGGGGCGCGCAGACCCTCCGTCAGCTGCTCGGCCCGGGCGCCTTCCGGCGGGCGCCCGGCACGGACCGGCCGGCCTGGGAGCTGCCCGGCGTCGTCATCGAGGACGCCCCGCGCTTCGGGTGGCGCGGCATGCTGCTCGACGTCGCGCGGCACTTCATGCCGAAGGACGGCGTGCTGCGCTACATCGACCTGCTGGCCGCGCACAAACTCAACGTCCTCCACCTGCACCTGACGGACGACCAGGGCTGGCGGCTGGAGATCGAGGCGTTCCCCCGGCTCACCGAGGTGGGGGCCTGGCGCGCCCGCACCAAGCTCGGCCACCGCGACTCACCCCTGTGGGACGAGCGGCCGCACGGTGGCTACTACACGCGGGCCGATATCCGCGAGATCGTCGCGTACGCCGCCGAACGCCACGTCACCGTCGTACCGGAGATAGACATCCCGGGGCACTCGCAGGCCGCCATCGCCGCGTACCCCGAGCTGGGCAACACCGACGTCATCGACACCGCCTCCCTTCCGGTCTGGGACACCTGGGGCGTCAATCCCAACGTACTCGCCCCCACTGACAACACCCTCGCCTTCTACGAGCAGGTGCTCACCGAGGTCCTCGCGCTCTTCCCCTCGACATACGTCCACCTCGGCGGTGACGAGTGCCCCAAGGACCAGTGGCGGGCCTCGCCCACCGCCCAGGCGCGGATCGCGGCGGAGGGGCTCGCGGACGAGGACGGGCTCCAGAGCTGGTTCATCCGCCACTTCGACCGCTGGCTCGCCGAGCGCGGCAGGCGGCTCGTCGGCTGGGACGAGATCCTGGAGGGCGGCCTCGCGCCGGGCGCCACCGTCTCGTCCTGGCGCGGCTACGCGGGCGGCATCGCCGCGGCGCGCGCCGGACACGACGTCATCATGTGCCCGGAGCAACAGGTCTACCTCGACCACCGGCAGGCCGGCGGTACCGAAGAACCCGTACCGATCGGGTACGTCCGCACCCTGGAGGACGTCTACCGCTTCGAACCCGTACCCCCGGAGCTCACCGGCGCCGAGGCCGCGCGGGTCGTCGGCGCGCAGGCCAATATGTGGACCGAGGTGACGGAGACCCAGCAGCGCGTCGACTACCAGGTGTTCCCCCGGCTCGCGGCCTTCGCCGAGACCGCGTGGTCGCACCTGCCCGCACCCGCCGACCGCGACCACGCGGGCTTCGAACGCCGGATGACCGGGCACTACGCCCGCCTCGACGCCCTCGGCGTCGACTACCGCCCGCCCGCCGGTCCCCGCCCCTGGCAGCGCCGTCCCGGCGTCCTCGGACGCCCGATCGAGGGCGCGCCCCCGATCGTGTGAGCCACGGCCAAGCTCCCCGCCCCCACGGCGGGTCCCTGGCACGGTGGTCCTTCCACACACGCCGTAAGCCGTACAAGGGCCCCCGAACGATGGCAATCCGCACACAGCGGCGACAGAACGGAATTCCGGACCATTCGCCGTCCCGGATACGGACCGGCGGTTCGCGGACCCTCGCGACGACGAACGCGGAAGATGTGCCAGAGTTGCCACGTCCGGGCCGACAGCACGTACCGTACGGCGGGATCAGGCGGTATCAGGCGGGAAGAGTCGGGACCACCGGGGAAGGGGCAGCTGGGTTGACCACGCACGCACCGCAGGCGGCGCACACCGTGACGTTGCCGGGCTCGCTCGACGAGGCCGTGGCGGCGCTGACCGCCATGCCCGCCGCCGTGCCCGTCGCGGGCGGTACCGATCTGATGGCGGCCGTCAACTCCGGGCTGCTGCGGCCCGCCGGGCTCGTCGGCCTGGGCCGCATCAGCGAGATCCGCGGCTGGCAGTACCAGGACGGCCACGCCCTCCTCGGCGCCGGCCTCACCCACGCCCGGATGGGGCGGCCCGACTTCGCCGCCCTCATCCCGGCACTCGCGACCGCCGCCCGCGCCGCCGGGCCGCCCCAGATCCGCAACGCCGGGACCCTCGGCGGCAATATCGCCTCGGCCGCGCCGACCGGCGACGCGCTGCCCGTGCTCGCCGCGCTGGAGGCCAACCTGGTCATCGCGGGCCCCGGCGGCGCCCGGCGGGAGATCCCGATAGGGCATCTGCTGACCGGCTTCGACATGCTCCGGCCGGGCGAGCTCATCGGCTACGTCCGCGTGCCGCTGCTGCATGCCCCGCAGACGTTCCTCAAGGCCACCGGGCGCACCGGTCCGGGCCGCGCCGTCGCGTCCGTGGCCGTCGTCCTCGACCCCGCCCGGCGCAACGTGCGGTGCGCCGTCGGCGCCGTCGCGCCCATGCCGCTGCGTCCGTTGGACGCCGAGCGCTGGGTCGCCTCGCTCATCGACTGGGACGGCGAGCGCACGCTCGCGCCCGAAGCCTGCGCCGCCTTCGGCGACTACGTGGCCGCGGCCTGCATCCCCGACCCCGCGCCCGGCCCCGACGGCGGCGAGCCGGGCACCCTGCCGCCCGCCGCGCTGCACCTGCGTCGTACGGTGGCGACTCTGGCCCGCCGAGCTCTGGGGAGGGCACTCGCGTGAGTGACGAACAGCAGCGACACACTCAAGCCGGCCCGCCCGGCTGGCAGCCGATCCCGCGGGGCGCGGAGTACGACGCGGACGGCACCGCCTTCCTGCAACTCCCGCCCGAACTCCTCGCCCACCCGGGCGCGGCGCTCTCCGGCAGCGGCGGCTGGGACCCCCTGGCCGCCACCGGCGCCGGCGGTTACACCCCGCCGACGGGCGAGTCCTGGCAGCAGCCGCACGCACCCGTCCAGGCGCAGCCGCAGTGGTCGGAGCAGTGGAACGCCCAGGCGTCCTACGAGCCCCCGCGCACCGATGCCCCGGCCGACGGCGGCACCCACGGCGGCGCCGACCCGCACGCGACGGCCGAGTGGGCGATGCCGTTCGCCGAGCCGTCGCACGCTCCGGAAGCGCAGAGCGCTCCCCCCGCCGGCCATGCCGCCCAGGGCCACTGGACGGTCCCGGCCGCAGGGGACGACCCGGTCGACGAGTCGGGCGAATTCGTCCTGCACGGCCGCCCCGGCGGGCAGTCCGCGCAGCACGTGGACCCGCACGACCCGGCGGCCGCGTACGCCGTGCGGCAGCCGCCCGCCGCTCCCGGTGCCCACGACGCCGTGGCCGCGCCGGACGCGTACGCGATGGCGGACGGCACCCCCGCGCACCCCGCCGCCGAGCCGGGCGACGGCCTGCCCGGCCGTCCGGACGCGCAGGGCACCGAGCAGCAGCCCGCGGCCCCGCTCGGCACAGACACCCACACTGATCCGCGCCCCGCCGGCGACGGCCCGTCGGGCGCCTCCGGCACGTACGTCCTGAGCGACGGCACGGGCCCGCAGGGCGTCGGCCCGGGCGGTCACCCCGGCCCGCACGCCCCCGAGCAGTGGACGCCGCACGGCGGAAGCCCGCACGCCTGGCAACAGCCCGCCGCGGCCGCGCCGGACGGTGCTGCCGCCGCGGGCGGTCCGAGCGGCCAATGGTCGATTCCGGTTGCGCCCGACGAGCCTGCCGACGAGTCGGGGGAGTATGCCCTCAGCGGCCTCGCCGGAGGGGTTCCCGGCCCGTCCGAGGCCCCGGACCCGGCGCCTGCGGCGGATTCCACTTCGTCCTCCGGCAGTTCCTCGCGGGACGCCGCCTCCGAGGTGTTCGCCGCGGCCCCGCAGGACGACACCGGGGTCACCGATACGGGCGATCATCAGACCGCGGCGTGGACGCCTCCCGCGGAACACGCGGACCCGGCGGCCGCCGCGCGGCCGACACAGCCCGAGCAGCCCGCGCCGTCCGCACAGTCCGCGCCGTCCGCACAGGAGGAAGCGGCCCCGGACGAAGGCCCGGCCGGAGCTGCGGCGGAGCCCGCGACCGACAGCGCGCCGCCCGCGGACCAGCTTCCCGAGCCCGCGTACCCGGCGGACCCGCACACCGAGCACCCCTGCGCCTCGTACGTCCTGCGGGTCAACGGCACCGACCGCCCCGTCACCGACGCCTGGATCGGGGAGTCGCTGCTCTACGTCCTGCGCGAGCGCCTCGGCCTCGCCGGGGCCAAGGACGGCTGCTCGCAGGGCGAGTGCGGCGCCTGTTCCGTCCAGGTCGACGGGCGGCTCGTCGCCTCCTGCCTCGTCCCCGCCGCGACCGCCGCGGGCGCCGAGGTGCGCACGGTCGAGGGCCTCGCCGTCGACGGCCGGCCCTCCGACGTCCAGCGGGCGCTCGCCGAGTGCGGTGCCGTGCAGTGCGGCTTCTGCGTACCCGGCATGGCCATGACCATGCACGACCTGCTCGAAGGCAACCACGCCCCGAGCGAGCTGGAGACCCGCCAGGCCATCTGCGGCAACCTCTGCCGGTGTTCCGGCTACCGAGGTGTGCTCGACGCGGTGCGCCAGGTCGTCGACGAGCGCGCGGCGACGGCCGCCGCACAGGAAGAAGCGCAGCCGGAGACGGAACAGGCACGCATCCCGCACCAGGCGGGCCCGCTCGGCGGCGGCACCGGAAAGGCATCGGCATGACGGGAACGGGTGGCATGGGCCAAATGGCGGGAACGGCCGGTACGGCCGAGGGCGCCGCCACCGCGGCCTCCGTCGCGTCGTCCGCCCTGTCCGGCGGCCCCGCCGGCCCGCCGCCGCACGGCCTCGGCGTCTCCCTGCCCGCCGCCGACGCGGACGCCAAGACCCAGGGCACCTATCCCTACGCCGCCGACCTGTGGGCCGAGGGTCTGCTGTGGGCCGCCGTCCTGCGCTCGCCGCACCCGCACGCCCGCATCCTCTCGATCGACACCGCCGAGGCCGCCCGCATGCCGGGCGTGCGCGCCGTCATCACCCACACGGATGTCCCCGGCGACGGCGCCCACGGCCGTCGCGTCGCCGACCGCCCCGTCTTCGCCTCCGACATCGTGCGCCACCACGGCGAGCCGATCGCCGCCGTCGCCGCCGACCACCCGGACACCGCCCGGCTCGCCGCCGCCGCCATCGCCGTCGAGTACGAGCCGCTGGAGCCGGTCACCGACCCCGAGCAGGCGTTCTCCGCCGAACCGCTGCACCCCGACGGCAATCTGATCCGGCACATCCCGCTCCGCTTCGGCGACCCCGAGGCGACCGGCGAGGTCGTCGTCGAGGGCCTCTACCGCATCGGCCGCCAGGACCCCGCCCCCATCGGCGCCGAGGCCGGCCTCGCCGTGCCGCGTCCCGACGGCGGCGTCGAGATCTACACCGCCTCCACCGACCCGCACGCCGACCGCGACCTCGCCGCCGCCTGCTTCGGCCTGGAGCCCGAGCGGGTCAAGGTCGTCGTCACCGGCGTCCCCGGCGCCATGGGCGACCGCGAGGACCCGGGCATGCAGCTGCCGCTCGGCCTGCTGGCCCTGCGCACCGGCCACCCCGTCAAGCTGGCGGCCACCCGCGAGGAGTCCTTCCTCAGCCACCCCCACCGCCACCCGACGCTGCTCCGCTACCGCCACCACGCGGACGCCGACGGCAAGCTGGTGAAGGTCGAGGCCCAGATCCTGCTGGACGCCGGCGCGTACGCCGACTCCTCCTCCGAGGCGCTGGCCGCCGCCGTCGCCTTCGCCTGCGGCCCGTACGTCGTCCCGCACGCCTTCGTCGAGGGCTGGGCCGTCCGCACCAACAACCCCCCCTCCGGCCACGTCCGCGGCGAAGGCGCGATGCAGGTGTGCGCCGCCTACGAGGGCCAGATGGACAAGCTCGCCGCCCGCCTCGGCCTCGACCCCGCCGAGCTGCGCCTGCGCAACGTCATGGCCACCGGCGACCTGCTGCCCACCGGCCAGACGGTGACCTGCCCGGCCCCCGTGGCCGAACTCCTGCGCTCCGTGCGCGACTTCCCGCTGCCCGCGCTCCCCGTGGACGACCCCGAGGAGCAGTGGCTGCTGCCCGGCGGCCCGGACGGCGCCGGCGAGCCGGGCGCGGTGCGCCGTGGCGTCGGCTACGGCCTCGGCATGGTCCACATGCTCGGCGCGGAGGGCACCGACGAGGTCTCCACCGCCACCGTCAAGGTCACCGGCTCGGTCGCCACCGTCATCTGCGCCGCCGTCGAGACCGGCCAGGGCTTCGCCACTCTCGCCCGCCAGATCGTCCAGGAGATCCTCGGCCTCGACGAGGTCCACGTCGCCCCCGTCGACACCGACCAGCCCCCCTCCGGCCCCGGCGCGCACAGCCGCCACACCTGGGTCTCCGGCGGCGCGGTCGAACGGGCCGCCCGGATGGTGCGCACCCAGCTCCTCCAGCCGCTGGCCCACCAGTTCGGCATGTCCACCGAGCTGCTGACCATCGCCGACGGCAAGATCACCTCCTACGACGGGGTGCTCAGCACCACGGTCGCCGAGGCCCTCGACGGCAAGGAGCTGTGGGCCACCGCCCAGTGCCGCCCCCACCCCACCGAGCCCCTGGACGACACCGGCCAGGGCGACGCCTTCGTCGGCATCGCCTTCTGCGCGGTGCGCGCCGTCGTCGACGTCGACATCGAGCTCGGCTCGGTGCGCGTGGTGGAGATGGCCGTCGCGCAGGACGTCGGCCGCGTGCTCAACCCCCGGCAGGCCCGCGCCCGCATCGAGGCGGGCATCACCCAGGGCGTCGGCGCGGCCCTCACCGAGAACCTCCGCGTCACCGGCGGCCTCGTCCGCCGCCCCGACCTCACGGGTTACTCCCTGCCGACGTCGCTGGACACCCCCGACATCCGCATCGTCAAGCTCGTCGAGGAACGTGACGTCGTCGCCCCCTTCGGCGCCAAGGCGATCAGCGCGGTGCCCGTCGTCACCTCCCCCGCGGCCGTGGCCGCCGCCGTGCGCGCGGCGACCGGACGCCCCGTCAACCGCCTCCCGATCCGCCCGCAGGCGGCGGTGGGCGCGGGAGCGGTCTGAGTAGGCGTACTCATGCGGGTGTCACTGCCCGACAGTAATGTGTAGCCGGAAGTTACATGTGCCGTCGGGTGGTTGGGAGAGAGCAGTGAGGCGCGCGTGAGCCAGGATCCGTCGGGCGGCCTCGCCGCCGAGCTGTCCTCCCTCAGGACGTTCAAGGGGCGCGTGGACGAACTCCTCACCACCTTGGGCGACTCCGAGGCCGCGCCGGAGCGCGTCGCCGACGCCCGGCTGACCGGCGCCCACCTGGGCACCGGCTTCAACGCCGCCCACGCGCTCTACGGTGCCTACAACGACGTCCACCAGCAGCTGGAGTCGCTCGCCAAGCTGCTCTCCGACCAGATCGAGTTCCTGAGCATGGCCGTGCACGGCGCGGGCACGGCGTACGCCGACACCGACGACGACCAGCGCGCCCGCATGTGGGAGATCCAGAACCGGGTCAAGCAGCAGTACGACCCGGCCCGGGACCCGTACGCCGCGCCCCCCACGGCCTCCTCCGGCGGCAAGGGGAGGTTGTGACCGTGACCGAGCCCGGCCCTTCCCTCAACTCACCCCTGATCAAGCCCTCCCCGGCCAACTCGCCCCTGGCCAACCCCGCGGACCCGCGCCGCCAGTTCCCCTCGCCCTTCGCCACGTACGACTTCACCTCGATCCCGCACGAGCAGCTCCTCGCGATGATCGAGCCCGCGGACGCCGAGAAGGTCACCGCCCTCGCCGGCAAGCTGAAGTCCGCCTCCACCGCCATCAACAAACTCGGCGAGGACCTCAAGGGCTACCTCGACGGCGTCGCCTGGGAGGGCAAGGGCGGCCAGTCCTTCCGCGACTGGGCCTCCCGCATGTCCAACGCGACGCTCCGCCTGGGCCATTACGCGGAGAACGCCGGCACGTGGATGGACCACGCCGCGGCGACACTCACTCAGGTGCACAGCCAGATGCCGAAGTATTCGGCGGCGTCGAAGGCGACGGTGGACGCCTACCTCAAGGCGCGGCCGCCGAACGCGCAATACATCCAGAAGCCGCTCTTCGACGCCCCGGCCGTCGGCTCGGGCCCTTCCCAGAATCAGGCGTACGAGGCCCAGCGGCGGTTGCATGACGACCATATGCGTGCGGCTGAGCTGATGAAGAAGTTGGCGGAGTCTTATAACGCGTCGGGGGTGCAGTTGCTCAAGGCTGAGCGGCCTAATTTTCCGCCGGCGCCGGGTGAGGTGATGCCGAAGGATACGCGCCATTATGGTGGGTACGAATACCTTCAGCCCAATGGTTCGGATGACTCGTCGCAGGGGCAGATTCGCAACGGGGCGGGCTCGGCGCAGTCGTCGGGCTCCGCGATGGTGGATTCCGGGGCGTCAGGCAATAGCGCCGCGGCGTCCCGACCGGGGGCCCATGAGGCTGGGCGCATGATTCCCCGCCTTCCCGATCGAGCCAGTACCGAGATCGACAGCACCCTTCCAGCGCCCACGATTCCTACGGCGCCGCCCAGAGGCGTGCCCGGCAGCCTGCCTGGTAGTGGGTCAGCGGATGGCATCGTTCCACCTCCTCGCCTTCCTGCACCGTCATTGCCGCGCCCTGAACCGCGGCCAGTTGTACCGGAGATCGGCACTCGCTTCCCCACGCCTCGCCCGGCTTCGCCCAGTGGGACGGGAGCGCTGGGCACGCGACCCGTTCCACCCGCGCCGCGTGCTTCCGAAACCGGTGTTGTCGGTGGCCGCCCCCTGCCTGCTCCTTCGGGGCGTCCTGTGGAGCCGACCCCGCGTGGCACGGTCATCGGAACCGAACCCGGCCGGGGTATGGGGCGCCCGACGGGGTCCTACGGTCCCGGTGCTGCCGGGAGCATCGGCCGTACGAACCCTGGGGCGGCGGCAAGCGGGGCGTTCACGCAAGGTGGCACCGGTCTGCCCCGTGGTGGCGCTTCCGGCATGGCTCCCGTGCACGGGGCGCCCGGCGCGGCACCTCAGCGGCGGCGCGGAAGCCAGCGTCCTGAGTATCTCGTCGAGGACGAGGAGACCTGGCGTCGGGGAGAACGCCGTGTGGTTCCACCAGTCATCGAGTGACCTCAGTTTCAAGGGGAATTGCATGTGGGCCATGGAGAGCCGAGGGCGCACCATGCGGAGAGCGGCGAGCTGGGCCCTCGGCTGCCTGCTAGTAGGTGTGGCTGCCGTGCCGGCCCAGGCCGAGTCCGTTCGTTCGCAGCAGTGGCATCTCGATGCCATGCACGCCGATGAGATGTGGCAAGTCAGTACCGGGAAGGGGATCACCGTCGCGGTGATCGACACCGGTGTGGATGACACGTTGCCGGACCTTCACGGTCAGGTGCTTGAAGGTAAGGATTTCTCGAACCAGACCGGTGGCGCACACACCGATGTCGCCAATCACGGTACCCAGATGGCAGTTCTGATCGCTGGAACGGGTAAGCGCCCGGGAGGAAACGGATCGTTCGGCCTTGCCCCCGGAGTCAAAATCCTGCCGTTGCGTGTCTCTGATGGTGCTGATTCGAAGAACGAGGCTGAGGCCACCCGGAACTTCTCCGCGACCGTGAGCGCAGCAATCCGCTACGCCGCTGACAGCGACGCCAAGATCCTCAGCATCTCTATGGGGCAACAATCGGGAGACGTGCAGATTCAGAAAGCCGTGCGATACGCCCGTGACAAGGGCAAATTGATCCTCGCCGCAGTCGGTAACAACGGCGAAAAAGGCAACGCAGTCGAGTATCCAGCGGCAACTCCAGGAGTCCTGGGCGTAGCAGCCGTCGACAGGGACGGCATGGCGACCAGAGAGTCCGAGCACGGTCCCCAGGTGGACCTCGCGGCCCCTGGCGAGGGAATCGTCTCAGCCTGCGTCGGCGGAACGCAGCTGTGCAAGGGGCACGGCACGAGCGCCGCCACAGCCCTAACCTCCGCCTCCGCCGCCCTCATCTGGTCCGTCCACCCCACCTGGACCGCCAACCAGATCACCCGCGTCCTCATCAACACCGCCGGCGCCCCGGAAAGCGGCGAGAAGCGCACGGACTTGATCGGCTATGGCACCGTCCGCCCTCGCATCGCCCTCAAGGATCCGGGCGACCCCGGACCGGCCGACGTGAATCCGCTCGACGGGCCGGAATCCAAGTCCGCTGCGGGAGAAGTGCAGAAGCCGACGGCCGCCTCCAAGGATGACGACGGCCCGAACGCCACGTGGATCGCCTGGGGAATCGGCGCAGCCATCCTGCTGGGTGCGGCCGTTACGGCCCCGATCCTGATCGCCCGTCGCCGCGGGATCTGAATAAACTCTTCGCTTTCGACTGACCGTCCCACGGGGGGAGCCCTCACGATGTCCGATGCCCGAATACGCCTGGCCTCTGCCGGAGGCGACACCGGCACGCACAAGGCGAGCCAGAAGCCTTGGACCACCGCGGCGGGTGTCGCGGGCGAACTGCACGAGGACATGAAGTCCGCTCTCACGGATCTCGAGCATGCCCACGACGGAATCAAGTCGGGAACGACGGGCTTCGTGAGCGCGGGAGCATTGGCCGGAATACTCGGCGGCTGGGGCGACCGCCTTGGTGCTGTGCGGGACGAATGCCACAAGCTCGACGGGAGCTTGAAGACGGCGGGGACGAAGTTCGGAGAGAACGACGCCAAGGTGGAGCAGTCGTTCGACGCGACCAGGTCGAAGATCGACGCCTACAGCCAGCCGAAGCAGGGGCGCTGATCCCTGATGGTCACGATCGATGAACTGACCAAGCTGGACAGATCCAAGTTCACCAAGGCCGCAGAGGCGTGGTCCAAGGTGAGTAACCGGGCCAGCGTGGCGAAGGGCCGGACGGAAAGTGAGATGCTGGCCACGCTGGACAGAACGCAGCAGGGCGATGCTGCGACCAAGGCGTTCGAGAGTCTCACCCGGCTGAACAAGAACTACCAGTACATTCACGCCGAGTGCGGCCTCATCCGCACCGCACTGACCGGCCTCGCCGAAGAGCTGGAAGGCCCGCAGAACAAACTGAAGCAGGCTCTCAAGGATGCCGAGGACCTGAAGTTCACGGTCAACTCGGACGGCTCGGTCAAGTATCCGACGTCGGAGGCGACCAAGGTCCCCTTCGTCCAGCAGCCGGCGCGCGCTGAAAACGTGCCGTTGATCGGTAAGCCGGACCCCAACCAGGCCAAGGCGCAGGAGATAGCGGATCGCATCGCAACGGCGCTTCGGGATGCGGCAGAGATAGACGGCCGCTACGCCCAGGCGCTCCGGAAGCTCAACACGAACGGCAAGCTCGATCAGACGGACTGGTCCGATGTGGCCCGGGACTTGAAGGACGTCCGAGCGGCGGCGGGCAAGCACTTCTCGGAAGACATGATCCCCAAGGGCAAGACACCGAAGGAGAACGCCGATTGGTGGGCGAAGCGCACGCAGGCGGAGAAGGACGAATGTGTCGCCCTCTACCCGGCGAGCATCGGTGCGCTCGACGGGTTGCCTGCCGTTGTTCGTGATGACGCCAACCGAATGGTTTTGAGCGAAACTCGCCAGGATATTGATCGGCAGATCAAAGAGCTTGAAGGTAGTGAGCCGAAGAAGCGTGAGCAAAAATTCAACGACATCACTGGCCTGCCCATCCAAGGTGAGGAGCAGACAACATATCAGTGGAAACGGTGGGACGAGAAAAAGAAAGCCCTGGAAGAGAAACTCAAGGGAATCAAGCAGATTGAGAAGAGGTTTGATGAGACGGGAGATGGAGGGCTTCCTAAGGCTTACCTTCTAGGTTTCGACACTAAGGGCCTCGGCCGTGCTGTAATCGCAAACGGTAATCCTGACACCGCTGAGCACACTGCGGTGTACGTGCCGGGGACGACGTCTCGGTTGAGTAATGCGTCGGGCGATATAAACAAGATGACCACGCTATGGCGGGCCAGTAACGCCATGCCCGGGAATCCATCGGTTTCAACTATTACATGGATCGGGTACGACGCTCCGCAGAGCGCGATGCCCACCCAGAACGGGGACCTTGTCCCGGATGCTCTCTTTAGGTCTTATGCCGACAAGGCGGCTCCGACCCTAGGTAAATTCCTCGATGGTACGCGCGTGGCTCAGGGCGGGCCTCATGCGAGTCATCTCACTGTGGTTGGACACAGTTATGGAACTACCGCTATTGGCGATACTTCTATAAAGCATGGGCTAGGAGCTGATGACATCGTGTCGGTCGCCAGTCCAGGCATGCTGGTCGGCCATGCAGACGAACTTGATGCCCCGAAGGGGCACGTGTGGTCAGAAGCCGCCTCAACACTCAAGGACCAGGTTCCCCTTGGTGGGAAACTCGTGGGCCTTGGGGGTGACAGCCCGATAACCCCATTGATTTCTGCGCTACCTTTCGGTGTGGTCGGCGAAATCGGGGCTCTGGCAAGCCAGAACGTTCCCTCTGACAGAGCCTTCGGAGCCAATATCATGCAGACGGATTCGGATGGGCATGGGGGATACTGGAAAGGTAAGGATTCCATAAGCGTGCAAAATCAAGCAGCTGTGGTGACCGGAAATTATGGAGCGGTGAAACGTGCCTAGGTGTGAGGCAGTGAGTCATCGTCGAAACTCGGCCGCCGCGCTGGCGGCGATAATTAGTGTAGGAATTTCGGGGTGTGGTGATATGGAGAAGTCTGAAAATTCTGACGTAAAGCCTCAGGTTCGAGAGGTCGAGAGCGTCCGCACTGAAGCAAAGGATCTCTCCAGTCAGATCCTTGATGCCATCAGCTTGAAGGGGCGGGTGAGTGAACCCGGGCCTGGCGTGTCGCGATGCGATGAGGACCCCGAGCATCTTTATAAGATTCACCACGCATGGTCCCTGTGGGGAGTCCCTGAGTCAGATATGGAGCGATCCATGGACCGGCTCAAGGCTGAGTTGCCCAAGCGTGGGTGGAAGGTGGCGAGCTACGGGCGCGATAAGAGCCTGGCCAAGAATCTTGAACTGGTTGCCGATTCGATAAATTTCAAATTTTCGGTCGACATCACCTTCATGGACAAAAGAAGGTCGAGTGAGTACGACGCCCCCCACGCCAGTAAAGAATCCGGCATCATGGTCAATCTTGAGTCCGCTTGCTTCTCTGTCCCAGACGGTAAAACTGTGGAAGGTTACTGAGCTGACTGTGTCGTTTCGCGGCTCGTCGCAGTCGCCACGAGGGCACCCGTTGCGTGGTCAAGACCCGGAGCGCGGGATCATGCGATCTGTTCGGGAGCGGGGTTCCGGTACGGCACGGTGGCGAGTGCAGCCGCCGTCCGTCGTGAGTCTGATGCCGTAGATGGGCCGATTGCGGGGGACGCCATTGCTGTCGAAGCCGATCTCATCCATGCATGAGGTGCTGAGCTCCTCGCTGAAATGTTCGGGATCTGCTGGCTTGGGGCGCAGTTGCCCCACTTCATCTTGTCAGATTGCTGCGTCCGGACGTCGCGCTTGAGGTATTCGTCAGCGCTATGTACGGGGCCGCCCGTCATATCCTGAAAAAAAATCGTGTCGGAAACGGCGCCCCATCTGATCAAGGCGAGCAAAATCAGGCCGACGGTCCAGCGGCGCACGATAACAGAGCGGCTCACTCCCATGGTCGCGGCGGCGGTCCCTGCTGTCGGCTGAGTTATCTCCATGGAGATTCCCTCCGATGCGTTGCCGCGGTAGCAGGGGCCATCTGCTCATTTGTGTGAGTAGTCCTGCTCGGAGCTACTTCCTGGCATACGCGATGACAGAGCCAACCGCCAGAGCCAGTCCCAGGAGGCCGATTCCTGACTGGGCCAGAATCTGGAGCGATCCGGCTCCGTCCGCCGTACTGCGGATCGCCCCGGCCAGTCCGCCTACAGCTGCGATGATCCCCAGAACCAAGGTTCGGTGTCCCAGGAGCAAGTCACTCGGGCGGGGGCGGCCTTCGTGTCGGTCGCGCCTCAACGGATGATCGCCCCGACCGTGACCCACGCCGCCATGAGCAGCACGACCGCGGTGACCCACGCGGCGGGTGCCCATCGCCGGCGGGAGCAGATGCCCCAGGTGCCCACGGCGAGGGCGATCGGGACGGTGAGCTCCGGGATGAGGCCGACGGCCTGTTGGACGTCTACGGAGCAGATCGTCCGGGTGTCACCCTGGTCGCAGTTGTCGCTTGCCATGACCGAGAGGGGGAGCACGAAGAGGGTGTATGCCGCGAAGAGCCATAGGACGACGCATCCGACGAACTTGAGGACCACGCTTGCGGGGTCGTTGTGTTGGCCGGTCCGCGGCGGCTGGATGTCAGGCGTCAAAGTCATGCTCGTGACGGTAGGCGGGCCGTTGGCCGCGCACATCCGTACGGATACCTAGACCTCGCCAAACGCCTTGAGGTGCCCGGGTGCACAGAGCTACCAGGAACGACGCCGAGCAGCGCGTCCACATCGTCCGCCCTCATCCGAATTGGTACTGATGGCTACTTCACACTGCGGGTAGCACCTCGGCTTGGTCATCCCCGAGGGGGCTCCGCCCTGGGAGAAATCCGCCCCGAGCCTGACCGCACCCCCCTCCGCTGGCACGCCCTCTTGTGTTTGCAGAGTCCCCACCTCCCAATCTCCATTCATTCGGTGATTGCCTTCACCGCGGCCCATGCACCTATGAGCAGCAACATCGCTCCCATCCAAGCGATCAGCCCTACTCCCCGGCGCGAGCAAAACCCCCACGTGCCGAGGATGGCGGCGGTCGGGGCGGTGAGCATGGGGATGGCGACGACGGCCTGCTGGACGGCCAAGGAGCAGATGGGCTGGGTGTCGCCCTCGTTGCAGCCGTCGCTCGCCATGACCGTGATGGGGAGCACGCAGAAGGTGAACGCCGCGAACAGCCAAAGGACGGCCCCTCCGAGGAACTTGGCGCCCGTGCTCATCGGCTGCGGCTGCGGCTCTGTCCCAGGCATCGACATCATGCCCCCGACGCTAAGCGCGCCCCCCAACCCCGCACATCCGTACGCCTACCTGAGTATCCCCACAGCCCCACCACCCCACCCACTCCATGGCAATCTGGACCCCATGGACGAACAGTCATGGCGCCCCCACGCCCTGCCCGGCGAGCCGTATCACACCACCGATACCTGTAGCGGGTGCGGATCGGTCGTCCAGGGGATTCACGGGCGGTGGACGTGTCCCAACTGTGGGGCGTGCAGTCCCTATCAGGAGCCGCCCGAGGGGTGGGCCACGGAGATCACCACGGCGGAGCTGGTCACCAATACCGTGGGGTACGACGACGTGGAGGCCGTGGCGGGAATCGAACCCGCGTAACTCGCTTTGCAGGCGAGCCCCTCAACCACTCGGGCACACGGCCGTGTTGTGCTGGCTCTCCGAGCGTAAGCAGAGCGGGTGAGGGGGAGCAATGGGCGCCGGGCGGATGACACATCGTGTTCATGCTGGGCGTGGTGACAGGAATTCCTCCACCATGGGGCGGAACAGCTCCGGCTCGTCCACCCAAGGGTAGTGGCCGACCTCGTGCAGGGGACGCAGCGCCGCCGAGGGGAAGGAGGCCGCGGCGAGTTCGCCCGCGCGCATGCCCGTGATCGCGTCGCGGTCGCCGGTGATGACCAGCACCGGGCAGCGTACGTCGCCCAGGCCGTGGAGCAGGGCGAGGCGGGCCGGTTCGTCGACGCCCTGCCAGAAGCCGGCGCGGGGGACGGGGTTCAGCTGGTCGCCCTCCGCGGCGGCGTGCGCGCGCTGGGGCGCGTCCCAGCGGCCGTAGCCCATGGGCGCCGCGCGCCACAGCAGGTCGCGGACCTCGCCCAGGTCGCTGGTCGTGGGGAGCGTGTGCACGGCGACGTACGCGTCCGTCCACCAGTCCTCCGTGGCGCGGGCCTCGAAGATCTGCTCGGCGTCGTCGGGCAGCTCGCCCTGGAGGCGCGAGCCGGGGGTGACGAGGACCAGCCGGCTGAGCCGGTCGGCGTGGGCCGCCGCGTACGCCTGGGCCGTCGCGCACCCGGCGTCGTGGGCGAGGAGGGCGAAGCGCTCCAGGCCGAGGTGGCGGCGGAGCGCCTCCAGGTCCTCCGCGAGGGCGGGGAAGGCGTAGCCGCCCGGGTCGGGGGAGGGCGGCGAGGCGCCCGTGCCACGGCTGTCGGGGATCACCAGGGTGTGGCGCGCGTCGAGTCCGCCGAGGTCACCGAGATAGGCGGCGTCCCGTCCCGGCCCGCCGGCGAGGCAGACGACGGTCTCGCCGCCACCGCCGTCCCGGGCCTGAAGGACGCGGTACGCCAGCTCCGTCGAGTCGTAAGAGGTGTAGTGCCGCACGTGTCCACCTTGCCCTAATAGTCCGTCGATCCAGAAGTGACTCCCCGCTCACTCCCCTGCTCCCCCAAATTCCGCTTATGATTCCGATGTGTTCGACACCCGGCACATCAGAACGTTCCACGCGGTGGTCACGGCCGGGTCGTACTCCGCGGCCGCTCGTGCGCTCGGCTACACCCAGCCCGCGATCACGCAGCAGATCAAGGCGCTGGAGCGCGTGGTGGGCAGCCCGCTCTTCGTGCGCGCGGGCAGCAGGATGCGGCTGACCGAGGCCGGTGAGGCGCTCACCCGGCACGCGGAGACGATCCTCGACAGCCTGACGGCCGCGCAGCAGCAGATGAGCTCGCTGACCCGGCTGCGCGCCGGGCGGGTGCGGGTCTGCGCGTTCCCCAGCGCGAGCGCCACCCTGATCCCGGAGGCGCTGGCCCGGCTCGCCGCCGACCATCCGGGCGTGCGGGTCGAGCTGCTGGAGGGGGAGCCGCCGGAGTCGATCCGCCGCCTGGTGCGCGGCGAGTGCGACATCACGCTCGCCTTCACCTATCCCGGCCTCCACGAGCAGGTGCCGGAGGAGGTGGTGGAGCTGCGGCTGATGGAGGATCAGCTGACGGTGCTGATGCCCACCGGGCACCCGCTCGCCCGCCGCCGCGCCGTCAAGCTCGCGGACCTGGCGGAGGAGCGCTGGATCGCCGGCTGTCTGCGCTGCCGCACCAACTTCCTGCACGAGTGCGCCGAACTGGGCTTCGCGCCCGACATCGCCTTCACCACCGACGACAACCTCGTGGTGCAGTCGCTGGTCGCCGAGGGGCTGGGCGTCGCCATGATGCCGGGTCTGGTGCTGTCCTTCCTCCGCCACGACAAGATCACCGGCCGGGCGCTGGACCCGGCCTCGCGCCGCCAGGTCTCGGCGTACGTGCTCCGCGAGCACCTGCGCGTTCCGGCCACGGCGCTCGTGCTGGACGAGCTGAAGGCGGTCGCGGCCCGCCGGATCGGCTGCTGATCCCGGCGGGATGTCTCATGCGATGCGGCCGGGATGTCTCAAGCGATGCGGCGGGGACGTTTCCAGCGAGGTATAAGCGGGAGTGAGGCTCCCGTCAACAAACTGTCGTTGGACCGATGGATCACGCCGTCCGACGCTGCACCTATGACCACACCCACCGCAGCCCCGACGACCGCGCGCATCGACCAGCTCGTCGACGACGTACGCGAGGCCGTAGGCCGCGGCCTGCCGCCCGACACGACGGCATATCTCGTCGGCGAGCGGCTCGCGGCCCACCTCGGCTCCCCCGACCTGCTCACCCCGGAGCAGCGCGAGGGCGACCCCGAACGCTACCGGCAGCACCTCCTGCACGCCGAGCACGACGGCAGCTTCTCGATCGTCGCGCTCGTCTGGCTGCCCGGCCAGGAGACGTGCGTGCACGACCATGTGTCCTGGTGCGTCACGGGAGTTCACGAGGGGACGGAGAGCGAGCGCCGCTATCGCCTCGTCCCCGACGGCACCACCGCCCGCCTCGTCGCGACCGAGGACGTGGTCAACGCCCAGGGCGACGTCTGCGGCTTCGCGCCGCCGGGCGACATCCACCGTGTGCGCAACGCCTGTTCGTCCACCGCCATCTCGATCCACGTCTACGGTGCCGACGTCTCCCGCCTGGGCAGCAGCGTCCGCCGCGTCTACGACCTGCCGGCCGACGAACTCTGATGGCCCTGGACTCTCCCCGTACGAAGGCGGGCACGCGACCGGGCGGCCTGCCCGCCGCCCCGCCGAAGAGCAGGCTCCCGGGCGCGGACAGGCTCCCGGGCAAGGACAAGCTGCCCGGGCTGGCCATGGCCGCCGCCGGTGTCGCCGTGGCCTGGGCCGTCCACCGGCTCGTACCCGCGGTTCCCATGCTCACCGCGGCCGTCGTGCTCGGCATCGCCGCCGCGCACATCCCCGGCGTACGGGCCCGGGTGCGCGGCGCGGCCCGGCCGGGGCTGACGCTGGCGGGTAAGCGGCTGATGCGCGTCGGCGTCGTGCTGCTCGGCCTCAAGCTGAGCGTCGGCGATGTGCTCGGGCTCGGCTGGGCCACCGTCGCGATGGTGGTCGCCGTCGTGGCGGCCACGTTCTTCGGGACGCTGTGGCTCGGGCGGCGGCTGGGGCTGCGCGGTGACCAGCCGCTGCTGATCGCCACCGGCTATTCCATCTGCGGCGCCTCCGCGATCGGCGCCGTCAGCGAGGTGTCGGGCAGCGACGAGGAGGACGTGGCGACCTCCGTCGCGCTGGTGACCCTGTGCGGCACGCTCGCCATCGCCGTGCTCCCGCTGCTCCACCACCCGCTCGGCCTGGACGACGCGCAGTTCGGGCGCTGGGTCGGCGCGGGGGTGCACGACGTCGGGCAGGTCGTGGCCACCGCGCAGACCGCGGGGCCCGAGGCGCTCACCGACGCCGTCCTCGTCAAGCTGATGCGGGTGGCGCTGCTCGCGCCGCTGGTCGCGGCGGTGGCTGTGTCCATGCGGCGCCGCCGGGCGCACGACCCGCAAGCGGGCACCGGCAAGCGGCCCGCGCTGGTGCCCCTCTTCGTCCTCGGCTTCCTGGCGATGGTCGGCGTGCGCACCACCGGCCTGGTGCCGGGCGGGGCGCTCGACCTCGCGCAGCATGTGCAGGAACTGCTGCTCGCCGCCGCCCTGTTCGGCCTCGGCAGCGCGGTGCACCTGCCCACGCTGGTGCGCACCGGCGGCCGGGTCGCGGCGCTGGGCCTGTGCTCGTGGGTCGTGATCGCGGGGGCGTCGTACGGGGGAGTGCTGCTCACCACGTAAGAGCGGACCGTTCGCGGAAAGGCGGGGCCCGGCCGTATCGCCGGACCCCGCCTCGTGCGTTTCGCAGGTGACTACGAGCCGTAGAGCTCGGTCATCTCGGTGATCTTGTTGTCCGGGCCCACCGCGACGTCGTAGTAGTTCTGCCCGGCGCAGTATTCGTCGCTCTTCCGCTTCGACTGCCCGCTGTCGTACTGCTGGTGGCCGGGGTCCGCGCACTCCTTGACGTGGCCGATCCCGGAGAGCGTCGTGCCGGAGTTGGCCGCCGGGCGGGCCTCGGGGCCGTTCCCGCCGATGACGGTCACCTTGGCCCGCGGGTCGAAGGAATAGGTCGTCGCCGGGCCCTCGGCGCGGTAGAAGGCGCCCTCGTCCATCTCGGTGTTGCAGGACACCTCGGCGTCCCGCGCGATGACATTGGCCATCGCGCCCTCGACGTGGTCGACCCGGATGAGCCTATGGCCCTTGGGCAGCGGTCCGCAGGGGTCCTTGGACTTGCCGCCGCCCGCCGGCCTGGCGGTCGCGCTCCCCGCCGGGGAGGCGGACGAGGACGGAGCGGAGGACGCCTTGCCCCCGTCGGCCGGCCCGCAGGCGGCCAGGGTGAGCGCGCCGGAGACGAGCAGCGCGGCGGCGAGTACGTGCCGAACGGAAATGGTGTTCCCCCATGTGCTGCGCCCGGCCACCGTGGCCGGGCGTGAAGACGTGGTCTGCCCGCCGGACGCGCGGCGCCACGGGCCGGTGACCTGGCCGGATTCTATCTGCATGTACATGACGAGACTGTGTGCTTCCCGCCATGGCCGCCTGGCCTCCACACTAGGACCGAAGGACGAGAGGATCTGGTTCCCGCGACAGGTGTCATTTCCTGTTTCACTTCTTACGCTGAGGAAATGACCGCAGCCGAACCCGCCGATGCCCTGACCGCGGCCGAATCCATACCCACCGGATCCCTCACCGCCGAAGCCGCTGAGGTAGCTGTAGCCCCTGTAGCCCCCGAAGTCACCGGCCCCGTACCGGACCCGGACCCGGCCCAGGGCGTCCTCGGGCGCTCCTACCGGGCGCTGACGTTCGGCATCATCTCCGTCGTCTCCCTCATCGCCTTCGAGGCGAGCGCGGTCAACACCGCGATGCCCGTCGCGGCGCGGGCCCTCGACGGCGTCGGGCTCTACGCCTTCTCCTTCTCCGCGTTCTTCACCGCGAGCCTGTTCGCGATGACGCTGTCGGGGGAGTGGTGCGACCGCACGGGCCCGCTGGCACCCCTCTTCACGGGGATCGCGGCCTTCGGCGCCGGACTCGTCGTCGCGGGCTCGGCGCAGCGGATGTGGATGTTCGTGGCGGGCCGCGGCATCCAGGGCATCGGCGGCGGCCTGGTCCTCGTCGCGCTCTACGTCGTGGTGGGCCGCGCCTATCCCGAGCGGCTGCGGCCCTCGATCGTCGCCGCGTTCTCCGCCGCCTGGGTCGTACCCGTGATCGTCGGCCCGCTGGTGGCGGGCACGGTGACCGAACACATCGGCTGGCGCTGGGTGTTCCTCTCCATCCCCGTGCTGATCCTGCTGCCGCTCGCCGTGATGCTGCCCGCCCTGCGGGCGCTCCCCGCCGCCGAGCGCGCCCCGGCCATGGACCGCCGCCGCATCCTGCTGGCCCTCGCCGTCGCGGCGGGCGCGGGCCTCCTCCAGTACGCCGGGCAGGACCTGCGCTGGGTGGCGCTCGTCCCCGCCGCCGCCGGGCTCGGCATGCTCGCCCCCGCCGTCCTGCGGCTGCTGCCGCGCGGCACCCTCCGCGCGGCCCGCGGGCTGCCGTCCGTCGTCCTGCTGCGCGGCATCGCCGCGGGCGCCTTCCTCGGCACGGAGAGCTTCATCCCGCTGATGCTGGTGACCGAGCGCGGCATGTCCGCCACCACGGCCGGGCTCTCCCTCACCGGCGGCGGCCTGACCTGGGCCCTCGGCTCGTACACCCAGAGCCGCCCGCGCCTGGAAGCCCACCGCGAGCGCCTGATGACGCTCGGCATGCTGCTCGTCGCCGCCGCCGTCGCGCTGGCGTCGACCGCGCTGATCGACGGCGTGCCCGCGTGGATCGTCGCCGCCTCGTGGATCGTCGGCGGCTACGGCATGGGCCTGACGATCTCCGGCGGCAGCGTGCTGCTGCTCAAGCTCTCCCGGCCCGGCGAGGAGGGGGCCGACGCGGCCTCCCTCCAGATCTCCGACGCCCTCGGCAACATCACCCTCGTCGGCGTCGGCGGCGTCCTCTTCGCCGCCCTGGGCGGCGGCGCCGGCGGTGACACGGCCGCGCCGCACGCCGCCTTCGTCGTGGTCTTCCTCACCATGGCGGCGGCCGCGCTCGTCGGCGCGTACGTGACGACGCGGCTGCGGCCCCGGACCCAGGCGCTCCGCGGGAAGCGCCCGTGAGGTGCCGCCGTTCGTCCGCGGCGCCGCCGTGGCCGGCCGCGCCCGCGCGGCGGACCGCTTACGGTCACAGCCCCTCCGGGGCGCTGCCGGGCCGCGGTGGACCCCGCCCTGCCCGCTCGGCCGTCCGGTCCCACGCGACCTGGGGGTTCGCTCCCACGGCCCCGCCCCTCGCCCGGCGAGCGGATTGTGAGCTCGGTCCCACCGCCGGGTGAGGGCGGGCCGTCCCTCCCGGGTTCCGCCGCGGACGCGGGTAGGCTGACGCGGTTGCCGATCGCCGAGCCAGCCGACGGAGACCGTGACTACCACCACAGCCGCCAATCACCACCTCTCGCCCGCCTTCCCCGGCCGGGCCCCTTGGGGTACCGCGAACAAGCTGCGCGCCTGGCAGGAGGGCGCGATGGGGAAGTACGTACAGGAACAGCCCCGCGACTTCCTCGCCGTCGCGACCCCGGGCGCGGGGAAGACCACCTTCGCGCTCACCCTCGCCTCCTGGCTGCTGCACCACCACGTGGTGCAGCAGGTGACCGTCGTCGCCCCCACGGAGCACCTCAAGAAGCAGTGGGCGGAGGCCGCCGCCCGCATAGGCATCAAGCTCGACCCCGAATACAGCGCGGGCCCCCTCGGCCGCGAGTACCACGGCGTCGCCGTGACCTACGCCGGTGTGGGCGTACGGCCCATGCTCCACCGCAACCGCTGCGAGCAGCGCAAGACCCTCGTCATCCTCGACGAGATCCACCACGCCGGTGACTCCAAGTCCTGGGGCGAGGCGTGCATGGAGGCGTTCGAGCCCGCGACCCGGCGGCTCGCGCTGACCGGCACGCCCTTCCGCTCGGACACCAACCCCATCCCCTTCGTCACCTACGAAGAGGGCAACGACGGCATCCGCCGCTCCGCCGCCGACTACACCTACGGCTACGGCAACGCCCTCGCCGACGGCGTCGTCCGGCCGGTCATCTTCCTCTCCTACAGCGGCAACATGCGCTGGCGGACCAAGGCGGGCGACGAGCTGGAGGCGCGCCTCGGCGAGCCCATGACCAAGGACGCCGTCTCCCAGGCCTGGCGCACGGCCCTGGACCCGCGCGGCGACTGGATGCCGAACGTGCTGCGCGCCGCCGACCGCCGCCTCAGCGAGGTCCGCAAGGCCATACCGGACGCCGGCGCCCTCGTCATCGCCTCCGACCAGGAGTCGGCCCGCGCCTACGCCAAGCTCATCCGCGAGATCACCGGCGAGGGCGCCACGCTCGTGCTCTCCGACGACAGCGGCGCCTCCCAGCGCATCGACGACTTCGCGCACTCCGACGCCCGCTGGATGGTCGCCGTCCGCATGGTGTCCGAGGGCGTGGACGTGCCGCGCCTCGCGGTCGGCGTCTACGCGACGACGATCTCCACCCCGCTGTTCTTCGCCCAGGCCGTCGGGCGCTTCGTGCGCTCCCGGCGGCGCGGCGAGACCGCGTCCGTCTTCGTGCCGACCATCCCCACGCTGCTGACCTTCGCCAACGAGATGGAGGTCGAGCGCGACCACGTCCTCGACAAGCCGAAGAAGGACGGCGAGGAGGACCCTTACGCCGAGTCCGAGAAGGAGCTGGCCGAGGCCGAGCGGCAGCAGGACGAGGACACCGGCGAGGACGACCAGCTGTCCTTCGAGGCGCTGGAGTCCGACGCGGTCTTCGACCGGGTGCTCTACGACGGTGCCGAGTTCGGCATGCAGGCGCACGCGGGCAGCGAGGAGGAGCAGGACTACCTCGGCATCCCCGGCCTGCTCGAACCCGACCAGGTGCAGATGCTGCTCCAGAAGCGGCAGGCACGGCAGATCGCGCACAGCCGCAAGAAGCCGGACGCCGAGGTGGACCTCCTCGAACTCCCCGCCGAGCGGCGCCCGGTGGTCACCCACAAGGAGCTCCTCGAACTCCGCAAGCAGCTCAACTCCCTCGTCGGCGCCTATGTCCACCAGAGCGGCAAGCCGCACGGCGTGATCCACACCGAACTCCGCCGCGTCTGCGGCGGCCCCCCGAGCGCGGAAGCGACGGCGGGCCAGCTCAACGAACGCATCCGCAAGGTGCGGGAGTGGGCTACGCGGATGCAGTAGGCGGACGCGGGAAGCCGGGATGTGCCGCAGGTCGTCGACGACCTGCGGCACAGCTGTTTCCGGCCCGCACCCGTCCGCATAGTGGGATCCGGCCCCCGGTATTCGTGAATCCGCCCCGCGATGACCGGATGTTGGGCAGACTCTTCCGCTGAGCGGATCGGCGGCGCTACGGTGCCGGTCACGCACACGCCCCGTGGCAGCGCCGCCGCGGAGCGCAGCCGGTGCCTTGAGACAAGCGGCCGGCGGCCTCTCCTCGCGCGCTGCCGGACGGGACCGGTGGCGCATCCCACCGCGATGACGGGCCGCCACTCATCGGAGGAGGGGCGTCGTGACCGCGGAAACCTCGCAGACGCTCGACAGAGGACTGCGTGTCCTGAAACTGCTCGCCGACACCGATCACGGTCTGACCGTCACCGAGCTCTCCACCAAGCTCGGCGTCAACCGCACGGTGGTCTATCGACTGCTCGCCACACTGGAACAGCACGCACTCGTGCGCCGCGACATCGGCGGCCGCGCACGGGTCGGCCTGGGGGTGCTGCGGCTCGGCCGCCAGGTCCATCCGCTGGTACGGGAGGCGGCCCTGCCCGCCCTGCGGTCACTGGCCGAGGACATCGGTGCCACGGCCCACCTGACCCTGGTCGACGGCACCGAGGCCCTGGCCGTGGCCGTCGTCGAACCGACCTGGACGGACTACCACGTGGCCTACCGCGCGGGCTTCCGCCACCCCCTGGACCGCGGGGCCGCGGGCCGCGCCATACTCGCCGCGCGCCGCGGCGACGCGGACAACCCCGGCTACGCCCTGACGCACGGCGAACTGGAGGCGGGGGCGAGCGGGGCCGCGGCCCCGCTGCTCGGCGTCCTCGGCATCGAGGGGAGCGTCGGCGTGGTGATGCTCGCCGACTCGGTCCCGGACCGCGTGGGCCCACGGGTCATGGAGGCGGCGAAGGAGGTGGCGGACGCGCTTCGCTGACGCGGCGGCGGGTTGTCCGGGTGCGGGTCCGTCCGTATGCGGCCGCGGGTCCGTTCTTCCCCCAGCTGACGCTGGGAGGTGCCCCCATGGGCTGAGATGTGGCTGGGGCGAGCGCGCTTCAGCAGGCTTCGGGCGACAAAAGCCCGTCCGGCATGCGAGGGCGGCTCCAGGGCGCGGCCCGTCACACGCCGGGCGGCCCAGCGGACGCCGCGGGCGTGGGTCCTCCGGCCGCGGGTCCATCGCGTCCGCGCCCGGGTTCTCAGGCGCTGGGCGGGCTTGATCACTGCCCGGAACGGGGGGAAACGCGGCTTCGCCGGGCCATGTCCGAGGCCGTCCGGCACCTGAGTCCGAATCCCGGGCGGAGCCCACCACACGGCGGAGCCGCCCAGCGGACGCCGCACCCGCACCCGCACCGCTGCGCCGCCGGACGGCGAGCCGCGCGCGGCAGGTAGATTCGATCGCATGCTTGCTCCGACCAGCACCCGCGCGCGCCTGGCGATCTGCGCCGCCCCCTTCGTCGCCCTGCTCGCCGTCGCCGCGTTCGTCCCCCTGCCCTTCGCCATCGCGCAGCCGGGGTCGACCGTGAACGTGCTCGGGTCGGACGAGGGCAAGCCGGTGATCACCCTCAGCGGCGCCGACAGCCGGCGGACCACCGGGCAGCTGCGGATGACCACGATCCAGGCCACCGGACCGCGCGTCGAGGTGAGCCTGGGCGAGGTGATCAGCGGCTGGTTCCGTACGGACCGCGCGGTCATGCCGCACGACGCCGTCTACCCCGTCGGCGACACCGACAAGGAGGTCGAGGCGCACAACACGGCCGAGATGAAGAAGTCGCAGGACTCCGCCTCCGAGGCAGCCCTGCGCTATCTCCACAAGTCCCCCGGCCAGGTGAAGGTCGGGCTCAGCCTCGCCGACGTCGGCGGGCCCAGCGCCGGCCTGCTCTTCACCCTCGGGATCATCGACAAGCTGGACGGCGACGGCCGCGGCGGCGACCTCACCGGCGGCCGGACGATCGCCGGCACCGGCACGATCGAGCCGGACGGCACGGTGGGCGCGGTCGGCGGCGTCCCCCTGAAGACGCAGGCCGCGAAGCGGGACGGGGCGACGATCTTCCTCGTGCCGCAGGGCGAGTGCTCGGACGCCCAGGCCAACCTCCCCAAGGGCCTGCGGCTGGTGCCGGTCGAGAAGCTCGCCGACGCGGTGACGTCCCTGAAGGACCTGGCCTCGGGCCGGGAGGACAAGGTGCCCACCTGCTGAACCGGGCCGCCCTCACCCCTTGCGGATGAAGCCCTGCTCCACCAGCCAGTCCTTCGCCACGTCGTGCGGGTCCTCGCCCTCCACGTCGACCCGCGCGTTGAGCTCCCGCGCCACGTCGTTCGTCAGCTTCGCCGTGATCGGGTCGAGCACCTCCCGGATCGCCGGATACTTCCGCATCGCCGCGCTGTTGATCTCCGGCGCGGCGTTGTAGTTGGGGAAGAAGCCCTTGTCGTCCCGCGTGACGAAGAGATTCATCGCCTTGATCCGGCCGTCCGTCGTGAAGACCTCGCCGAACGTGCAGGAGCCGCCGCCGGAGACCTGGGTGTAGATGATCCCGCCGTCCATCTTCTGGATCCGGGAGGCGGGGATGTTCATGCCGTACGTCTTCGCCATGCCCGGCAGCCCGTCGTTGCGCGCCGCGAACTCGCTCTCCACGCACAGCGACACCGCCGCCGGGTCGCGCTTCGACAGCCGGGCCACGTCGGAGAGGGTCCGCGTGCCGTACCGCTTCTCGTTCGCCTGGTTCAGCGCCAGCGCGTAGGTGTTGTTCAGGGCGGCCGGGGCGAGCCAGGTCAGGCCGTTCTTCGCGTCGGCGTCCACGACCGCCTGCCACTGCGCGCGCGGGTCGGCGATCGGGGTGTCGTGGCCGAGGTAGGTGATCCAGGCGGTGCCGGTGTACTCGTACATCCCGTCCGCACCACCGGACTTGACCGCCTCGCGGGCGCCGATCGAGCCCTGGATGTTGGTGCGGTCGAGCACCTTCGCGCCCGCCGCCTTGAAGGCGAGCCCCATGATCTGGCCGAGGATGATGTTCTCGCTGAAGTTCTTCGACGCCACGGTCAGGTCGGCGCCCTTGAGCGGCAGGCCCTGGCCGATCGAGCCCGGCCGGACGTCGTCGGCCATCGGGGAGCCGCTGGTCAGCCCGCAGCCGCCGAGCGCGAGGGGCAGCAGGAGCGCGCAGCCGAGGGCCGCCGCCGCAAGGCCCGTACGCCGCCTTGTCGCTCTCACCTCAGCCTCCCGATTCCAGGCCGCGCGGCCGCAGCAGGATCTCGGCCAGGGACGCCAGCCAGTCCACGAGCAGCGCCAGCGCCACGGTCAGCACCGACCCCAGGACCAGCACCGGCATCCGCTGGTTGGTGATGCCGGACGCGATCAGGTCGCCGAGCCCGCCGCCTCCGCCGAAGTAGGCGAGCGTCGCCGTGCCCACGTTGAGCACGAGCGCGGTGCGCACGCCGGCGAGGATCAGCGGTACGGCCAGCGGGAGTTCGACCCTGCCCAGCACCCCGAGGGCGGACATCCCGATCCCCCGCGCGGCCTCCACCAGGGTCGGGTCGATGGCCCGCAGGCCCGCCATGGTGTTGGCGAGGACGGGCAGCACGGCGTAGATGACGATGCCGACGAGCGCGGCGCGCATCCCGATGCCCATCCAGATCACCAGCAGGGCCAGCAGGCCGATCGCGGGCGTGGCCTGGCCGATGTTGGCGACGGCCATCACGACGGGCGCGGCGCGGCGCACCCGGCGGCGGGTCAGCAGGATGCCGAGCGGGATCGCGATGATCAGGACGAAGAACGTCGAGACGACGGTGAGCACGATGTGCTGGCGCAGCCGCAGCCAGACGTTGCCGCCCCCGATCGAGTTCTGGGCGATGGCGTCGAGGGTCGCGCCCCGGAACCAGAGCCAGGTGGCGAACAGGACGGCGAAGATGATCACCGGAAGGACGGTCAGCTTCGGCCAGGTGAGGCGGCGCGCGGGGGAGGCGGGCTCCGCCGCGGGCGGGCGGTGGTGGAGACCGGGGTCGTCGAGGCCGCCGAGATCGTGCTGGCCACGATCCCGGTAGGCGTTCCCATGGACCTCGGGTCGTGGCCGGTCCTCACCCCAGGTCATGACCCCCACCTCCGGCCTGGTCCGCGGCGGCCGCACCACCGCTGCGCGGCGGTGTCCCGCAAGCTCCCCCAGCGGTGGCCGGGGGAGCTTGCGGACGCGGCCCAAGGCCGCTCGCCGCCGCAGGCGGAAGACGGAGCCGCGCCCGGCAGCGCGCCGTCCCGCCTCACGCCGTCTCCCCGGGCTCGCCCGGCGCCCCGCCTTCTTGCTCCTGGCGGGTCTGCTGCGCGCGCTGTTCCTCCAGGCGGTGCTGGTGTTCCACCGCGTCCAGGCGGTCCGCCTCCAGGAGTTCGTGCACCGACTTCATGAGGGTCTCCATGTCCACCACCCCCTCGTACTCCCCGCGCCGCCCGGTCACCGCCACCCGCCCGGCGTTGTCGATGAGCACCGCTTCCAGTGCGTCGCGCAGCGTCGCGTCGCGGGTGACCGTGTCGTGCACCAGCGTCCCGGCGCGTGCCAGGGAGCCCTTGGCACGCATCAGGTCGCCGCGGCGCAGCCACTTGTAGGGGCGGCGGTGCCGGTCGAGGAGGAGCACCTCGTTGGCCGTGCCGGTGCGCAGCTGGTCGAAGATGGACTGCAGCGGGTCGTCGATCGTCGCGGTGGGGAAGGCGACCACGCCCACGTCCCGCACACGCGTGAGGTTGAGTCGTTTGAGCGCCGCGCCGGCGCCGACGAAGCCGGAGACGAAGTCGTCGGCGGGGTTGGTGAGGATGGCCTCCGGGGTGTCGAACTGGGCGATGTGCGACCGCTCGCGGAGCACCGCGATCCGGTCGCCGAGCTTGATGGCCTCGTCGAAGTCGTGGGTCACGAAGACGATCGTCTTGTGCAGCTCGTGCTGGAGCCGGATCAGCTCGTCCTGGAGGTGATCGCGGGTGATCGGGTCGACGGCGCCGAAGGGTTCGTCCATCAGCAGGACGGGCGGGTCGGCGGCCAGCGCGCGGGCGACCCCGACGCGCTGCTGCTGCCCGCCGGAGAGCTGGCGTGGATAGCGGCCGCGGAACTCGCCGGGGTCCAGCCCGACCAGGTCGAGCATCTCCTCCACCCGGGCGCCGATCCGCGCCTTCGGCCAGCCGGTCATCCTCGGTACGAGCGCGATGTTCTGGGCGACGGTCATGTGCGGGAACAGGCCGGACGACTGGATGGCGTAGCCGATCTTGCGGCGCAGCTTGACCGGGTCCATGTCGGTGACGTCCTCGTCGTCGATCCGGATCCGGCCGGACGTCGGCTCGATCAGCCGGTTGATCATCTTCATGGTGGTGGTCTTGCCGCAGCCGGAGGGGCCCACGAAGACCACCAGTTCACCGGCCTTGATCTCCATGTTGACGCAGTCGACGGCGGGCGCCGAGGTGCCCGGGTAGCGCTTGGTGAGGTTCTCCAGCTGGATGGTGGCGCCCGAGGGCGCGCCGGCCGCGGAGGGCTCAGGCACGGATCCCCCTCGGAATGGTCAGGCGTCCTATCAGCACATACGCGGCGTCGAAGAGCAGGGCGAGGACGATGATGCCGAGCGTCCCGGCCAGCACCTGGTTGAGCGCGTTGGCGCTGCCCAGGGAGGAGATGCCGCGGAAGATCTCGTTGCCGAGGCCGGGCCCGGAGGCGTACGCGGCGATGGCGGCGATCCCCATCAGCATCTGGGTGGCGACCCGGATGCCGGTGAGGATCGGCGGCCAGGCGAGCGGCAGTTCGATCCGGAACAGCCGGGCGAGCCGCGACATGCCGATGCCCTTCGCCGCGTCGACCAGCGAGGGATCCACCCCGCGCAGCCCCACGACGGCGTTGCGGACGATCGGCAGCAGGCCGTAGAGCACCAGGGCGGTGACCGTGGGCGCCACGCCCAGCCCGGTGACCGGGATCAGCAGGCCGATCAGGGCCAGGGAGGGGATGGTCAGCAGCGTCGCGGTGGCGGTGACCGCGAGGGCGCCGGCCCATTCGCTGCGGTAGGTGAGCACGCCGATCGTCACCCCGATCAGCGTGGCGACCACCATGCACTGGAAGACGGCGCTCGCGTGCTGATACGTATCGGCCAGCAGCTGTGCGTGCCGGTTGCCGACGTATTTCCAGAAGCTCACCCGCTCACTCCTCGCCATCGCCGTGCCCGGTCGCCGAGGAGACCGGGAGAGCCGCCGCCGAAAAGCCGCGTCAGGGCCGGTACGGGTCCTCCGACGCCTGTTTCACCAGGGGGATGATCCGCAGGGGAACCGCGTTCTCCATCACGATCGCCGTGGAAGCCCGGACAATGCCATCAAAACCCACAACCCGGTCGATCACACGCTGGAGGTCGGCGTTCGAGCGTGCGACCAGGCGGCAGAGCATGTCGCCGTGGCCGGTCGTGGTGTGGAGCTCCAGCACCTCGGGAACGGTCGCCAGGTGGGTCCGCACGTCCGCGCCCTGCCCCTGCTTGATCTCCAGGGTCGCGAAGGCGGTGACGGGATACCCGAGCGCCGCCGGGTCCACGTCGGGCCCGAACCCCCGGATCACCCCCTGTGCCTGCAAGCGGTCGAGCCTCGCCTGCACGGTACCGCGCGCGACTCCCAGGCGGCGAGAGGCTTCCAGCACCCCGATGCGCGGTTCCTCGGCGAGCAGTTCGATGAGCCTGCCGTCCAAACGATCGATCGCCATGGTCGCCTCCCTGTGGTCATCGTGTACAGAACTCCCGGCATTACCGGGCGAGCGCTATGCATTCTGCCCAGTGAATATGCGAACTATTGCGCACCTTGTGGATCGGCGGGAACCTGCGGCCATGACACAGACCACGGATCACACCCTTCACACCGCTCGGCAGGCCGACCCCTTCCCGGTCAAGGGCATGGACGCGGTGGTCTTCGCCGTCGGCAACGCCAAGCAGGCCGCGCACTACTACTCCACCGCCTTCGGCATGAAGCGCGTCGCCTACTCCGGACCGGAGAACGGCAGCCGTGAGACCGCGAGTTACGTGCTGGAGTCCGGCAGCGCCCGCTTCGTCTTCACCTCCGTCATCAAGGCGGCCACCGACCACGGCCGCTTCCTCGCGGAGCACGTCGCCGAGCACGGCGACGGCGTCGTCGACCTGGCCATCGAGGTGCCCGACGCGCGCGCCGCGTACGCCTACGCCGTCGAACACGGCGCCACGGGCGTCAAGGAGCCCCACGAGCTGACGGACGAGCACGGCACGGTCGTCCTCGCCACGATCGCCACCTACGGCCAGACCGTCCACACCCTGGTCGACCGCTCCGCCTACACCGGCCCCTACCTCCCCGGCTTCGAGGCCGCCGAGCCGATCGTGGAGGCCGGCCCCCGCCGCTTCCAGGCCATCGACCACTGCGTCGGCAACGTCGAACTGGGCAAGATGGACGAGTGGGTGGCGTTCTACAACAACGTCATGGGCTTCACCAACATGAAGGAGTTCGTGGGCGACGACATCGCCACCGAATACTCCGCCCTCATGTCGAAGGTCGTCGCCGACGGCACCCGCAAGGTGAAGTTCCCGCTCAACGAGCCCGCGATCGCCAAGAAGAAGTCGCAGATCGACGAGTACCTGGAGTTCTACGGCGGCCCCGGCGTGCAGCACATCGCGCTCGCCACGAACGACATCGTCGCGACCGTACGGGCGATGCGCGCGGCCGGCGTCCAGTTCCTGGACACGCCCGACTCCTACTACGACACCCTCGGCGAGTGGGCGGGCGAGACGCGCGTCCCCGTCGAGACCCTGCGCGAGCTGAAGATCCTCGTCGACCGCGACGAGGACGGCTACCTGCTCCAGATCTTCACCAAGCCGGTGCAGGACCGCCCGACGGTCTTCTTCGAAATGATCGAACGCCACGGCTCGATGGGCTTCGGCAAGGGCAACTTCAAGGCGCTGTTCGAGGCGATCGAGCGGGAGCAGGAGAAGCGGGGCAATCTCTGAGTCTTTCGTTTCCCGGCTCCGCCGCGTGGGGGCTGCGCCCCGGAACCCGCACCACGGCTTCGCCGCGTTGTCCTCGATCGCCGGACGGGGTGATTTCAGCCCGTCCGGCGATCGAGGACGCGACCGAAGGCCGCTGGGGTCCGGGGTCTCCCCGGCTTCGGGAAGGGGCGGGACGGGGGAACAAAGCGCCGCAGGCCGACGGGCCCGGGGCGCGGGCCCGGTTCGGGGAGGGGCGGGGTGGGGAAAGAGTGACCACATGGGCGACCTGATCGAGCTGTTGTGCGAAGCACTCCCCGCGGAAGCGGTCCTCACCGACCCCGACGTCACCGCCTCCTACGCCAACGACATGGCCAGCTTCTGCGAAGCCGGCCGACCAGCCGTCGTCGTGCTCCCCCGCACCGTGGAACACGTCCAGCACATCATGCGCACCGCGACAGCGCACCGCGTCCCCGTCGTCCCGCAAGGCGCCCGCACCGGACTCTCCGGCGCGGCCAACGCCAGTGACGGCTGCATCGTGCTGTCGCTCGTGAAGATGGACCGGATCCTGGAGATCGACCCGGTCGAGCGGATCGCCGTCGTCGAACCCGGCGTCGTCAACGCCGTGCTCTCCCGCGCGGTCGCCGAACAGGGCCTCTACTACCCGCCGGATCCCTCCAGTTGGGAACAGTGCACCATCGGCGGCAACATCGGCACCGCCTCCGGCGGCCTCTGCTGCGTCAAGTACGGGGTGACCGCCGAGTACGTCCTCGGCCTCGACGTCGTCCTCGCCGACGGGCGCCTGCTGACCACCGGCCGCCGCACGGCCAAGGGCGTCGCGGGCTACGACCTCACCCGCCTCTTCGTCGGCTCGGAGGGCAGCCTCGGCGTGGTCGTGCGGGCCGTCCTCGCGCTCAAGCCCGCGCCGCCCCAACAGCTCGTGCTCGCCGCCGAGTTCCCCTCCACGGCGGCCGCCTGCGACGCCGTACGCGAGATCATGGCCCGCGGGCACGCGCCGTCCCTCCTGGAGCTGATGGACCGCACCTCGCTCCACGCCGTCAACGCGTTCGCCCACATGGGGCTGCCCGAGAGCACGGAGGCCCTGCTCCTCGCCGCCTTCGACACCCCCGACCCCGCGCCCGACCTGGCCGCCGTCGCCGAGCTGTGCACCGCCGCCGGGGCGACGGAGGTCGTGCCCGCCGACACCCCGGCGGAGTCCGAACTGCTCCTCCAGGCAAGGCGGCTCACCCTGCCCGCCCTGGAGGCGCTGAAGGCCGCCACGATGATCGACGACGTGTGCGTACCCCGCTCCCGGCTCGCCGCGATGCTCGACGGCACGGCCGCCATCGCCGAGAAGCACGGCCTCACCATCGGCGTCTGTGCCCACGCCGGTGACGGCAACACCCACCCCGTCGTCTGCTTCGACCCCGCCGACGAGGACGAGACGCGGCGCGCGCGGGAGTCCTTCGACGAGATCATGGCGCTCGGGCTCTCGCTCGGCGGCACGATCACCGGGGAGCACGGGGTGGGCGTCCTCAAGCGGGAGTGGCTGGCACGGGAGCTCGGCCCGGTGGCGATGGAGGTCCAGCGCGGCATCAAGGCGGTCCTCGACCCGCTGGGGCTGCTGAACCCGGGCAAGGTCCTCTGAGCGGGCCCGGCGAGGTCCGGTACGGTCCGGCGGCTCCTCGACAGGGCGCGGGCAGCCGTGCGTCCGGCCCCGGCACACCCGCGGATGGCGTGCCGGACTTCCGGCGGAGCGCTCGGCGTTCGCCCGGAGGGCGCCCACTTCATTCCTAGGGCAGACGTCCGTTTCCGGGGGCTTTCGCCCCCGGGCCCCGCCGCCCTCACGCGCCCAGGATCTCCCGCAGCGCCTCGTCCAGGGCGAGGTCCTCGGAGCCCGGGGCCACCACGCGGAGCGTCCGCTCCAGCCAGCCCGTGACCGGCCGCGCGGGCGCCTCGAGCAGCGCGTCGCCGTCCGGTGACGACAGCGCCATGCACACGACGTTCCGCCCTTCCGCCACGGTCGGCCACACCCGCACGTCCCCGTGCCCGGCCGGGCGGAAGAGGCCCTCCATCAGCAGGTCGCGCGCGAAGGTCCAGCTCACGGGGGTGGCCGAGGTGACGTGGAAGGTGATGTTGACGGCGTACGGATCGGCCGTCCGGTAGCTCAGCCGGCAGGGCACCGGAACGGTGCGGTCCGGCGACAGCACCAGGTCGATCTGCAGCTCTCGTTCCACCACGGTGTGCATGAAGTGCGCCCTCTCTGCTCTGCGTTCCCTCGGTGCGTGGCCCTTCGCGAACGGGCCCGCACCGGATAGAGCGCGTCGACCCCCACACCATTACGCGACTTCGCCTCATCGATGACCGGACTCTTCGCGTCGCGCCACCGGTCGCACGTGTGAGTGGTCCCGCCCGCGGGACGGCCGCAGAGGAGAGAGCCGTCTGATAGACCTGTCCGGAGCGTCCCTGGTTGCCTTTTGTGCATTGAGGTCACGAGGCACCGGAGCAGCGCACAGGACGTGACGCGCGTGCGGCAGACTGAGTGTTCGCCAGCCGCCCGCCCACGACACGACACCCAGCACGGCCGAGCAGATACGGGACATCGGACACCATGAGCGCTCCTACCTCAGGATCCGCCGACAGCAGCCCTGTGGAAGGCTTCTATCCGGACCCGTCCATTCCTGGCTATATCCGGTACTGGAGCGGCGCCGCCTGGGTGCCCGGCACGAGCCGGCCCGCGCCCGCCGAGGGCGAGCCGCTGCCGGCGCCGCCCTCCGGCTTCGCCGCGCCCGCCCCCGCGCTCGCCGCGCCCGTGCCGCCCACCCCGCGGCGCGCGGACACCCCGCCCGCGGGCGGGGCGCTGCCGGAGGAGACCGGGCCGATGTTCCTCGACGAGGAGCCCGCCCTGCGGGAGGCCCGCGCGGAAGCGGCGGATCCGCGCACCGGCGACGGCGGCCGTGGCGGCCGCGCCCCCTGGGACGCCGCCGGCGGCCCGGTGATCCCCGCCGCCCGCGACCCCCGCCTCCCCGCGAGCCAGGAGACCCGCGCGCCGGAGCCGCCGCCCGCGCGGAGCGAGGCCCCGCCCGCCACGGGAGCGGCCGGCCGGACCGGCGGGACGATCCAGCTGCGCCCGTCCGCGAGCCCGCAGCCCGTCTCCTCGCCCGCGCCGCGGCCCTGGCCCGGCCCGGCGGCCCAGGAGCCGCCGCCGCGCGCCCAGGAGGCCCTCAAGGACACGCGCTCGGCGCAGGAGACGCCCGTGCTGCCCGCCGTCCCCGAGCGGCACGCGCTGCCCGCCCCGGCGGCGCCATCCACCGGCAAGAGTCCCGCCGCCGGAGGCTGGGCGCAGCAGGTGCACCAGCTGGCACAGCAGCAGCCCGCCGCCCGCCAGGCCCAGGAGCGCGCGGAGCCGCGCGGCGGCGAGGCCCCCGCGCCCTGGAAGCCGCCCAAGGACGACCCGTTCCTGCGGGCCGCGCGGGAGCAGCAGGGCAGGCCCGCCTCCCTCGGCCGCCGCCTCCTGGCGCGCCTGGTCGACTCCGCCGTGCTGGGCGCCGTCGTGGGCGCCGTGGCCGTGCCGCTGTGGAACAAGTCCGCCGACCACATCGACGCCAAGGTGCGGCAGGCCAAGCAGTCCGGCCAGACCGTGACGGTCTGGCTGCTCGACGGCACCACCGGCCCGTATCTGGGCATCGTGCTGGGCGTCCTGCTGCTGGCCGGGCTGGTCTACGAGGCGTTGCCGACCGCCAAGTGGGGCCGCACGCTGGGCAAGAAGCTGTGCGGCGTGCGCGTGCTCGGCATCGAGTCGCACGACACGCCGTCCTTCGGGCAGGCCCTGCGGCGCTGGCTGGTCTACGGCGTGCTCGGCGTCCTGGCGGTCGGCGTGCTCGATGTCCTGTGGTGCCTGTTCGACCGGCCCTGGCGGCAGTGCTGGCACGACAAGGCGGCCCGTACGTTCGTGGCGTCCAACGGCCGCTGAGCGCCCGGCGCGCCGCCGCACTCGAACGGCATACGGCCGGATGCGGCCGCCGGAAGGCTGGGTTCTACTCGGGACATGAGCACCCCCGAAGAGCCGCCAGAGGACGACCCGTTCCTGAAGAAGCCCCAGGAGCCGCCCGCCTCGCCGCCCCCCGGCGGCCCGGGCCCCGGCCAGGGTGCCACTCCGGGCGGCGGCCCCTATGGCGGCGGCCCGGGAGCCGGTGCCCCGGGCGGTGGTCCGTACGGCAGCGCCTCAGGCGGAGTGCCGCCCTCCGGCGGCCCTTATGGCAGTGGCCCGGGCGGAGTGCCGCCGTCCGGCGGTCCGTATCCCGGTGGCCCCTACGGCGGTGACCCGTACGGCGGCGCCGGTGCTCCCGGCGGCGGGCCCGGCAATCCGTACGGCGATCAGTACGGCGCCAGGGACCCGCTCGCGGGCATGCCGCCGCTCGCCGCCCGCTGGCGGCGGCTCGTCGCCCGGATCATCGACGGCCTGCTCGTGTCCATCCCGGTCACCGCCGTCTTCTCGGCGGCCACCTGGGGCTGGGACTGGGACCTGGCGAACAACAACGGCAAGTCCACCAGCCTCGGCATCATCATCGCCGTCGTCTATTTCGTCTACGAGGGGCTGATGCTGACCAAGCGCGGCCAGACGGTCGGCAAGATGGCCATGCGGATTCGCGTGGCGATGCTGGAGAACGGCGCGGTCCCCGAAGGCACACCGGGCTGGACGCGCGCCGCCGTCTACTCCCTGCCCGAAGTCGTGCCCTGCTGCGGCTTCGTCTTCTGGCTGGTCAATGTGCTGTGGTGCACGTGGGATATGCCGTATCACCAATGCATTCACGACAAAGCGGCCAAGACCGTGGTGGTCTCAACCGCGCATTGAGGTCTCCGTCATCCGGGTCTCGGCCGACAGCGGCGCGCGCTGTCCGGGCAGCCGTCCCGCCCCGGCCGCGCGGGCCCGGCGGACCCTGGCGCGCAGTGACGCGCGGGGCATCGGCACGGTCACGGCGACCAGCAGTCCGAGGGTGAGGGCGACAAGGGCAATGACCGCGATCCCGGGCCCTGTTCGCGTCTGCGACAGCAGCAGCATGGCGAGGGTCGAGATGACGACGGTGGCCGAACCATAGGCTATCTGTGCGGGGGTCGGACGCGGCATGGCGGGATCCGTCCTCGGGGCAACGGGTGGGGTGCGGAGCCGGCTGGTGCGTACACCAAAACGACTCTATGGACCTGTCTGCCCGAGCGGAACTGCTGGTAAGCGTGACCTAATCCACGGTCTTGGAGCACGGGGGGCGCACACGGGCATGCACCTGTCCAACAGGTGAGACAGGCACGCCCGTTGGTGTCCGAAATCCGCAAGTTAAAGATCCCATAACGTACTTGGCTCGCCAAGGGTCAGTCAAGATCTGTCTTTTCTTGTCTCGTTCCGGTCAAATACCTCCACGGTTGTTACTGGGGAGGACAGACACAAGTGAAGATCAGCCAACGGAGGGTCGTCAGATCCGCCGCCGTGGCCACGGTCGTCGCGCTGGGCGCGGCGACCCTCTCGGCACAGGTGGCGAACGCGGCCGGGGCGGCAGGGCCCGACCAGCCCGCCGCCGTCGAGCGCCATGACCCGGCGCAGGCCAAGCAGGGCGTCGAGCACGACCTCAAGGGCCCCTTCAGCAAGAAGAACGAAGCGCAGCGCAAGGCCGCCCTCGACAAGGTGCTGGCCGGGGACGCGAAGACCGAGCAGCGGGGCGGCTCGCAGGTCGTCCAGCTGGGCAAGGGCAAGTACGTCGAGCTGGCCCGGCAGAAGACCGACAAGATCTTCACGATCCTGGTGGACTTCGGCGACAAGGTCGACGACACCACGATGTACGACCCGGACGGGCCGGACGGCCCCAAGCCGCCCGTCAAGAAGTACGGCGGCACACCGGGCCCGGCACACAACCGGATAGCCCAGCCGGACCGTGCGAAGGACAACAGCACGGCCTGGCAGAAGGACTACAACCGCGAGCATTACCAGGACCTCTACTTCTCGCACGACAAGAAGAAGGAGTCCCTCGCCAAGTACTACGAGAAGCAGTCCTCGGGCCGCTACTCGGTCGACGGCCAGGTGACGGACTGGGTGCGGGTGCCCTGGAACGAGGCCCGTTACGGCTCCAACTACTGCGGCTCCACCAACTGCCCCAGCGCCTGGGACCTGGTGCGCGACGCCGTCAACAAGTGGGTCGAGGACCAGAAGGCCGCCGGCCGCAGCGACGCCGACATCAAGGCGACGCTCGCGCAGTACGACCAGTGGGACCGCAACGACTACAACCACAACGGCAACTTCAACGAGCCCGACGGCTACATCGACCACTTCCAGATCGTGCACGCCGGCGAGGACGAGTCCGCCGGCGGCGGCGCGCAGAAGACCGACGCCATCTGGGCCCACCGCTGGTACGCCTACGGCTCGGACGCGGGCAAGACCGGCCCGGCGGACAACAAGGCCGGTGGCACCCAGATCGGTGACACCGGGATCTGGGTCGGCGACTACACCATGCAGCCGGAGAACGGCGGCCTCGGCGTCTTCGCCCACGAATACGGCCACGACCTGGGCCTCCCCGACGAGTACGACACCACCGGCAAGGGCGAATCGTCCGTCGACTACTGGTCGTTGATGTCGGCGGGCTCCTGGCTCGGCACCGGCAAGGAGTCCATCGGTGACCTGCCCGGCGACATGAGCGCCTGGGACAAGCTCCAGCTCGGCTGGCTCAACTACGACAAGGCGAAGGCGGCGACCAGGTCGACGCACAAGCTGGGCGTGGCGGAGTACAACACCAAGGACAAGCAGGCGCTCGTCGTCAACCTGCCGGACAAGGCGGTCAGGACCGACGTGGTCAAGCCCGCCGAGGGTGCCAAGCAGTGGTGGGGCGGTCAGGGCGACGACCTGAAGAACACCCTGACCCGGCCCGTCGACCTCACCGGCAAGTCCAAGGCCCGGCTGGACCTTTCGGGCTGGTGGGACATCGAGGCCAACTACGACTACCTCTACGCCGAGGTCTCCACCGACGGCGGCGCCGACTGGACCCCGCTCGACGGCACCGCCGACGGCAAGGCCATCACCCGGGACGGCGGCGACCGGCCCGCGCTGACCGGCACCTCCGGCGCGTACAAGAAGCTGGTGTACCCGCTGGACGCCTACGCGGGCAAGAAGATCGACCTGCGCTTCCGCTACCAGACGGACGGCGGCACCTCCGGCAAGGGCTTCACCGCCGACGCCATCAGTGTCACCGCCGACGGCACCGCCCTCTTCACGGACGGCGCCGAGGGCGACGACAACGGCTGGACCTCCCACGGCTTCTCGCGCATCGGCGAGTCCTTCACCAAGGACTACCCGCAGTACTACATCGCCGAGAACCGCCAGTACGTCTCCTACGACCAGACCCTCAAGGCCGGCCCGTACAACTTCGGCTGGAAGAGCACCCGGCCGGGCTGGGTCGAGCACTTCCCGTACCAGAAGGGCCTGTTGATCTGGAAGTGGGACACCTCGCAGCCCGACAACAACGTCGGCCTGCACCCGGGCACCGGCCGCATCCTGCCGGTCGACGCCCACGCCAAGGCGGAGAAGTGGGCGGACGGCTCGCTGATGCGCAACCGCTTCCAGGCGTACGACTCGACGTTCAGCTGGTTCCCGACGCAGGGCTACACCGTGCACAACGACGGCGTCGCCACCCGCGTCAAGGGCAAGCTCGGCACGCCGGTCTTCGACGACCGCAAGGGCTCCTACTACGACGAGAGCAACCCGACGGGCGGGGTGCGAGTTACTGACACCAACACCAGGATCCGCATTCTCACCGAGGCGCTGAACGGCTCCACGATGACGATCCAGGTGGGCCCGTCCACCCGGTAAACCGCCAGTAATCAGCGTTTTCGCAGGTCAGAGACGTATCGGCCGTCGCCCTCTAGCGGGCGGCGGCCGATCGCGTTTAGATGACTGTCGTGACGCTCTTATTGACACAGGTGGGGGAGAGGTGGCGCGGATGGCAGGTGGCGGGTTCATGAAGCTGCCGGGCGGCAGCGTGGTCGTCGCCCTGTCGCTGCCGACGCCTCCGGGCGGCGGCGCACCGCCCGGAGGGCGTGTCCGGGTCCTGGTCCACGCGGCGAACCGCGCGCGGGCGCTGACCCGCCTGCGCAACCTCGGCCTCCGGGCCGTCTACCTCAGGGGCAACAGCGAGCCCCCCACGCCGGACGAGATAACCGCGGTCCTGCATCACCCGGACGGCCTGGTCTGGCGGGCGGACCCGGGCGACGACACGGAATCCTGGCACCCGATAGCGGCCCTCTTCCCCCGCCGCTCGGCGGCGTAACCGCGGCAGGGGTGCGGACCGTTGCTGCCGGTCCGCGCGGGACCACGGTCGCGTCCGCCATATCCAGCCCGCCCGGCGTTCGAGGACGCCCCGCAGGGGATCCCGCCGCAGGCGGCGGTGGTCCGCACCCGGCCGACGGCCCGCAGCGGCCCTCACCCCCCGGAAAGCACCGGCTTGCCGCTCAGCTCCACGCCCGCCGCGCGGAGCTCGTCCAGGGCCTTCTCCGTCGTGTGGGGGGAGACGCCCGCCGTCAGGTCCAGGAGGACGTGCGTCGCGAAGCCCTCCGCGCGGGCGTCCAGGGCGGTGGCGCGGACGCAGTGGTCCGTGGCGAGGCCGACGACGTCGACCTCCGTCACGCCCCGCTCGCGCAGCCAGTCGCCGAGCGCCGTGCCGTTCTCGTCGGTGCCCTCGAAGCCGCTGTACGCCGCCGCGTGGGCACCCTTGTCGAAGACGGCCTCTATGGCGCCGGAGGCGATGACGGGCGCGATATTCGGGTGGAAGCCGCTGCCCTCCGTGCCGGCCACGCAGTGCACGGGCCAGGAGTGCTCGAAATCGGGCTGCTCGGAGAAGTGATCGCCGGGATCTATGTGGTGGTCGCGCGTCGCGACGATGTGCCGATAGCCGGGGGCGGCCTCACCGACGAGGTCGGTGATGGCGGCGGCCACGTCGGCCCCGCCGGCCACCGCGAGGCTGCCGCCCTCGCAGAAGTCGTTCTGCACGTCGACGATGATCAGTGCACGCTGCATAGTGCGGATCCTTTGTGAAGGGCCCTCGGCCGACAGTGCGGATCAAGTCGCTGTGACCGAGGGTAGTGACTCCCGTGGCGTATTGGGAGGGGGTCTCGGCGCGCCCGGACGGCGCACCGGTGGCGGTGCGCCCAGGTCAGCACGTGGACCCCGCCCGTCAGGCGTACTCCGTCGGCAGCACCGGCTCGCCGCGGGAGAGCTGGGTGGCCGACATCGGCAGTCCCGCCCGGGCCGTCCTGTGCCGGTCGCGGACGGCGTCCAGGGGCTCCCGGGCGACGGTCTCGCCGCCGCGTACGAGCTCCACGAGCAGCTGCCGGTCCGCGAGCTCCGGCGGCACCTCGCCGGTGCCCACGACCTCGGCCTCGGCCACGCCGTTCGCGTCGAGGCGGCGGGCGGCCCACTTGCGGCCGCCGACGGAGCTCTTGCCGCCCATCGACTTCTTCGCCACCGGCCGCAGCTCGGCGTCCGGATCGCCGGAGTCCGCGCGGGCCACCAGCTTGTAGACCATCGAGCAGGTGGGGTGCCCGCTGCCGGTCACCAGCTGGGTGCCCACGCCGTACGCGTCCACCGGCGCGGCGGCCAGCGAGGCGATGGCGTACTCGTCCAGGTCGCTGGTGACGACGATCTTCGTCCGGGTGGCCCCGAGCTCGTCCAGCTGCCGGCGCACCCGGTGGGCGAGGAGCAGCAGGTCGCCGGAGTCGATCCGCACGGCACCCAGCTCGGGGCCCGCGATCTCCACGGCCATCCGGACGGCCTCGGTGACGTCGAAGGTGTCCACCAGGAGGGTGGTGCCCCCGCCGAGCGAGTCGACCTGGGCGGTGAAGGCGTCCCGCTCGCTGTCGTGCAGCAGCGTGAAGGCGTGCGCACTGGTGCCGACCGTCGGAATGTTGTATCGGAAGCCCGCCGCCAGGTCGGAGGTGCTGGCGAAGCCGCCGACGTAGGCGGCACGGGAGGCGGCGACGGCCGCGAGCTCGTGGGTGCGCCGGGCGCCCATCTCGATCAGCGGCCGTCCGCCCGCGGCGGCCGACATCCGGGAGGCCGCGGCGGCGACCGCGGAGTCGTGGTTGAGGATGGAGAGGATCACCGTCTCCAGCAGCACCGCCTCGGCGAAGCTGCCCTCGACCCGCATGATCGGCGAGCCGGGGAAATAGACCTCGCCCTCGGGGTAGCCCCAGATGTCCCCGCGGAAGCGGAAGCCGGCCAGCCACGCGAGCGTCGGCTCGTCGACGATGTGCTGGTCGGCCAGGAACGTCAGGACGTCGGGGTCGAAGCGGAAGTTCTCCACCGCGTCCAGGACCCGGCCGGTGCCCGCCACGACGCCGTAGCGGCGGCCCTCGGGGAGCCTGCGGGTGAAGACCTCGAACACCGAGCGCCGGTCCGCGGTGCCGGACCGCAGGGCGGCCTGGAGCATCGTGAGCTCGTAACGGTCGGTGAAGAGGGACGTCGACGGCACAGCCACCGGCAGTCCCAGGTCCGCAGCGTTCACTTCGCCCTACCTCGCATTTTTGTCCTGTCCTTCGCGACGATGCTACCGCGAATACTCGTCAGAGTGACGATTTCTGGGGGGCTGTTTGCCGGGACCCGTTTGTGCGCCGGCCGGGCGTGAGTGGCAGCATGGGAGGCGTGAGCGTTGCCCCTGTTGAGATCGAACGTCCCGAGTCGAGCGAGGCGCCGTACGCGGTGGCGGAGCCCGATGTTCCCTGGGTCACGTTGGTTCACAACGACCCTGTCAACCTTATGAGTTATGTGACGTATGTCTTCCAGGCTTACTTCGGATATTCCAAGGACAAGGCCCATAAGCTGATGCTCGACGTCCACCAGAAGGGCCGCGCGACCGTTTCCAGCGGCAGCCGCGAGGAGATGGAGCGTGACGTGCAGGCGATGCACGGATACGGCCTGTGGGCGACCCTTTCGCAGGACCGCTGATGGCCGGGCACTTCGAGCCGCTCGCCGGCGGCGGGGCCGCCGTCGCGCTCGACGAGGTCGAGATCTCCATCCTGCGCAGCCTCGCGGTGCAGCTGCTGGAGCTGATCGGGCCGGGGGACGGGCAGGGCCCGGACGACGCGGACCCGCTCGCCCGTCTCTTCGCGGAGGGCCCCAGTGAGCCGCCCGCCGACCCCGCCCTCGCCCGGCTCTTCCCCGATGCGTACGGTGAGCCCGGGGCCGCTCAGGATCCGCAGGAGCGCGCGCACGCGGCCGAGTTCCGCCGCTACACGGAGAACGACCTGCGGGCCCGCAAGCGCGAGGACGCCCTCGGCGTCGTCCGCTCGCTGGACTCGCTGACCGCCGGCGGCGACCGCGGCGCGGTGCTGCGGCTGGCGCCGGAGGACTGCCGCCGGTGGCTCGGCGCGCTCAACGACCTCCGGCTGGCCATTGGCACCCGGCTGGAGGTCAGCGACGAGGACGACAGCGACGAGCTCTTCCGGCTGCCGGACGAGGATCCGCGCAAGCCGATGGTGATGGCGTACCTCTGGCTGGGGGGCCTCCAGGAGACCCTCGTCGAGGCGCTGATGCCCTGACCCGGGGACCGTCCGGACCCCTCGATTCCGTCCGGAATGCGAACACCCTTCACCGGGTGTTCGCTCATCGGACGCTCAATTCCGGATAACGATCGCGTTACCGTGCAGGCCGCCAATGAGCGGCCTTTTTGTATTTGTCCTACTTTAAAAGTGGCCCAGGCCACACGCGGGTAGACGATCTCATTGCGCCACGTGATAAATCTTCACGACCTGCCTCCGTGACGCCACCCATGTCGCGGCGGGAGCGCTTCGCCGGCCGACCGTCGGCACGCAGGACTCCATCCGGGGGGATCTGGACCCGGTCCGAATTTGTCGGACCGGTATGGAGAAAGGCGCACCACCATGACCTCTGAGCAGGTCGCGGACCGCTCCGCCGACGCGGAGGCCGCACGGCAGGACGGAAGCGGACAGGACGCTTCCGAGGGTTACCAGCGGGGGCTGGGCAACCGGCAGATTCAGATGATCGCCATCGGCGGTGCCATCGGCACCGGCCTCTTCCTCGGCGCGGGCACGGCCATCCACAGGGCCGGACCCAGCCTGATCCTGGCCTACGCGATAGCCGGCCTCGTCATCTTCTTCATCATGCGCGCGCTCGGCGAGCTGCTCATGTACCGCCCGGTCTCGGGCTCCTTCTCCGACTACGCACGCGAATTCCTCGGCCCCTTCTGGGGCTATGTGACCGGCTGGACGTACTGGCTCTTCTGGGTCGTCACCGGCATCACCGAGGTCACCGCCGCGGCCACCTATGTGAACTTCTGGTCCAAGGGCAGCATCCCGCAGTGGGCCTCGGCGCTGGGCTTCACGGTCGTCCTCTACTTCGCCAACCTGATCTCCGTGAAGCTCTTCGGCGAGCTGGAGTTCTGGTTCTCCATGGTCAAGGTCACCGCCATCATCGGCATGATCCTGATCGGCATCGGCGTGATCACCCTCGGCTTCTCCGACGCCGGTGACACCGCCACCTTCAGCAACCTCTGGTCGCACCACGGCTTCTTCCCCAACGGCATCAAGAGCACCCTGATGACGTTGCAGATCGTGATGTTCGCCTTCCTCGCCGTCGAGCTCGTCGGCGTCACCGCGGGCGAGGCCAAGGACCCCAGGAAGACCCTCCCCAAGGCGATCAACACCGTCCCGTGGCGGATCGCGGTCTTCTACATCGGCGCCCTCGTCATCATCCTGGCCGTCGTGCCGTGGACCGAGTTCATGCCCGGCGTCAGCCCCTTCGTGGCCGCCTTCGAGAAGATCGGCCTCCCCGCGGGCGCCGGCATCGTCAACTTCGTCGTCCTCACCGCGGCCCTCTCCTCCTGCAACTCCGGGATGTACTCCACCGGCCGCATGCTGCGCGACCTCGCGCTCAACGGCCAGGGCCCGAAGTTCTTCGCCCAGCTGACGAAGAAGGGCCTGCCGCTGCGCGGCACGACCGCCTCCGCCGCCCTGATGCTGGTCGGCGTCTGGATCAACTACCAGTGGCCGGGCCAGGCGTTCACCTACGTCGTCTCCTTCGCCACCATCTCCGGCATGTGGGCCTGGATCATGATCCTCGTGGCCCAGCTCCGCTACCGCTGGATGGCGAACAAGGGCCTCCTCCCGCAGTCCGCGTTCAAGGCCCCCGGCGCGCCCTGGACCAGCGCCTTCGCGCTCGCCTTCATCTTCATGGTGATCGTGCTGATGGGCATCGACAAGGACTCCCGGGTCTCGCTCTACTGCGCCCCCGTCTGGGCCGCGCTCATGGTCGTCTCCTACTACACGCTCAAGCGCCGCAACCCGCAGGCGTTCACCCGCAAGTCCCCCGAGCACTACGCGCAACTGGCGGCAGCCACCCGCGCGGAGCCGTAACGCTGACGCCGCGCCGCGCGGCGGTTGGTTGTTGAGCTTGCTCAAACTCCCCCACGGGCTTGATTCGGCCGCTGCGTCGGCCGGATCAAGCCCGTCCGGCGTTCGAGGACACCGCCGCGCGGGCGGTGGTGCGGACGACTCGGCCCGCAGGGGCAAGACGTGCGCCAGCCGCCCAAGGTCCGCCCTCACACCTCGTGCTTATCCTTGCCCCCATGCTGACCATCACCCAGGACCTCCACGACCGGATCGTCGCCCACGCCCGCGCCGACCACCCCGACGAGGCGTGCGGCGTGGTCGCCGGTCCCGCCGGCAGCGACCGGCCCGAGCGCTTCGTCCCCATGCTCAACGCGGCCCGCTCGCCCACCTTCTACGAGTTCGACTCCGCCGACCTCCTCAAGCTCTACCGCGAGATGGACGACCGCGACGAGGAACCCGTCGTCATCTACCACTCGCACACCGCCACCGAGGCCCACCCGTCCCGCACGGACATCAGCTACGCGAACGAGCCCGGCGCCCACTACGTCCTCGTCTCCACCGCCGACACCGACGACGCCGGCCCCTTCCAGTTCCGCTCCTTCCGGATCGTCGACGGCACGGTGACCGAGGAAGAGGTCCGCGTGGTGACCGCGTACTGAGTGACCGCCTACGGGGTGACTGCCCACTGAGACCGGAGGGTCCGCATGCCGGGACGAACTTCCGGGGCGCGCACAGGGAATCGATACGATGCGCCCATGGTTGCCGACAACGTGAGCGACAGGACGCCGAGCAGCACGCTGCTCACGGCGCGGCTCCACGTCGACCTGTGCCGGCTCGCCGGTGCGCTGTGTCCGCGCGGCGCCGCCGCGTGACCCCCGCGGCGCGCACGCCTTCCCGTCGCCGCCGCCCCTCCCCGCACTCCGACAGGAGCACACCCATGGCCATCGAGGTCCGCATCCCGACCATCCTCCGCACCTACACCGACGGCGAGAAGGCCGTCCAGGGCGAGGGGGCCACGATCGACGAGCTCTTCAAGAACCTCGACGCCCGCCACCCCGGCATCCGCGAGCGCCTGGTCGACGAGGCAGCCGGCGGCGAACTGCGCCGCTTCGTCAACGTCTACCTCAACGACGAGGACGTCCGCTTCCTCGCGGGCATCGCCACCGGACTCGACGACGGCGACAGCGTCACCATCCTCCCGGCCGTGGCCGGCGGCATGGTCTGATCGGCGGGATCTCCGTGCGCTACGACAGCCCGCTGGCAGCGGTCGGCAACACCCCGCTCGTCCGCCTGCCGAGGCTCTCCCCCTCCGGCACCGTCCGGCTGTGGGCCAAGCTGGAGGACCGCAACCCCACCGGCTCGGTCAAGGACCGCCCGGCCCTGCACATGATCGAGCAGGCCGAGCGGGCCGGCCGGCTCACGCCCGGCTGCACCATCCTGGAGCCCACCTCCGGCAACACCGGCATCTCGCTGGCCATGGCGGCCCGCCTCAAGGGCTACCGCATCGTCTGCGTCATGCCGGAGAACACCAGCGAGGAGCGCCGCCGGCTGCTGGCCATGTGGGGCGCGGAGATCATCCCCTCACCCGCCGCCGGGGGCTCCAACACCGCCGTGCGCAAGGCCAAGGAGCTCGCCGCGGAGCACCCCGACTGGGTGATGCTCTATCAGTACGGCAACCCCGACAACGCCGGCGCGCACTACGCCACCACCGGCCCCGAGATCCTCGCGGACCTCCCCGAGATCACCCACTTCGTCGCCGGCCTCGGCACCACCGGCACCCTCATGGGCGTCGGCCGTTACCTGCGCGAGCACGTGCCCGGCGTACGGATCGTGGCCGCCGAGCCCCGCTACGACGACCTCGTCTACGGGCTGCGCAACCTCGACGAGGGCTTCGTGCCCGAGCTCTACGACGAGTCCGTGCTCACCACGCGCTACTCCGTCGGCTCCGAGGACGCCGTCCGCCGCACCCGGCAACTCCTCGCCGAGGAGGGCATCTTCGCCGGGATCTCCACCGGCGCCGCCCTGCACGCGGCGCTCGGGGTGGCCCGCAAGGCCGAACGGGCCGGGGAGCGCGCCGACATCGCCTTCGTCGTCGCCGACGGTGGCTGGAAGTACCTCTCCACCGGCGTCTACACCGCGGCCACCGACGAGGAGGCCGTCGGCGTCCTGCACGGCCAGCTCTGGGCGTGACGGGTCCCGCCCCCGCCGCCCCCGGCCGGCGGGGGCGGGAACAGGCTGGCCGGGAGTAGTCTCGACACCGCCGCCCCGCGGCATACGCGTCCGTACCGGTGACTTCAACCACAACCGAACCTCGCGGAGGAGCGACCGCCGACTTCGCGCCTTACGCTCGACGGACCGCATGGCCCCCCGTAACCAGCCCACGGAGGTTCAGGCCCGCATGAAGCTCACCGTCGTCGGATGCTCGGGGTCGTTCCCGTCCACGGAATCGCCCTGTTCGAGCTACCTCGTAGAGGCCGACGGCTTCCGGCTGCTCCTCGACATGGGCAACGGTGCCCTCGGCGAGTTGCAGCGCCACATCGGTCTCTACGACCTCGACGCCATCCTGCTGTCGCACCTGCATCCCGATCACTGCATCGACATGTGCGGCTATTTCGTCGCCCGCTACTACCGTCACGAAGGCGGCCGGGCGGAGGCCATCCCCGTCCACGGCCCCGAGGGCACCGAGCAGCGGCTCACCACCGCCTACGGCGACGTGGGCGAGAGCTGCATGGCGGAGGTCTTCGACTTCCGCACCCTGAAACCGGGCGCCTTCACCCTGGGCCCGCTGACCGTGCGCACGGACCGCGTCCGCCACCCCGTCGAGGCGTTCGCCTTCCGCGTCGAGCACGACGGCAGCGCGCTCGTCTACTCCGGCGACACCGGCCCCTGCCAGGCCCTCCACGAGCTGTCCGTGGGCGCCGACCTCCTGCTGTGCGAGGCGTCGTTCACCCATGGCAAGGAGGACATCCCCGACCTCCACCTCAACGGCCTGGAGGCCGGCGAGCACGCCGCCCGCGCCGGTGTCGGGCGCCTGGTGCTCACGCACATCCCGCCGTGGACGGACCCGCTGACCAACCTCCGCGATGCCCGGGCCGCCTTTGCCGGGCCGGTCGAGCTGGCCCGGACCGGGGCGGTCTACGAGATTTAGCCGAGGTAATGGCAGTCAAAAGGCGACAAGGGGAAGGGCCCCGGAATCCGATGGATTCCGGGGCCCTTCCCCTTGTTTTCCAGATTTCCGGGAATTCCCGGGGAGTGTCAGGCCTTGAGCTCGGCCGACTCCTCCTCGGATTCACGGCCCGGCGTCTTCAGATCGAACTTGATGATGGCGAAGCGGAAGACCACGTAGTAGACCGCCGCGAAGCACAGACCCACCAGCGCCAGCAGCCACGGCTTCGAGGCGATGCCGAGGTTCAGCAGGAAGTCGATCGCGCCGGCGGAGAAGCCGAAGCCGTCCTTCATGCCGAGCGCCCAGGTCAGCGCCATGGAGACACCGGTCAGCACCGCGTGGATCGCGTACAGCACCGGGGCGACGAACATGAACGTGAACTCGATCGGCTCGGTCACGCCCGTGACGAAGGCGGTGGCCGCGAGGGAGAACATCATGCCGCCGACGACCTTGCGGTTCTCGGGGCGGGCGCAGTGCACGATCGCCAGGCACGCGGCCGGCAGCGCGAACATCATGATCGGGAAGAAGCCGGTCATGAACTGGCCGGCGTTCGGGTCACCCGCGAGGAAGCGCGCGATATCGCCGTTGACGGTGCCCTTGGCGCCGTCGTACGAACCGGCCTGGAACCACGGGAAGGAGTTGAGCAGGTGGTGCATGCCGACCGGGATCAGCGCGCGGTTGGCGACACCGAATATGCCCGCGCCGACGGCGCCTGAGCCGACCAGCCACTCACCGAAGTTGTGCAGGCCGGTGCCCAGCACCGGCCAGATGTAGCCGAAGGCCACACCGATGATGAGGCCCGCGAAGGACGACAGGATCGGCACCAGGCGGCGGCCGCCGAAGAAGCCCGCCCAGTCCGGCAGTTTGGTGCGGTAGAAGCGCTGGTAGAGTAGCGCGACCACGAGGCCCATGACGACACCGCCGAGGACCTTGGCGTCGACCGCCTGCTCCACCATGGCGACCTTGTGGTCGACCACGGCCTCCTTCTTCGGCAGGCTGCCGTCGGTGAAGGTGCCCAGCACCTTCTGGAAGACCAGATAACCGGCCACGGCGGCCAGCGCGGTGGAGCCGTCCGACTTCTTGGCGTAGCCGATCGCGACACCGACGGCGAACAGCAGCGCCATGTTGTCGAGAATGGCGCCGCCACCGGCGGACATGAACTCGGCGATCTTGTTCAGGAACGCCGGGAAGGACTTCCTGCCCAGCATGTCGTCCTGGCCCAGGCGGACCATCAGCGCGGCCGCGGGGAGCACCGCGACCGGCAGCATCAGGCTGCGGCCGATGCGCTGCGCGACGCCCATGGCACCGGCGCCGAACTTCTTCTTCTCCGGCGCGGCGTCATCAGGCGCCGTCTTCGCCGCCTTGGCGCTCTTACTCATCGGATTCCTCCAGGTGAGGCGGGCGCTCGGGGGGAAGGGGGGACGGCCCGCAATCTGGTCTACACCACTCAGTGGTTTAGACCTGTTGTAGCACGTGAGTCCGGGATAAAGGAATCCATCGTTCCCGGTGGTCTCGGACACAGCCCGGCGCCCGACGACAAACCGTCCCCGGGCCCAACGGCCCGGGGACGGCGTTTCTCGTCGTTTCCCGGCGCCTCTCCTGGGAGAGGCGACCCTAAACCCAGCGCAGTGTCACTGGCTCCTCACTTCGCGTTCCCTTTACTTCACGTTCTCCTGCTCGATCTCCTCCGCGAGCTCTTCCGGCTCGCGCCCCGGTGTCGGCAGGTCGAACCTCGTAATCGCGAACCGGAAAAGCACGTAGTAGACCACCGCCAGGCACAGCCCGATGGGAATGATCAGCCACGGCTTCGTCGCCAGCCCCCAGTTGATGACGTAGTCGATCAGGCCCGCCGAGAAGCTGAAGCCGTCGTGCACCCCGAAACCCCACGTCACCGCCATCGACACACCCGTGAGCAGGGCGTGGATGACATAGAGCGCCGGGGCGATGAAGAGGAACGAATACTCGATCGGCTCCGTGATGCCCGTGACGAACGACGTCAGGCCGACGGAGAGCATCATGCCGCTCACCGCCTTGCGGCGGTGCGGCTTCGCGCAGTGCGCGATCGCCAGTGCCGCGGCCGGCAGCGCGAACATCATCACCGGGAAGAAACCGGTGGTGAACTGGCCCGCGTGCGGGTCACCCGCCAGGAAGCGGTTGATGTCACCGTGCACCACCGTGCCGTCCGGCTTGGTGTAGTCGCCGAACTGGAACCACATGAAGGTGTTGAGGAACTGGTGGAGCCCGACCACCAGCAGCGCGCGGTTGGCCACGCCGAAGACGCCCGAGCCCGCCGACCCCAGGTCCGACAGCCACTCGCTGAAGCTCGTCAGCGCGTCACCGACCGGCGGCCAGACCCACAGGCAGATCACCGCGAAGGCCAGCGCGACGAACGACATCAGGATCGGCACCAGGCGCCGGCCGTTGAAGAAGCCCAGCCAGTCCACCAGCCGCACCTTGTGGAAGCGCATCCAGAACCAGGCGCTCAGCAGCCCGATGACGATGCCGCCGAACACCCCGGGATTCTGGAACGTCGCCGGGCTCGCCGCGCCCGCGCCCGTCACACAGACCCCGCTCCACAGCCCCGCCCCGCCGAACTTCGTCTCGTGCGGACAGTCCTCGGGGAACTGGTGCAGCACCGAGAAATAGACGAGGAACGCCACCACCGCGGCCAGCGCCGTCGAGCCGTCCGCCTTCTTGGCCATGCCGATGGCCACGCCCACGCAGAACAGCAGCGGCAGCCCGAGACCCGAGTCCAGCAGCGCGCCGCCCGCGCCCGCGAAGACCTTGGCGACGTCCGTCCAGCCCAGCCCGTCCTTGCCGAAGACATCCGGCTGCCCCAGCCGGTTGAGGATGCCCGCCGCGGGCAGCACCGCGATCGGCAGCTGGAGGCTGCGGCCCATCTTCTGGAGGTTCTGGAAAAGGCCCTGCGTCCAGGTCTTCCGCCGGGGGGCGGCCGCAGCACTCGAACTCATCCCGTTTCCTCCGCCTGCCGCCCCGGCGGCAGTCCACTCGGTGCTTTGCCGCATACTGGTGTAGACCACTTGCGGTGCCTGTCGGGCCTCCCGGAGCGCAGCGCCGGTTGGTCGTCATCTTTCGCCAGATGGCGGACGAATGCCCACGTAACTGGTCTGAACGTGGGTACCGTGGGAAAGCCGGTCGGCGAGACCGCCGAAGGGCCGAGACAACCAGGAGTGCACATGGCCACCAAGGCTGAGAAGATCGTCGCCGGGCTCGGCGGGATCGACAACATCGAAGAGGTCGAGGGCTGCATCACCCGCCTCCGCACCGAGGTCGCCGACCCCGAGCTGGTCGACGAGGCCGCGCTCAAGGCCGCCGGCGCCCACGGTGTCGTCAAGATGGGCACCGCCATCCAGGTCGTCATCGGCACCGACGCCGACCCGATCGCCGGCGAGATCGAAGACATGATGTGAGCCTCTGAGCTCCCGCCGAGGGCCCCGCTCCCTGTTTCCGCGTCGAACCGTTTCCCGGTTCGACGCGGCCCGGAACGGGGCCCTTCGCGTTGCCTATAGGCTCACCACCATGTCTCGCATCGACGGCCGCACCCCCGATCAGCTCCGCCCCGTGACCATCCAGCGCGGGTGGAGCAAGCACGCCGAAGGCTCCGTCCTCATCTCCTTCGGAGACACCAAGGTCTTCTGCACCGCCAGCGTCACCGAGGGCGTGCCCCGCTGGCGCAAGGGCACCGGCGAGGGCTGGGTCACCGCCGAATACTCGATGCTGCCCCGCTCCACCAACACCCGCGGCGACCGCGAGTCCGTGCGCGGCAAGATCGGCGGCCGCACCCACGAGATCTCCCGCCTCATCGGCCGCTCCCTGCGCGCCGTGATCGACTTCAAGGCGCTCGGCGAGAACACGATCGTCCTCGACTGCGACGTCCTCCAGGCCGACGGCGGCACCCGCACCGCGGCCATCACCGGCGCGTACGTCGCGCTCGCCGACGCGATCACCTGGGCCCAGGGCAAGAAGCTGATCAAGCACGGCCGCCAGCCGCTCACCGGCACGGTCTCCGCCGTCAGCGTCGGCATCGTCGGCGGCGTCCCCCTCCTCGACCTCTGCTACGAGGAGGACGTCCGCGCCGAGACCGACATGAACGTCGTCTGCACCGGCGACGGCCGCTTCGTCGAGGTCCAGGGCACCGCCGAGGCCGAGCCCTTCGCCCGCGCCGAGCTCAACGCCCTCCTCGACCTCGCCGTCGGCGGCTGCGCCACGCTCGACACGGCCCAGCGCGAGGCACTCGCCGGGACGCTCGCATGAAGCGCCTGATCCTCGCCACCCGCAACGCGGGCAAGATCACCGAACTCCGCGCCATCCTCGAGGAGGCCGGTCTCGACGTCGAACTCGTCGGCGCCGACGCCTATCCCGAGATCCCGGACGTCAAGGAGACCGGCGTCACCTTCGCCGAGAACGCCCTCCTCAAGGCCCACGCCCTGGCCACCGCCACCGGCGTCCCGGCCGTCGCCGACGACTCGGGCCTGTGCGTGGACGTCCTGAACGGCGCCCCCGGCATCTTCTCCGCCCGCTGGTCCGGCACCCACGGCGACGACAAGGCCAACCTGGACCTCCTCCTCGCCCAGCTCGGCGACATCGCCGACGAGCACCGCGGCGCCCACTTCGCGTGCGCGGCGGCCCTGGCCCTGCCCGACGGCACGGAACGCGTCGTCGAGGGCCGCCTGGAGGGCACGCTGCGCCAGACCCCGGCGGGCACGGGCGGCTTCGGCTACGACCCGATCCTCCAGCCCCTGGGCGAGACCCGTACCTGCGCGGAGATGACGCCGGAGGAGAAGAACGCGATCAGCCACCGCGGCAAGGCGTTCCGGGGGCTGGCACCGGTGGTGCGGGAGCTTTTGGGGTGAGCGCACGCGAAGGGCCGGTCAGCTGTCCCGGCTGACCGGCCCTTCGTCATGTGTGCGGCCGGAGGGACTCGAACCCTCACGGGTGTTAACCCACTGGGACCTAAACCCAGCGTGACTGCCAATTCCACCACGGCCGCCCGGCACGGCCATCGTACTGGCCCTCCCGTCCCCGCGCGGCGGCGGAGTACGGATCGGCACCCGCCCGTACTCCGCCCGGCAGTTGGACCCCGCGCCCCGCCCCGCCGGTCACCGTCAGAACTTCGGATCAGGCGTCTGCGACGCCGCGAGTTCCGCCGCTTCCTCCTTCGTCGAGACCGACGGCGGGGAGCCCTCCAAAGGCTGGCGGGCCGTTTCCTTCATGCAGGCGACGGCGACCATGCCGACGACGGCCGCGCCCGTCGTGTAGAAGGCGGGGGCCATGTCGCTGCCCGTGGCGCGGATGAGGCCGGTGACCACCAGGGGGGTGGTGCCGCCGAAGAGGGACATGGAGAGGTTGTACCCGATGGACAGGGAGCCGTAGCGGACCGAGGTGGGGAAGAGCGCGGGGAGCGCCGCCGACATGGTGCCGAGCAGGCAGACCAGCGGCAGGCCGAGCATCAGCATGCCGCCGGAGACGGCGACGACGCTGCCCTGTTTGAGCAGCAGGAAGGCGGGCGCCGACAGCAGCGCGAAGCCTCCCATGCCCGCCATCAGCAGCGGCTTGCGGCCGACGCGGTCGCTGAGCCGGCCGACGAAGGTGATCACCACCATCAGCAGGGCCATCGTGGCGATGAGGATGACCAGGCCGTGGACGTCGTCGTAGTCGAGCTGGTCGGTCAGATACGTCGGCATGTAGGAGAGCAGCATGTAGTCGGTGATGCCGTACGCCCCGGCGAGGACGACGCACAGCAGCAGCCGCTGCCAGTGGGCGGTGAAGATCTGCTTGAGCTCGGTGTCCTCGCCGTCGGGGTGTTCCCCCTCCGGGCCGGCCGCCGCGTTCTCCTCCTCCAGCTTCCGGAAGGCGGGGGTGTCCTCCAGCCGCAGCCGCAGATAGAGGCCCACGAGGCCGAGCGGTCCGGCGACGAGGAAGGGCAGGCGCCATCCCCAGTCCTCCATCGCGGCGCTGCTGAGCGCCGAGTTCATCACGGTCACCAGCCCGGCGGCGCCGATGTAGCCCGCGAGGGTGCCGAATTCGAGGAAGCTGCCGAAGAAGCCGCGGCGCTTGTCGGGCGCGTACTCGGCGATGAAGGTGGCCGCGCCGCCGTATTCGCCGCCGGTGGAGAAGCCCTGGAGCATCCGGAAGCAGATCAGCAGGACGGGTGACCAGAAGCCGATGGCCGCGTAGGAGGGGATGAGGCCGATCGCGAAGGTGCCGACCGCCATGAGGACCATGGTCAGGGCGAGGACGCGCTTGCGGCCGACGCGATCGCCGAGCGGCCCGAAGAAGAGGCCGCCCAGGGGCCGTACGAGGAAGGCGACGGCGAAGGTCGCGAGCGAGGACAGCAGCCGGACGGTGTCGTTGCCGGAGGGGAAGAAGACATCGCCGATGGTGACCGCGAGATAGCTGTAGATCCCGAAGTCGAACCACTCCATGGCGTTGCCGAGCGCCGCCGCCTTGACCGCGCGTCTGACGGTCCGCTCTTCGGTGACGGTGATGTCCGTACGGCGCAGCCGCGGGTTCCGGCGCCGGATGACGGCGCGGAAGAGGGCGGGGTGCCGTTTGACGGCCTCCGGGTCGCGGTCGGGTGAGGTGTCGGTACTGCTGCCGGTGGGCACGGCTCGTCTTCCTTCTCTGCTCGGCCGCGCTGAGGGGCGGCAGTGCTGGTACGGGCGCGTCGTGCGTCTGCGCGCTGTGCGGCGGCTCAAACCGGTCGGGGGCGGGTTCAGGAGATTGATCACGTCCGCGCCGCGCGGAGGAGCGCGGTCCGCGGTTCACCCGGGGGGAACCTGATATAGGCATGAAGGGAACGCGCCGCCCGATTTCCCCGTCACTCAGAGCGGGGCCCCCACGACCGCCCCGCCCGCGTTCCCCACCGAGGAAGAGAGGCCGATGGCCGACCGTGCCGAGCCCCGCCGGGCCAGCATGCGCACTGTCCTGGCGATCTTCGCGGCGGTGACCGTCCTGGCGCTCGGCGGTGTGTGGTTCAGCCAGGCGCAGGACCGGGCGAGCGCGGTCTCCGACGCCCCGAAGACGGCCGCGGCGCAGAAGTCGCCGCAGCCGGTGCGCGAGGTGCCGCAGGACACGGTGGAGGCGGCGGGCCCCGAGGGGCTGCCGGGTGTGCGGGAGTGCGGGCTGGGCTCGGCGACCGTGGAGCCCGAGATCATCACGCTGAACTGCTCGAACACCGGCATGGTGGCGAGCGGCATCAAGTGGGCGCACTACGGGGCGGACGGCGCGGACGGCCGGGGTGTGGTGCAGGTCTCGGGCGCCGCCAACGGCGCGGCCGCGGCCACCTATCCGGCCCGCTTCCGGCTGTACGGCGCGCAGAACGTCGACGGCGTGCTGGCCTTCACGGGGATCGACGTCGACTACACCGGGGCCACGCCCATGGGGGAGTCGAAGGAAACGTACTCGATCACGTGATGGGCATCCGTGGCCGGATCGCTCTGGCGATCTCCTTCGTGACCGCGCTCGCGGTGGTGGTGCTCGGTATCGCCGTGCACCACATCTCGGCGGTGGAGCGCGCGCGGCAGGCGCAGTCGTACCAGGACGACCTGCTGAGTTCGGCGCTCCAGGTGTATCAGCGGGACGGTCTGCTCGCGCTCGGGGCGCAGCTGGACGACTCGACGCTGCCGGCTCCGCTGGTGAAGCGGGTGGCCAAGGGCAAGCCCGGTACGTATGTGAGCGACGGTGCCGATCCGCGGGTGTGGGCGGCGACGTCGGTGGGGGACGGCAAGGTGCTGTCGGTGTCGGCGCCCTATCCGGACCGTGACCCCTTGCAGAAGGCGCTGGACAAGGCGTTGCTGGTGGCGGGTGCGGCGACGGTGGCGCTGATGGCGGTGGTGGCGTGGTTCGTGGCGCAGAGCCTGTCGCGGCGGCTGCGGCGCAGTGCGGCCGCGGCGCGCCGGATCGCGGCGGGTGGTGAGCCGGACGCGGAGGCGCTGCTGGCGGGCGGCCGGGACGAGGTCGCGGAGCTGGGCCGGTCGGTGCATCACATGGCGGCGTCGCTGGCGGCGCGGGTGGAGGCGGAGCGGGAGTTCACGGCGGACGTGGCGCACGAGCTGCGGACGCCGGTGGCGGGTCTGGTGGCGTCGGCGGAGCTGTTGCCGCATCCACGTGCGGTGGAGATGGTGCGGGAGCGGGCGCAGACGATGCGGTCGCTGGTGGAGGATCTGCTGGAGGTCTCCCGGCTGGACTCCGGTGTGGAGCGGGCGCAGTTGGATCCGGTGGAGCTGCCTTCGCTGGTGCGGGGGATCGTGAAGCGGGCGCGGGGGCAGCGCGGGGTCGACGATGTGTCGGTCGAGGTGATCGGCGAGGGCCGGATCGTGGCGACGGACGCGCGCCGGGTCGAGCGGATCCTGGTGAATCTGCTGGGGAACGCGGCCAAGCACGGGAAGCCGCCGATCGAGGTGCGGGTGGAGGGCACGCGGATCGTGGTGCGCGATCACGGTGGCGGCTATCCGCCGGAGCTGGTGGACCAGGGGCCGCGGCGGTTCCGTACGGCGGCGCCGGAGCGTGGCACCGGGCATGGCCTGGGGCTGACGATCGCGGTGGGGCAGGCGGTGGTGCTGGGCGCGAGCCTGGAGTTCGGTACGGCGGAGGGCGGCGGCGCGCAGGCGGTGCTCGATCTTCCGGAGGCGGATCCTCCGGCGGAGGAGGTCTGACGGGCCCGGCCCCGGCCGGGACCGGACCCGCACGGGCTACAGCCCCAGGTCCTTGATGATCTTCGCGACGTGGCCGGTGGCCTTGACGTTGTAGAGGGCGCGCTCGACCTTGCCCTCCTCGTCCACGATGATCGTGGAGCGGATGACGCCGGTCACGGTCTTGCCGTACAGCTTCTTCTCGCCGAAGGCGCCGTACGCCTCCAGCACCTTCTTCTCGGGGTCGCCGACCAGGGTGACCTTGAGCTCCTCCTTCTCGCGGAACTTCGCGAGCTTCTCGGGCTTGTCGGGGGAGACGCCGATGACGTCGTAGCCGTGCCCGGCGAGGAAGTCGAGGTTGTCGGTGAAGTCGCACGCCTGCTTGGTGCAGCCGGGGGTGAGGGCGGCGGGGTAGAAGTAGACGATGACCTTGCGTCCCTTGTGGTCGGCGAGGGAGACCTGCTTGCCGTCCGCGTCGGGCAGGGAGAAGGCGGGGGCGGTGTCGCCGGGCTGAAGTCGCTCGCTCATGAGGTCTCCTCGTCGGGGTTCGCGCGGGGTGCCCCGCGTGGGCTGTCCGGTCCCCGAGGGTAGTCAGCTCCTCGATCGGGGGTGCCGTGGGGCACGGGGTCCGGTGAGCTGACAGACTGTCGTCATCACTCATCATCACTCTTTTCGAGACGACGGAGGCAGCGCGGTGTCGGATGCCAGGACCCCTGCGCAGATCGAGGCGGACATCGCCCGCAGGCGGAACGAGCTCGCCGTGACGCTCGACGAGATCGGTGTGCGCATGCACCCGAGGACGATCGTGGGCGATGCGAAGGCCAAGGTCGCCTCGAAGGTGGACCAGACCGCGGGCCGCGCCTATGTGGCCGCGAACCAGCTGGTCTCGGAGGTGCGGTCCCGCTTCGTCGCCGAGGACGGCACGCCGCGGCTGGACCGGATCGTGCCGGTGGCGATGGTCGCGGTCGGTGTGGTCGGGCTGCTGACCCTCTCCGCGCGCCGCCGCCGGGCGTAGGTCACACCGGCGGATCCGCGGCCCATGGCCTCGGGGCGGCGCCCGGGCAGGTACGGTCATGGCGTGAGTACGCACACCACCCACGACAAGCTGCCCATCCGGATGCTCCACGACCGGGTGCTGGTCCGGACCGACATTCCGGAGGGCGAGCGCCGGTCCAGCGGCGGCATCGTCATCCCGGCGACGGCGGCGGTGGGCCGTCGGCTGGCCTGGGCGGAGGTCGTGGCGGTCGGGCAGAGCGTGCGCACGGTGGAGCCGGGCGACCGGGTGCTCTACGACCCGGAGGACCGCGCCGAGGTGGAGGTCCGCGGTGTGGCGTACGTCCTGATGCGCGAGCGCGACCTGCACGCGGTGGCGGCGGAGCGGCTGGAGGGCTCCGAGGACTCCACGGGGCTCTACCTCTGAGGCGCGGGAGCTCGCTCCGCTCTTTTTGATACCGTCGGAAGAGCCCGACGAGACGCGCCGTACCGGGTCAGGACAAGACGACGCACCCCTGTAGGAACTTTCCACGGAGGTGCCGTCATGGCATGGATCCTGCTCGCGATCGCGGGTCTGCTCGAGGTCGCCTGGTCGATCGGTATGAAGTACACCGAAGGGTTCACCAGGCTCTGGCCGAGCGTGTTCACCGTGGCGGGTATCGCCGCGAGCATGCTGTTGCTGTCGCAGGCCGCGCGCACGCTGCCGATCGGTACGGCCTACGGCGTGTGGGTCGGCATCGGGGCGGCCGGCGCGGCGGTGTTCGGCATGGCGGTGCTGGGCGAGCCGGCGACCGCCGCGCGGATCTTCTTCGTCGTGCTGCTGCTGGTGGCCGTGGTGGGCCTCAAGGCGACCTCGGGCCACTGACGGCCGCCGGCCCTTGCGGCGCCCCGCCCGCGGATCAGTAGTCGCCCAGGAGCGAGTCCCGGTCGCCGCCGTGCCGCCCGGCGTCCTTCGGCTCGTTCGGGAAGAGTGTGAAGGGCGGCAGGGTGGGGAGCCCGGTCGGCGGGCCCGGCAGGGTCGGCGGCCCGGTCGGCCGGCGCGGCGGGGTGGGCGGCTGCGGCGGCAAGTTGCTGGGCGGCGCGGACGGCGAGGGCGGGGCACTGGTCTCCGGCGGCGCCGACGTCGTCGGCGGCTCCAGGGTCGGCGCGGGTTCGCCGCCGGAGGTCTGGAGGTCGAAGTCCTTGACGGCCGTGCCCTCCAGCGCGACCTCGGTGTAGGCGGCCCAGATGTCCGCGGGCGCGCCGCCGCCGTTGATGCGGGGCAGCCCGGTCGCGCCGTACAGCGACTTCTGCGTGCCGGTGTCGGAGTCCTGGCCCATGACCGCGACGACCGTGGCCAGGTCGGGGGTGTAGCCGGCGAACCAGGCGGCCTTGTCCTCCTCCGCGGTGCCCGTCTTGCCGGCGGCGGGCCGCCCGGCGGCCTGCGCGGTGGAGCCGGTGCCGTTGTCGACGACGCTCTTGAGCACGGCGGTGGTGGTGTCGGCGGCGTCGCGGGTGACGGCGCGCTTGGGCTCCTTGCCGGGCAGCTCGACGTTCTCGCCGCCCTTGGTCACCTTGTCGACCAGGGTGTACGGGCCGTGCCGGCCGTGGTTGGCGAGCGTCGCGTACGCCTGGGTCATGTCCAGGACGCTGGCGGTGGCGACGCCCAGCGCGATGGAGGGGTAGCCGGTGAGGTCGGGGGTCTTGGCGGGGATGCCGAGGGCGACCGCGGTGTCCTTGACCTTGCCCGGGCCGACGTCCTGCGCCATCTGGGCGTAGACGGCGTTGACGGAGAGGTCGGTGGCCTTGGTGACGGTGATCTGTCCGTAGGACTTGTCGTCCTCGTTGGCGGGCGCGTAGCCGACGGGGCCGTTCCGCCCTTGCACGGGGCGCTTGTTGGTGCCGTCGTAGACGGTGTTCGGGGTGATCGGGCGGCCGTCCTGCGTGGTGGAGTCGTTCGCGACGGCCGAGGTGAGGACGAAGGGCTTGAAGGTGGAGCCCACCTGGTAGTCACGGCGGGTCGCGTTGTTGACGTACTGCTTGGTGTAGTCGATGCCGCCGTAGAGGGCGACGACGCGGCCGGTCGAGGGGTCGATGGAGGCGCCGCCCGCGCGGACGTAGCGGTCGACCTGGCGGTCCTCGCTGAGGTCGTCCATCAGCTGCTTCTGCACGGCGTTGACGAAGGCGTCCTGCTTCTTCCTGTCGATCGTCGTGGTGATGCGATAACCGCCGCGGGCCAGCGTCTGCTCGTCGACGATCTTGTTGTCGGTGGTGAGGTAGTCCTTGACGGCCTCCACGAGATAGCCCCGCTGCCCGGACATGCCCAGCCGTGGCCGGGACTTGCCGGGGGAGGGGAACGTCATGGCGGCGCGCTCGGTCCCGTCGAGCCACTTCTTCTTGACCATGCCGTCGAGGACGTAGTTCCAGCGGGCCATGGCCCGGGGCTTGTTCTCGGGGTGCGCGCCGACGTCGTAGGCGCTGGGCGCGTTGAGGAGCGTCGCGAGATAGGCGCCCTCGGCGGCGTTCAGCTTGTCGGAGTCCTTGTTGTAGTACGCCTGGGAGGCGGCCTGGATGCCGTAGGCATTGCGCCCGAAGTAGCTGGTGTTCAAATAGCCTTCGAGAATCTCGTCCTTGCTCTCCTCGCGGTCGAGCTTGATCGCGATGAAGAACTCCTTCACCTTGCGGCTGACGGTCTGCTCCTGGCCCAGGTAGTAGTTCTTGACGTACTGCTGGGTGATCGTGGAGCCGGACTGCTTGCCCTTGCCGGTGACGGTGTTCCACGCGGCGCGGAGCATGGCCTCGGGGTTGACGGCGGACTCGGAGTAGAAGTCGCGGTCCTCGGCGGCGAGCACGGCGTGCTGGACGACCTTGGGGACCCGGCTCAGCGACACGCTCTCGCGGTTGACCTCGCCGTCGCGCGCCAACTGGGTGCCGTCGGCGTAGAGATACACATTGCTCTCGGCGGTGGCCGCGCTGTTGGCCGGCGGGATGTTCACCAGCATGTAGCCGGCGACGAGACCGCCCGCGATGAGCAGGACGATCAGCAGGAAGCCGCCCAGGACCATGCGCCAGGTCGGCAGGAGCCTGCGCCAGCCGGTGCGCTTGGGGCGGCGGGGTCTGGCGGAACCGCCGGGGGCGGTGGCGCCGTTCGGGGGCCGGCCCGCCCGGCGGGAGCGCTCATCACCGCCGTCCGGCTGCTGCTGTGACTGCTCGTCGCTCATGTCTTTAGGGACTCCTCGGCCGCTCCCGGGGTTGTTCGGCCACGGTGAGCGGTGTTGTGTCGGGCGCTTCGCTGTGCGTCGTACGCCCCGTCCGACACTTTGGCATCATGCCTTCCGAGTCGGAGGGATGTAGCGCACCTGTGACGGCACTGAAGAGCCGAACGGGCCAGGCCGACCACTCCCAGGAGTGAAAAATTACGTGGTCGGCGGCCGGTCCGTGCGGATAGGCTCCAGCGCTTTGAGGTCAGCGGACTATCGAGGTTCAACGACGAGAGGTGTCCTGGGATGCGGCTGTATGCCGCTGTCGCGATGAGTGGATTCCGCCGGTATGCCACGTATCGCATCGCCACCGCCGCCGGTGTCTTCACCAACACCGTCTTCGGTTTCGTCATCGCCTGTACGTTCATCGCCCTGTGGGACGAACGGCCGCACCTCGGCGGCTACGGCCAGGCGCAGGCCCTGACCTTCGTCTGGGTCAGCCAGGCACTGCTCGCGGCCATGGCGCTGCTCGGCGGCGGCTTCCAGGAGGAGCTCCAGGAGCGCATCCGCTCCGGCGACATCGCCGTGGACCTCTACCGCCCCGCCGACCTCCAGCTGTGGTGGTTCGCCGCCGACCTCGGCCGGGCGGCCTTCCAGCTGCTCGGCCGCGGGGTCGCGCCCCTGGCCGTCGGCGCGCTCGTCTTCCAACTGGCCCTGCCCGCCGACCCGCTGGTCTGGCTCGCCTTCCTGCTCTCCTGTCTCCTCGGCTTCGGCGTGGGCTTCGGGCTGCGCTATCTGATCGGCCTGTGCGCCTTCTGGCTGCTCGACGGCAACGGGCTCAACATGGTGAGCACGCTGATGAGCGTCTTCTTCTCCGGGATGCTGCTGCCGCTGACGGTCTTCCCCGGAGCGTTCGGCGAGACCGTACGGCTGCTGCCGTGGGCGGCGATGCTCCAGGTGCCGGCCGACGTCCTGCTCGGCCTGCACACGGGCGCCGGACTGGCCCGGGCGCTCGCCTTCCAGGCGGCCTGGGCGGTGCTCCTGCTGGCGGCGGGGCGCGCCCTCCAGTCGCTCGCGACGGCGAAGGTGGTGGTCCAGGGTGGCTGACCGGTCCGCCGTGACGACGGGGCTGCGGGCGTACGGGATCGTCGTCGCGATGTGGGTGCGCTCCACGATGGCCTACCGCGCGTCCTTCGTGATGACGACCATCGGCAACTTCGTGGCCGGCGGCCTCGACTTCGTCGCCATCATGCTGATGTTCTCCCACATCGACGCCCTCGGCGGCTTCTCCCTGCCGGAGATCGCGCTGCTCTACGGATCGAGCAGCTGCTCCCTCGGCCTCGCCGACCTGGTGCTCGGCAGCATGGACCGGATCGGGCAGCGGGTGCGGGACGGCACGTTCGACACGCTGCTGGTGCGCCCGGCGCCCGTACTGGCGCAGGTCGCCGCCGACCGCTTCGCGCTGCGCAGGCTCGGCCGCGTCAGCCAGGGCGCCCTGGTGCTGGGCTGGGGGCTGGCCCATGTCGACATCGCGTGGACGCTGCCCAAGGCGCTGTTCACCGCGGTGATGGTGCTCAGCGGGGCGGCCCTCTTCGGCTCCCTCTTCATTGTCGGCGCGGCGTTCCAGTTCTGGGCGACGGAGGCCGCGGAGGTGCAGAACTCCTTCACCTACGGCGGCGCCACCATGCTCCAGTACCCGCCCACGGTCTTCGCGACGGAGCTGGTCCGCGGGGTGACCTTCGTCGTCCCCCTGGCCTTCGTCAACTGGCTGCCCGCGCTGCGCCTCCTGGGCCGCGACAACCCGTTGGGCCTGCCCGGCTGGGTCGACTTCTGCGGGCCCCCGGTCGCCCTCCTCATGCTCACGGGCGCGGGGCTGGTGTGGCGGGCAGGGCTGCGGAGCTATCGGAGTACGGGGAGCTGAGAGGCGGACAATGGACGGTTTCATCGAACTCGACGGTGTGGAGAAGGTGTTCGACGTACGCCGGAAGGCCGGTCTCCTGCGCCGCGAGCGGCACCGGGTGCGGGCCGTGGACGGCATCAGCTTCCGGGTGCCGCGCGGTGAGATGGTCGGCTACATCGGCCCCAACGGAGCCGGGAAGTCCACCACCATCAAGATGCTCACGGGCATCCTGACGCCCAGCGGCGGCCGGCTGCGCGTCGCGGGGATCGACCCCTCCCGCGAGCGGACGAAGCTGGCGCACCGCATCGGCGTCGTCTTCGGGCAGCGCACCACCCTGTGGTGGGACCTGCCGCTGCGGGACTCGTACGGACTGGTGCGCCGCATGTACCGCATCTCTGACGCCCGTTACAGAACCAACCTGGACCGCTGCGTAGAGCTCCTCGATCTCGGCGAGCTCCTCGACGTGCCCGTCCGCCAGCTCTCCCTCGGGCAGCGGATGCGCGGTGACATCGCGGCGGCGCTGCTGCACGACCCCGAGGTGCTCTATCTCGACGAACCGACGATCGGCCTGGACGTCATCAGCAAGGCGAAGGTCCGGCAGTTCCTCCGCGAGGTCAACGCCGAACGCGGCACGACGGTCCTGCTCACCACGCACGACCTCACCGACATCGAGCAGTTGTGCAAGCGGGTCATGGTCATCGACCACGGGCGCCTCGTCCACGACGGCGGGCTGAGCACGCTCCACGCGGTGGGCGGCAGCGAACGCACCCTCGTGGTCGACCTGGAACACGAACTCCCGCCCATCGAGGGCGTCCCCGGCGCCCGCACGGTCAAGGTCGAGGGCCCCCGCCAGTGGCTGGCCTTCCCGGCGGACCGGAGCGCGGCCCCGATCGTGGCGGCGGTGGCGGAGCGGTATCCGCTGGTCGACCTGTCCGTCAAGGAACCGGACATCGAGGACGTGATCGCGAGGATGTACGCGGAGCGGGAGGTGTGACGGCCTCAGCCCAGGGTTTTCCGCCCGGCCTTCTCGGACGACGGCCAGAGCGAGGGCGGGTGCGGGGTGTTCTGCGCCTGCGGCGGGAGCGGCCGCGTCCTCAATCGCCGGACGGGCGGATGGTGTCGGCTATGGTCCGCACATCCAGCCCGTCCGGCGTTTGAGGGCAACGCGGCGAAAGCCGTGTTCCTGGGGGTCTGGGGGCTTGCCCCCCACGCGGCGGAGCCGCACATCAGACGCAGCCGGGAAGAGGCGGGGCCGGGGAAAGCCCGCCGCAGGCGACTCCGCACCGTACCCCCGGCCACCCCTCAGAGCGCCGTAACCGCCTCACCCTTCAAGACCTCGACATCGATCGAGTCGGCCATCGCCTGATACCCCGCGTCATTCGGATGCAGATGATCCCCGGAGTCGTACGCGGGAAGCAGAGACTCCGGAGACACCGGATCCCGCAGCACCCGGTCGAAGTCCACCACCGCATCGAACACCTGACCGGACCGGATCACCTCGTTGACCCGCTGCCGGGTGACCTCCTGAAGGTCCACGGCCCCCTTGTGCCCGCCGAACGGCGTGATCGTCGCGCCGACGACCCGCAGCCCCCGCGCGTGCGCCCGCTCGACCAGCTGGCGCAGGCCGGCCACGATCCGTGCCGGATCCCGCTGCTGCGGCGTACGCAGGATGTCGTTGACGCCGAGCGCCATGATCACGACACGTGCGCCCGTCCGGCCGAGGACGTCGCGGTCGAAGCGCTCCAGACCGCTGGCGTTGTTCGCGGGCGGCGGCCCGGCGTTGCTGAGCAGGATGCGGTTGCCGCTGATGCCCTCGTTGAGGACGCTGTAGCGGGGTGCGCCCGGCTCGGTGCGCAGCCGGGTGGCGAGGAGGTCCGGCCACCGGTGATTGGTGCCGGGGGTGGAGTTGTAGCCGGCGGTGATCGAGTCGCCGAAGGCGACGACCGCGCCGCGGGTCTCCTGGGACCAGACGTCGACGCCGGTCAGATAGCGCCAGGACTGGACCTTGGTGGTGTAGCCGGCGCCCTGTGTGTCCTCGGCCCGGTCGCCGCGGGCGAGGTAGGACGTCTGGCGGGACTGGTTCTGATAGGTCGCGGGGCCCGAGGGGGCCGGGGAGAAGGTGGTGACCAGCAGATCGGCTCCGGCGGTCACGGCCAGTTGCACGGGGTCGCTCAGCAGCGACCGCCCGGCCGGGATCGTGGCCGTGGGCTGCCCGCCGAAGCTCAGCCTGCGCATGCTGCCGGGGACGGCGGCGGGGGAGCCGTGCGCGGCGGCCAGGGCCAGGGAGGCGTGGGCGACGGGCAGCGGCTGCGCGCCGTAGAGGTTGGAGAGCTGGATCCGGGCGGCCGTGCCGGTGACGCCGTTGTGCACGACGTTGCGGATGGACATCCCGGGGAAGCCCCGGAGGGTGTTCGGCTCGGCGCCCGACGGCGCGGTGGACCAGGCGCCCACCCATTCGCCGGAGGCGGCCGGAGCGGCCGTGCCATGCGCCTCGTGCGGCTCCGCCGCGGGTGTGCGGCCGCGACCGCCGACGCCGACGAATATCGCGGTCGAGACGAGAATCACCACGGCTGCCAGTGCGGCGAGCACGGCGTAGGCCGTACTTCGGGGCAGAGGTGGCCTGTTCATGGCGAGCTTCTCCTGGGAGTGGCGGAGCGAGACGCTCCGGTGCGGAACCGGGGGACGAGACAGCGACTGATCAGCAACAACGCCCTCGTGGTCCGATCGCCGTTCCATGATCCCACGGGGGCCGGGGGGTGCGCCTGTCGGCCGGTGGGGTCACGCAACGTGTCACATGCGACTTGTCAGACGCGGGGAACTCGCGGTCCGTTCCCGGAGTACCCCGGGTAGGGACAATGCACGTGATGACGGCTGGAACGGGTGATGCGGATGGAACACTCCCCTGACGACGCTTCGGGAGCCGCCGAGGGAGTCATGCCCCCGGGGGCGGGAGGTCTCACCTATAGCGCCGCGGATGAGGAGAAACGCCGCGGCGTGCGCCGCATGAAGGCGCTCGCGACCGGGCTGCTGCTCCTCGTCGCGCTCGTGTACGCCCTGGCGAAGTGGGGACAGTCCGCGGGCGCGGGAGCCTGGGCGGGCTATGTCGCGGCCGCCGCGGAGGCGGGCATGGTCGGCGCGCTGGCCGACTGGTTCGCCGTCACCGCGCTCTTCCGCCGCCCGATGGGCCTGCCGATCCCGCACACCGCGATCATCCCCACCAAGAAGGACCAGCTGGGTCGGAGCCTCGGTGAGTTCGTCGGCGAGAACTTCCTCTCCGGCGATGTCGTACGCGTAAGGCTGCGCACCGTCGGCATCGCCTCCCGGCTGGGCGGCTGGCTCGCCGACCCCGAGCACGCCGACCGGGTGACGGCCGAACTGGCCACGGCGCTGCGCGGCGCCCTGACCGTCCTGCGCGACTCCGATGTGCAGGCCGTCGTCGGCGAGGCCATCACCCGCAGGGCCGACGCCCAGGAGATCGCACCGGGCCTCGGCAACATGCTGGAGAAGATCGTCGCCGACGGCGGCCACCACAGGGTCGTCGACCTGGTGTGCGTACGGGCCCACGACTGGCTGGTCACCCACGGTGACTCGGTGATGCAGGCGGTCACCGGCGGCGCGCCCGGCTGGACGCCCCGCTTCGTGGACCGCAAGGTCGGCGAGCGGGTCTACAAGGAGCTGCTGCGTTTCGTCACGGAGATGCGCGACATGCCCGACCACCCGGCACGCGGCGCCGTCGACCGCTTCCTGGGCGACTTCGCGCGCGACCTGCGCTCCGACACGGACACCCGGGCCCGTGTCGAGCGGCTGAAGTCCGAGGTGCTCGGGCGCGGCGAGGTGCAGGACCTGATCGCCTCCACGTGGAGCTCCGTACGCGCCATGGTCGTCGCCGCCGCCGAGGACGAGCGCAGCGAACTGCGCCTCCGCGTGCGCGCCGGACTGCTCTCCCTGGGCGCCCGTATGGCCGGCGACGACCGCCTCCGCGCGAAGGTCGACGGCTGGCTGGAGGACGCGGCGGTCTATGTCGTGACCACCTACCGCCACGAGATCACCGCCCTCATCACGGACACCATCGCGAGCTGGGACGCCGAGCACACCACCCGCAAGATCGAGGCGCACATCGGGCGGGACCTCCAGTTCATCAGGATCAACGGCACGGTGGTGGGCGCGCTGGCGGGCCTGTGCATCTATTCGGCGTCGCGGCTGGTGGGGGCGTAACGCGAGCCCCGGGTACGACGGACCGTCAGCAACGGGCAACGCTAGGGTCGGCCCGTGCTGAAACGTCCCACCTTGCTGTGGTTGCTGATCCCGTACGTCCTGTTCCTGGGGACCCTGCCCCTCGTGGACCGGATCCGTCCGACCGTCCTCGGTCTGCCCTTCCTCTTCGCCTGGCTCCTCCTCGCCACGCTCCTCACCCCCGCCGCCGTCTTCCTCGCCTGGCGCGGTGACCGCAAGCGAGGCCGCGTATGAACGCCACCGTCGCCACCTCCGTCTTCGCCGTCTTCATGGTGCTCACCGTCGCCCTCGGCCTGCTGGCCGTGCGCGGCAGGGGAGCGGGCGGCGGGCTCGCCGAGTGGTCGGTGGGCGGCCGCAGCCTCGGCACGGTCTTCATCTGGGTGCTGATGGCCGGTGAGGGCTATACGAGCTTCAGCTATCTGGGCGCGGCGGGCTGGGGCTACAACTACGGCGCCCCGGTGCTCTACGTCATCGCGTACATGTCGTGCGGGTACGCCATCGGCTACGTCGTCGGCCCGACCCTCTGGTCGTACGCCCGCAGGCACGGTCTCGTGACCATCACCGACATGGTCGCCCACCGCTACAACAGGCCCTGGCTCGGCACGCTGGTGGCGATCCTGGCGACGGTCTGCCTGCTGCCGTACATCCAGCTGCAGATCACCGGCATGGGCGTGGTCGTCTCGACGATCTCCTACGGCGCGATCAGCCTGAACTGGGCGTACTTCATCGCCTTCGCCGTCACGACCGGCTTCGTCGTGGTGAGCGGGCTGCGCGGCAGCGCCTGGGTCTCGGTCCTGAAGGACGTGCTGGTCATCGGCACGCTGGGCTTCCTCGCGTGCTACGTACCGCTGCACTACTTCGACGGCTACGGGCCGTTCCTCGACCGGATCGTGGCGGAGAAGCCGGACTGGCTGACGTTCACGGGGCACGGCGGCAGCGGGCTCGGCGGCGGCTGGTTCGTGACGACGAGCTTCCTCAACTCCCTGACGGTCGTCATCTTCCCGACGACCGTGGCCGGCTACCTCGGCGCGCGGAACGCCGACGCCCTGCGCCGCAACGCGATGCTGCTGCCGTTCTACAACGTCCTGCTGTTCGTGCCGATGCTCCTCGGCATGGCGGCGCTCTTCGTCGTGCCCGGCCTCACCGGGGCGGGCTCCAACCTCGCGCTCTTCAAGCTGGTCGTGGACTCGCTGCCCGCCTGGGCGGTCGGCCTGATCGGGGTGGCGGCGGCGCTGTCGTCGATCGTGCCGATGGCGGTGTTCATGCTGGTCATCGGCACGATGTGGGGCAAGAGCGTGCTCGGCGTCATGCCCCGGCTGGCCGGTCGCCCCGACCGGCAGAAGACGGGCGCGCAGGTGGTCGTCGTGGCCGCGGGCGCGCTGGCCCTGCTGATGACCTACACGGCGCCGAACACGCTGGTGCGGCTGTCGCTCATCTCGTACGAGGGCATGGCCCAGCTCGTCCCCATGATTCTGCTGGGGCTGGTGTGGCGGAAGCTGACGCTGTGGGGAGCGATGAGCGGCCTCGTGGCGGGCGGAACGCTGGTCTGCGCCCTGGTCTTCACCGACCACGACCCCGTGTGGGGCGTGAACGCGGGAGCGCTCGCCCTGGGCGTGAACGTGCTGGTCGCGCTGGCCGTCTCCTGGTGGGGACCCCGGCCGCGCCCCGCGGACGCCGCGCGGCCGGACGACGAGGTGCTGGCGCGTGATCCTGGCCCGGGTGAGGCCGTTGTCAGTGGCACCGTCTAGCATCGGAACGAGCGAATGGACGAGCGAATGACTGAACGCCCGTCACGCTGAGATTCGACAGAGAAGCTTTCGACGGGGAAGGGGGCCGCGCTGATGAACGCCGTATTCCGTACGCACGTGAGCGTGCTCCTGTTCCTGCTGTCCGAACTGCTGCTCGCGCAGAGCGGCCTGCTCGGCGTGGTCGCGCTCGCCGCGACCACGGCCGTCGCGGCCGCCCTGCTGCTGTCCGCCGTGGCCGCCACGGCCGGCACCGGCGGCCCCCTCACCCCCACGCGAATACGCACCGCGATCCGCGACCGGGAACTGCGTACGGCGTTCCTCGCCCAGCGCGATCCCGACGGACGGGGCCGGCGACGGCCTCGCGCGCCCGGCCGTGCCCTCCCGACGGCCGCGTAGGCGCTCACCGCTTCTCTCCCGCTGAGCCCGCGCGGCTCGTCACGCCCGAATGCCTCTGATTCCGGCACGACGAGACCCGTGGAGGGCTCACCATGTCCGCTTTCGTCTCCCCTCTCCTTTCCTGCCTCACCTCCCTGGCCGGGGCGATCGACCCGCTGTTCGGCGCCTCGGCGACGGCCGTCGCGATCATCCTGTTCACGCTGTGCGTGCGGCTCGCGCTGCACCCGCTGGCCCGCTCGGCGGCGCGCGGTCAGCGGGCCAAGGCCGAACTCGCCCCGCGCATGGCCGAGCTGCGGCGCAAGCACAAGAACGACCCCGAGCGGCTGATGCGGGCGATGCGCGAGGCACACACGAAGGCAGGAGTGTCGCCGATGGCCGGCGCCCTGCCCTCGCTGGCACAGCTGCCGGTCCTCTTCGTGATGTACCACCTCTTCAGCAGCGGCGCGCCCGGCCTGCTGGACCACACGCTGCTGGGCGCGAGGCTGGGCGGCCACTGGGCGGACGCCCCGTTCGGCGCGCAGGGACCGGTGTACGCGGCCCTGTTCGTCGTGGTCGCCGCGGTCGCCACCTGGACGTACGTCCGCGCGCGCCGCACGCCGGCCCCGGCCGGGGCCCCGGGCCTGATGAAGTTCCTGCCGCTGCTCTCCTTCGGGACGCTGATCACGGTGGCCGTGGTCCCGCTGGCGGCCGGGCTCTATCTCGTGACGAGCAGCGCGTGGACGGCGGTGGAGCGGGCGTATCTGACCCGAGGGCTGCCCGCGGCCCCGTCCGGCGCCTGAGGGATCCGTTCCGCTTGCGGAGGAGAAAGACATCGGCCGCCGACAGGCCGAAACCTCCCTTGCGGAGCCCCCCTCCGTTCGCACACGATCAAACCGATCCCTCGATGGCCGTCCCCATCGGCCGACCCGGACGGGCAACCGCCGACCACGACCTCGGGAGACCGGATGAAGCTGCTGCGCACAGGCCCGCCAGGGGCGGAACGCCCCACCCTGCTGGACGACGAGGGCACGCTCCGCGACCTCACCACCGTCGTGGACGACATCGACGGAAGGCTGCTGGGCGACCGCTCCGCGCTGGAGCGCGTACGGGCCGCGGTGGGCGCCCGGATCCTCCCGGCCCTCGACCCGGAGGGCCTGCGGACCGGCCCGCCGGTCGCCCGTATCGGCAAGATCGTGTGCGTGGGGCTCAACTACCACGGCCATGCCGCCGAGCTCGGCGTACCGGCCCCCGACGAGCCGGTCCTCTTCCTCAAGGCACCGGACACGGTCGTCGGACCGGACGACGCGGTGCTGGTGCCGCGCGGCAGCGAGCGGACCGACTGGGAGATCGAGCTGGCCGTCGTCATCGGCCGCACGGCCCGCCACCTGGAGACGGACGCGGAGGCGCTGGCCGCGATAGCCGGCTATGCGGTGGCCAACGACGTGTCGGAGCGGGAGTTCCAGCTCGACCGCGGCGGCCAGTGGGACAAGGGCAAGAACTGCGAGACCTTCAATCCGCTGGGCCCCTGGCTGGTCACGGCCGACGAGGTCCCCGACCCACAGGCCCTGCGCCTGCGCCTGTGGGTCAACGGCGAGCTGAAGCAGGACGGCACGACGGCCGACCAGATCTTCCCGGTCGCCGAGGTCGTCCGCTACGTCAGCCGCTTCATGACGCTCTACCCCGGCGACATCATCAACACCGGCACCCCCGCGGGAGTGGCGGACGGCCACCCCGGCCCCAAGCCGTACCTCCGGGCGGGCGATGTGATGGAACTGGAGATCGAGGGCCTCGGCCGCCAGCGGCAGCAACTGAAGGACGCGTAGGGGCGCCGGACGAGCCGGAAGCGGACGAGCCCGGCCGGAGCCCGGCTCGTCCGGTGGGACCGGGGCGTGGCCCCGGTGCCACGTCAGGGTCGCAGAATGCCGTCGAAGCCCGCCCAGTCCGACCAGGGGCCGTTCACGGACGTCTGCCAGCGGTGGTAGATGTTCCCCGCGCTGTTGACCCCGAACAGCTCGATCCGGCCGTCCGCGTTGGTCTCGGCGGCCACCTGGCTCAGCGCGCCGTCGAATTGCGCCCAGCCCGACCAGGGGGTCCCACTGAAGTTCTGCGAGCGGTGGAAGACGGCGTCACCGCTGTTGGTCCCGAAGATCTCCAGCCGCCCGTCCGCGTTGCGCGCCGCCGCGATCGTCGTGAGCGCTCCGTCGAACTGCACCCATCCGGTCCACGATCCGCCGGGGGTGGTCTGATAGCGGTGGAAGATGTTCCCGGCGCTGTTCACGCCGAAGAGTTCGAGCCGCCCGTCCGCGTTGGCCTCCGCGGCCACCTGCGTCAGCGCGCCGTCGATCTGGTCCCAGCCCGACCACGGTCCACCGATGGAGATCTGCGAGCGGTGGAAGATGCCGCCTGTGCTGTTGGTGCCGAAGAGCTCCAGTCGCCCGTAGACGTCGCGCGCCACGGCGACCGAGGTCAGCAGTCCGTCGAGCTGTTCCCAGCCCGACCAGGCGCCCGCCGGTGAGGTCTGCCAGCGGTGGTAGATGTTCCCGGCGCCATTGACGCCGAAGAATTCCATCCGGCCGTCGGCGTTCGTCTCGGCGGCGACGGCACGCAGCGCGCCGTCGAACTGGACCCAGTTCGACCAGGAACCGCCGATGGTGTTCTGCGACCGGTGGAAGATCGCGTCACCGCTGTTGACGCCGAACAGCTCCAGCCGTCCGTCCGCGTTCCTGGCCGCGGCTATGGAGGAACCGAAGGGGGAGGTCGTTCTGACGCTGTGGGACGAGGGCGTCGCGGCCGAGGCCGTTTCCGAGGGGCCGACGCCTGGCGCGGCGGCCAGCACCGTCACGACCGCCGCGGCCGCGACACCTGCTCTGAAGGAACGGAACAGCTGCCCGATCCGTCTGTGTCTCTTACCTGATCTCTTACCCATGCGCTTGCCCTTTCCTGTGCAGAAACGAAAACCCACGGGGCCGGGGCGCTGGATCCAACGCCCGGTTTCTGTACGTCGATCGGCACGCATCGAGCTCAAGCGCCCGAACCCTACAACGGCGGCCCGGCCCCGGCACAGAGCGGACGGCGGGCTGGCGCAAACCGTGCAGACGCACGGTGACCGGGTGGAGCGGGTGCGGCGATTCGGGGGAACGGGGGCGTGTGCTGCCCCTTCCGCGCTCCCCGAGTGTGCATATTTTCGGACATGCGCAAGGTATTGGGCGGAACAGGCAGGCACCGGCGTCCGAGACGGTGGCGCGGCCGGCGACCGCTGGTCGCCATGACGGTGGTGTCAGGTGCGCTGCTGGTGTGCGCGTTCACGGGCCTGGACCGCCCGCCCGCGCGCTACATGCCGGCGCGCCACCACAGCGCTCCTCCCCTGGGAGACATGATGGTGCTGGGCGGCGGCCTGGTGCTCGCCGGCTCGGGACTGGGCCTGATGGTCCTCGTACGGTCCCGCCGGATGTAACCAACCGCCGCCCGGGCAGGTCAGCGATGGCGCGGCGCCGAGGTCAGGGCGCTCTTCTCGCCGGGCGCGACCGACAGGCCGTTCTCGCGTCTGGCGACGTCCCAGGTGCCGGCACCTGAATTCGGAGGGGCTCCATCAGGTGGGCTTGATCAGATCGTGCTCTATGGCGCGGACGAAAGCCGCCCAGGTCCGGGGCGGGACGGCGAGCGTTCCGCTATGGCGGACCCTGCTGTCCCGTATGGCTATGCGGTCGTCGCCTGCGAGCCGTATTTCGACACAGTCGGCACTTTCGTCAGGACTGTAAGAGGACTTGCGCCATCTGTAGGGGGAGAAGTCGTGGTGTATCACGGGATGTACCTCACTCGCGTTCAAGTTCTTGCGCGATGGATGAGATCAGCTCGGCTGACTCCTGGACCGACAGTGCTGAAGCTTGCAGCTCTTCGAATGCCTTGCGGTACTTCGCTACCGCCTCGTCCTCGTCCAGATACAGATCCCCGCCGAGGTACGACACCTGGACGACATCGAACTCCAGAGGCTCAGGGTAGGAGTACAGGATGAAGGATCCGCTGGTGTTTGTGAACCTGCTCTGTGAGTAGGGGATGATCTGGATCGCCAACTCGGGACTCTGACTCAGGGAAGCCAGATGTCGTAGCTGGTCCGCCATGACCTGTGGCCCGCCGATCTGTTGGCGGACCACGCCCTCCGTCAGAACGCTCGCATACTTCGGCGGATTTCCTCGGAGGAAGATGCTCTGGCGGCTCATGCGAATGTCAACGGACAGCCTGAGTTGTTCCTCGGACAGCGGCTGCGATTGGCCTTCGAGAACAGCGGTCGCGTATGCCTGGGTCTGCAACAGCCCAGGAATTACCCGACATTGGAACGCCGCGATGCTTGCGGCGTCCGATTCCAATGTCAGTGTCTCTTTGAAGTGGTTCGCGAGTGCCTCGCTGTACCGGTGCCACCAACTGCGTTTGTTTCCTTCGGCCGCGAGAGCGATGAGCCACCTCCGCAGCTTCTCGTCCTCAGCTCTGTAGAGGTTGAGCAAGACCTCAAGCTCAAGCCGGGTGGTGCGGAACAACCCCGTTTCCTGTCGGCTGACCTTCGTCTTGTCGCCGTGGATCGCCCTCGCGGCTTCTTCGGTCGAGATATTGGCCGCTTCTCGAAGCGCTCTCAACTCGGCGCCCAGTCTGCGGCGACGAGCGGTCCGGCGGGCGTTCCCCATGGCTTCCTCCCCTGCTGGCAGTGCGTGCTCAGTGTGGTCCAGAACCCACGCCGCAGGCGTGCGATCACCCACAAGGATGAAGCTGGCCCACTATGGGCCCAACTTGGTTGCGCTAGCCCAAATGGCGGTCCATCGTGGACGCATGGCTACGGTGCGTAGCCGCACATCGACACTGGGGGAAGGCGCGGAGCGATGACGTATCGGAACGGCGCATTCGTGGTGGACACCCGCGAGGAGCGGATCGGGCAGGTGATCGACAGCGTGGGGAGGCGCGTGCACCTACGCGAACCAGGGGGCGGGCGCGAGTGGGAAGTGCCCTTCTCCGCGCTGCGGTTGGCCACGCGGGACGAGCGGGAAGCGACCGGGCTCCGGCCCCAGACGATCAAACCGTTCCGAGGCTGCGTGGAGTGCCCGGAGCTGGCAACCGCACTGCGCGACGCCCAAGTCGGCGGCGACAGACTCAAAGCCGGAAAAGCGGTCCTCGCCCAGCGAGCGCACTGGCGTCTGGACCACGGACTGTGACCGCCACCGGGATGCTCGCATGCACCCACCGCGGCGGCTGGACGCACACCGGAGGCGAATCGCGCTGCGAAAGCTGCGGCGTAAGGCGGTTCACGGAATACCGCGCGCTACGACCACCGGGAATAGCGCAAGCGCTGACCCCACCTCGCGACACCGCCACAACGGCGGACCGCGCGGCCGCCGAGTGGCTGATGCTCCGAACCCGCCGCGACAGGAAGACGCCGCAGTGGGGCGACCCCGGCACGGGACACCCCGCCACCTCGAACTCTGGTTCCCGAACCTCCCTCGCACGGCAAAAAGCTCCGGATGGGTGCTGGACACCCTGGGATACCAGCAGTCCTCGGCACTCACCCAGACCCCCGACCGCCACCCTTACGCGGGAGGGGAATCGCACTATGCGGCGTTCCTGGAGAACGAAGACGGCTCCGAGGTCGAACGAGTAGCTCCGAAAGAGCGAGTTGGAGAGGAGGACGTCCGAGGCCGCAAGAGGCGGCACCGCCAGGCAACCCCAAACAGCGCCGCACTTGCTCTCCGGTGGGAGGGGGTGGGGCTGGAGGGTGGGGTTCTGGAACGCGGTGCGAATTCGGGGCACTCAATACGCGAAACGGCACCCGCACCGCGTTCCAGGTCCCCAGCCCGGAAGACCCACCCCCGGCACCCACCACAAACCAGCCCGGCCGGCGCTTGAGGCCACCCGCCGCAGGCGCAGACAACCCGCACCCGACAGACGGCACCCCCCAGGCTCGCCGCAGGCGCAACGGCCCGCTCCCGACAGACGGCGCGCTACCTACAGCCGCCCGCCGCAGGCGCAGACAACCCGCACCCGACAGACGGCACCCCCCAGGCACCCCCAGGGCGCCCGCCGCAGGCGCAACGCCCCCGCAGAATCACCCGCACCCAGCGGAGAACGCCCCGACACCCTCAGCCCACCGACACCCTCAGCCCCCCGCCGCCCCCAAATACCGCTCCAACCCCGCAACAACCAACGCATGATCCTCCCCCTGAGTCAGACCAGAGACAGCAACCACGCCCACAACCCCCGTACCACGCAACCGAATCGGAAACGCCCCGCCATGCGCCGCATAGCGATCAGGATCAAGACGGGAGTGAGACTCGAAAGTACGTCCCTTGGCCCGGAACCGCGCCCCGACCAAGAAGGAGGACTCCGCATACCGCTCAACCACCCGGCACTTGCGGTCGACCCACGCGTCATTGTCGGCGGACGTCCCCGGCAACGCGCAGTGGAAGAGCCGCTGCGAACCGCGCCGGATGGAGACGGTCACCGCCGCACCACGCTCGCGGGCGAGAGAAACGAGCAGTGACCCAAGCTCCCAGGCGTCATCGTTCCCGAACCGCTCAAGAACGAGCCGCCGTTCATCGTCCTCCAGGCGGGCAACCTCCTCCATCACGCCTCAGCCCCCTGAACCCGCACGGTGCGCCGCTCGACGCCGGCGACCTGATCAGCCCGCACGGCGCACCGCTCGATTCCGACCACCTGAACCGCCTCCGGACAAGCGACACCAGCCATCACGCCGAAGCCTCGATCCGCACGACACGCCCCTCATCCGCGGAGACCCGAGCCGCTTCCAGCACCCGCAGAGCCGCCGCGGCCTCCCGAGCCGAAACCGGCGGCCGACCACCCGAGAGGAGGGCCTCCACCACGGCCGAGTAATAGGCGGGGTAGTCACCAGGCAGAGTGCGGACGGGTTCGCCGCCACCCGTACGGGGAGACTCGCCGGCGCCGATCCGCCCCCAGGCGGACTCGGGTTCGACGCCCCAGGCAGTACGGTCGTCCGACGGGCGGAGCCCCTCGCGCAGGGCTGCTTCCTGGGGGTCGAGACCGTACTTCACATAGCCGGCGGCGGTGCCGAGCACCCGGAAGCGCGGCCCGAGTTGGGCGGTGACGGCACTCACCCACAGATGGGAGCGGACACCATTGGTGTGGGTGATGGCGATGAACGTGTCGTCGTCGGCCTCGGCGCCGGGCCGGCGGATGTCGGCCTCGGCGTACACGGTGGCGGCGGGACCGAAGAGGGCGAGGGCCTGGTCCACGACGTGGCTGCCCAGGTCGTAGAGGAGCCCGCCGATCTCGGCCGGGTCGCCGGACTCCCGCCAGCCACCCTTGGGCCGGGGCCGCCACCGCTCGAAGCGGGATTCGAAGCGGAGTACGTCGCCGAGCGCGCCGTCGCGGACGAGCTGCTGGACGGTGCGGAAGTCGTTGTCCCAGCGGCGGTTCTGGAAGGCGCTGAGCAGCAGGCCGCGTTCGTCGGCGAGGCCGGCCAGGGCCTCGGCCTCGGCGGCGGTCGCGGCGAGGGGCTTGTCCACGACGACGGGCAGCCCCGCTTCGAGGGCGGTGCGGGCGAGCGCGACATGCGTGCGATTGGGGGAGGCGATGACGATGAGATCGAGCTCGTCGGCGTGGGCGAAGAGGGCGTCCGTGTCGGCGACGGTACGGACGCCGGGATGCTCGGTGACGGCCTGGCGCTGCCGCTCGGGGTTGGCGGTCACGACGGTGTCGAGGACGAGACCGTCGGTCGCGGCGATCAGCGGGGCGTGGAAGACGGAGCCCGCGAGGCCGTAACCGATGAGCCCGACGCGGTAGGGGGTGCGGGGGGTGTCAGGGGTGCCATCCATGCCCTCCACTTTGGCAACGCTGTTGCGAAAGTGCAAGCGGTGACGACAATGGTGAGGTGAGCAGCACGAACAACCCCGACTCGGACGCATCCCCGGACGCCCGCCCGGCCACGGGCCCAGGTGCGCGCCCAGCCACGGACCTAGGGGCCCGCCCGGCCGTGCGCCCAGGCGCCCTCCCGGCCACCCGCCACGACGTCGGCCCAGGCGTCCGCCCCGCCACCCGCGGAGACCTCGGCCCGGGCGGGGGCCCGGGAGCCCGCCCGGACACCCGTCCCGTCGGCCCCACGCCACTCGGCCCCGCCGGGGCGAACCTCGCCGCGCTGCGGGATCACAACACCGCCGTGGTCCTCGGCCTGCTGCGTGACGCGGGGCCGGAGGGTGCCAGCAGGGCCGAGCTGGCGGCGGGCGCCGGCCTGACCCCGCAGGCCGTCAGCAAGATCGGCGCGCGGCTGCGGGCGGCCGGGCTGGCCACCGATGGCGGACGCCGGGCCTCGACGGGCGGCAAGCCGCCGATGCTGCTCCGCCTGGTGCCGGAGGCGGGCCACGCCGTCGGCCTGCACCTGGACCGGGACGCGATGACGGCGACCCTGGTCGACCTGTCGGGCGCCGAGGTGGAGACGCGTACGGCTCCGCTGGCCTTCGGGTCGGGGGCGGAGGCGGTGCTGGCCGAGATCGGGGCGCTGCTGGACGGCATGCTTCCGGCCACCGTCCTGGGCGTCGGGGTCGCCGTGCCGGGCCCGCTCGATCACCGTGGCGGCGTGCTGGGGAAGGTGACGGGGTTCCCGAGGTGGGACGGATACCCGCTGCGGGACGCGCTCGCCGGACGGCTCGGCGTGCCGGTGGTGATCGACAAGGACACGAACGCGGCGGCGCTGGGGCTGCTGCCGCGCGGTGGGGTGTCGTCCTTCGCCTATCTCCACCTGGGTACGGGGCTCGGCGCGGGGCTGGTGCTGGGCGGTGCCGTGCACCGGGGGGAGCGGACGGGGGCGGGGGAGTTCGGCCACCAGGTGCTCCAGCTCGACGGTCCGCTCTGCGCGTGCGGCAGCCGTGGCTGCGTCGAGGCGCTCTGCCTGGAGGCGGTGGCGTCGCGGGATGTGGGGCGCGCGGCCTGGCTGTTGGGGGTGGCGGCGAGGAATCTGGTGCGGCTGCTGGACATCGACCTGGTGCTGCTCGGAGGGCGGACGGTGCTGGCGGATGCCGCCCGGTTCGAGGAGGGGGTGCGGGCGGTCGTCGGCGAGGTGACCCGGGTGGAGGTGGCGGAGGCGAGCGCGGTGGTGGCGGGCGCGGCCGAACTCGCGCTGGCACCGCTGTTCGGCGGAGCGGCTGGTTAGCGAGGGGCCTCGTCCCGATCCCCACGGGGCTCCGCCCGGCCCCGTGCCCGGCCGTAGGCGCCCCGCCCGTACGGATCAAAAGAAAATACGCACATCGAGCGGAATCGCACCCCCACTCAGCCCACCCGAGCCGTGCCGGGCCTTCGGCCTCGGGCCCGCGCTGCCAGCGTGACTCGCGTTCCCGGACCCTCCGGAAAGGTTTCGCGATGTACCTGCCCCGTGCGCTCGTCGTCGGCGCCGTCGCGCTCGCGATCGTTTCGTCGGCGGCACCCACCTATCCCCGGCCGCCCCTCGACCGGGCGCCCGTCCAATCGCGCTGTGGCCGTCCGGGGAACGCCACCTTCCCGATCGCCGCGCGGCTGAAGGGCGGGCCGGTGACATACGAGCGCGGCGGTGACCAGCAGGTCTGGGAGCTGGAGCTGCGCAACGGCACGGCGGTCGACTGCCGGGACGTGCACCCGGTGGCGGTGTTCGCGGACCGGGCGCGCGCGCTGCGGCCGGGCGACATCCGGTTCGACTTCTACGACACGGCCGCCTCCCGCTGGCGGCCGGTGCGCTTCGAGCGGACCGACGAGGCCGAGAACGTCGGGGTTTTCGAGGGCACTTCGCCGGACTTCCCCGGCTTCGCGGTGCCCGCGCACGCTTCCGTGCCCGTACGCGTGCGTCTCGGCTTCACCGGCGGCGCGCCCGAGGGCCCGGTCACGTTCAATGTGACCGCCGTGCAGCGGCGCGGTGGGGACGGGGACTGGGTGGGGGAGTCCGACAACTACACCTTCGGCGTCTCGGGCACCGCCGTGAGCGCGGCCCCGGGCGCGGGTCGCGCCGATGACGAGGCGCCCGGCGAAGGGGAGGCCGCAGAGACAGGGCGCCGCTCCCTGCTCGCCGACACCGGCTCCCAGCGGCCGCTCTTCGCGATCGGCGCGGCCGCCTTCGCGCTGCTCCTCGCCGGCGGTTCCATGATCTTCGGGGCGCGGCGCGCACGGCGCTGAGGTGCGAGGATCGCGCCGTGGACTTCATGGACTACCCCGGCGGCACGGGGGAGCAGACACCCGGCGCCGCACCCGGCGCCCCCATCCGCGCGGGCATCCCCGAGCACGGCCGCATCCCGAAGTACTACGCGGTCAAGACCCGAGTGGCCGCCCTGCTCGACGAGTTGGGCGAGGGTGAGCCGCTGCCGACCGAGCGCGACCTCGCGGTGCGTTTCGAGGTGTCACGCGAGACCGTTCGCCAGGCCCTGCGTGAACTGCTGCTGGAGGGGCGGCTGCGACGCGCGGGGCGTGGCACGGTCGTCGCGGGCCCCAAGCTGGAACAGCCCCTCGCCCTCGCCAGCTACACCGAGGGCGTCCGCAGGCAGGGCCGCCGGCCCGGCCGCTCCCTCATCGGGCTCGACCGCTTCCCCTGCCCGCCCGCGCTCGCGCCCGATCTCGGCGTCCAACAGGGCGCCCCCGTCTGGCACATGGAGCGCGTACTGCTCGCCGACGACGAGCGGGTCGGCCTGGAGAGCACCTATGTGGCGGTCGAGCGCGTGCCGCGCCTGGACGCCGACTTCGAACCGGACTCCTCCTTCTACGGCTATCTCCACGATCACCTCGGCATCTCCTTCGGGGACGCGGACGAGCGGCTGGAGACCGTACTGGCCACACCGCGCGAGGCCCTCCTCATCGGCACCCCGCCCGCGCTGCCGATGCTGCTGATCCACCGGCTGTCCCGGGACACCGAGGGCCGCCCGCTGGAGCGGGTGCGGTCGCTCTACCGGGGCGACCGCTTCTCCTTCACCACACATCTGGGAACGAAACGGTAGAAGCCGGCCACCCGGCACTCCATTCGTATGTAACGTAATGGTAACGGGTCTAGGCCAAGTTTGACAGCCCGTTCACCGTCCCGTAGCTGTGCGGACCGCTTCGGGTCACCCGCCCCGAGGAGCGTTCCCGGCATGCGAGTCATAGTCGTCGGAGCCGGCGTGCTGGGAACCCTGCACGCCTGGCACGCAGTCCAACGCGGCCACGAGGTCGTCCATATCGAGCGCGAGGCCGAGGCCCGGGGCGCCTCCGTCCGCAACTTCGGCCTGGTCTGGGTCAGCGGCCGGGCCGGTGGTGAGGAACTGGACACCGCGCTGCGCGCACGGGAGCTCTGGGCGGAGATCGCCGACGGCGTCCCCGGCCTCGGCTTCCGGGCCAACGGTTCGCTGACGGTCGTCACCAACGAGGCGGAGCTGGCCGTCGCCCGCGCCGCCCTCGCCCGCCCCGACGCCGCCGCCCGCGGCTTCGCCCTCCTCGGCCCCGAGGAGACCCGCGAGCTCAACCCCGCCCTGCGCGGCGACTTCCGCGGCGCCCTGTGGTGCCCGCGCGACGCCGCCGTCGAACCACGCACCGCCCAGCGCGCCCTCAAGGACGCGCTCCTCGCCTCCGGCCGCTACACCTTCCTCGGCGGCCGCGAGGTCCGCGAGACCATCGGTGAGCACGCCGTCCGCGACGACCACGGAGTCACCCACACCGGCGACGCCGTCGTCCTCTGCACCGGCGCCTGGCTGGGCGGTCTGGTCCGCGAGCTCGCACCCGACCTGCCCGTACGCCGCGTACGCCTCCAGATGATGCAGACCGCGCCGCTCGGCGAGCCGCTCACCACCTCCGTCGCCGACGCCGACAGCTTCCGCTACTACCCGGCCTACGGCGGCCCCGCCCTGGACGCGCTCGCCGCCGCGCAGCACCAGCCGCCCGTCGCCGCCGAGCACCGGATGCAACTGCTCATGGTCCAGCGGGCGGACGGCGGGCTGACGATCGGCGACACCCACGCATACGAGGCGCCGTTCGCCTTCGACGTCGACGAGGACCCGTACGAACACCTGACGGCCGTCACCGAAACGCTCCTCGGCCGGCCCCTGCCGAAGATCCGGCGCCGCTGGGCCGGGGTGTACGCGCAGTGTGTCGACACCACGCGCGTCGTGCACCGGCAGCAGGTGCGGAGAGGCATCTGGCTGGTGACCGGGCCCGGCGGCCGCGGCATGACCTGCGCGCCCGCCATCGCCGAGACCACCGCGAACGCACTGGGCTGGTGAAGGAGATGACCCCCGTGACCGACGGGAAGAACGCGCCGATCGGGCTCGTCGTCCTGGACATGGCCGGCACGACCGTCGCCGACGAAGGACTCGTCGAGCGGGCCTTCGAGAGCGCCGCGGCCGAGCTCGGCGTACGGCCCGGCTCGGCGGAGCACGCCGCCCACCTCGCCCATGTCCGCGCCACCATGGGCGAGTCGAAGATCTCCGTCTTCCGGCACCTCTTCGGCGACGAGGAGCGGGCGCGGCGGGCCAACGCCGCCTTCGAGGCGGCCTACGGGCGGCTGGTCGGTGAGGGGCACTGCGCTCCCGTGCCCGGCGCCCGCGCCGCCATCGAACGCCTGCGGGCCGAGGGCCGGACCGTCGTCCTCACCACGGGCTTCGCCCGCGTCACCCAGGATGCGATCCTCACCGCCCTCGGCTGGACCGGCCTCGCCGACCTCACCCTCTGCCCCGCCGACGCGGGCCGCGGCCGCCCCTTCCCCGACATGGTCCTCACCGCGCTGCTGCGCACCGCGGCCGTCGACGCCGTCCAGCGGATCGCGGTCGCGGGCGACACCTCCTACGACATGCTCTCCGGACGGCGGGCCGGTGCGTCGCTCGTGGCGGGAGTGCTCACCGGGGCGCACGACGAGACGGCGCTACGGGCCGCCGGCGCCACGGCCGTCCTGCCGTCGGTGGCCGAACTGCCCGGCCTGATAGCGGAGTACGAGTCGTGAAGACCACCACCACGGGCGGTGGCATCCGCTTCGACGAGGTGTCCGTCGCCTACGGCGACACCGTCGTGCTCGACGCGCTCGACCTCACCGTCGAACCCGGCGAGGTCATGGCACTCCTCGGCCCCTCCGGCTCCGGCAAGACCACCGCGCTGCGCGCCGTCGCCGGGTTCGTCCGGCCGGCCTCCGGGCGGGTGCTGATCGGTGGCCAGGACGTGACGGAACTGCCGCCGCACCGGCGCGGCATCGGCATGGTCGTCCAGCAGTACGCGCTCTTCCCGCATCTGCGCGTCGACGCCAACGTCGCCTTCGGCCTCAAGGCCCGAAAGGCGCCCCGCGACCAGATCGCCGGGCGGGTCGCCGACGCGCTGGAGATGACCGGCATGAGCGCGTACGCCAAGCGCTACCCACGCGAACTCTCCGGCGGTCAGCAGCAGCGCGTCGCCATCGCGCGGGCACTCGCCGTCCGGCCGGGAGTCCTGCTCCTCGACGAACCCCTCTCCGCGCTCGACGCGCAATTGCGCGGTGACATGCTCGCCGAGCTGGCCCGCTTGCACCGGGACCTGCCGGACGTCTCCATGCTCTACGTCACCCACGACCAGTCCGAGGCCCTCACCCTCGCCGACCGCGTCGCGGTGATGGACCGCGCCCGCCTCCAGGACTGCGGCACGCCAAGGGAGTTGTACCGGAATCCGGGCAGTGCGTTCACCGCGTCGTTCGTCGGCAGTGCGAACGTGCTGCGGGGCGTGTGGTCGGGCGCGAGTGAGGTCGAGGTGGGCGGTGTGCGGCTTCGCGTCCGCGAGGGTGCGGGCGCGGGGGACGTGACGGTGTGCGTCCGGCCGCATCTGATCGGGCTGGGGGAGTCCGATGATCCGTCGGTGAACGTGGTGCGGGGGGTGGTGACGGGGCTTCAGTGGCGTGGAGCGTCGCATCGGGTCACCGTGACTGTGGCTGAAGGTTTCGAAGTGACGGCTGAGGTGCCGGAGCTACGCGTGGTGCCGGTGTTGGGGGAGCGGGTGGCTGTGCGGTTCGCTTCTGAGGACGTCGTGGTGGTGGCCGATGCGTAGGGTTCGGACGGGTGGTTTTTCCCCAGCCCCGCCCCTTCCCGAACCGGGGCGCGGGCCGTCTTTGCCGCCCGCGGCGGTGAACGCCCTGCGGGCGTGTCCTCAGGCTCCCCCCGCTACCGCTGGGAGGTGCCCGCACGGGCTGAATGGCTGCCCGGACGATGCGCAGTTGCCGGAGCACCCCGGCGGCCCGCGGTTCTCGGACCACGGTCCGCCCGGTCAGGCCCGTCCGGCGTTCGAGGACACCGCGCGAAGCGCGGTCAGGGGGTCCGGGGCCTCCCCGGTTCCGGGAAGGGGCGGGGTGGGGGAAAAGGCGCCGCGGGCGGCAACGGAGGGACAGCCGGGGGCCCGGGGCACGCGCCCCCCACGCGGTGGAGCCGCACCTCGGATACAGCCGGGAAGGGGCGGGGTGGGGAAAAGGCCCGCCGCAGGCGGCGCACCGGCCCGCGGCCGGCGCACCGCTCGCGCCCTATGGGTCCTGCCCCCGCTCAGCGCCCTGGCGATCTTCTTCCTCTACCCCCTCGCCCTCGTCATCCGCCAATCCGACGGCTACGGCGAGACCTTCCGGCAGACCGCCTTCCGGGAAGCCCTCCGGAACACGGTCACCATCGCCGCCGGCGCCACCGCGGGCACCCTCGTCCTGGGGTTCACCCTCGCCCTGGTCATCGCCTTCGTGCCGTTTCCCGGCGCCAGAGCGCTGAGCCGGTTCATCGACATCTTCCTCGCGTTCCCCTCCTTCCTGATCACGCTCGCCCTGCTCTTCGTCTACGGCTCCCGGGGCATGGCCAACGGACTGTGGACGGATGTCACGGGGGCCACCGACGGACCGTTCGACTTCCTGCACACGCCCTGGGGCGTGCTGCTCGCGGAGATCACCTACTTCACGCCGCTCGTCATGCGGCCCCTGCTCGCCGCCTTCTCGCAGGTGGAGACCGCGCAGCTGGAGGCCGCGGCCTCGCTGGGCGCGCGGGCGCCGCGGATCGTGCGGCAGGTGATCCTGCCCGAGGCGCTCCCGGCGCTCGCCGCGGGCGGCAGCCTCGTACTCGTCATGTGCCTCAACGAGTTCGGGATCGTGCTGTTCACGGGGGCGAAGGGCGTCACGACCCTGCCGATGCTGGTCTACAGCAAGGCGATCCTGGACGGCGACTACACCGGCGCGTGCGTCGTGGCCGTGGTCAACGTCGCCCTGTCCGTCGCGCTGTACGGCCTCTACCGCCTGCTCCTCGCCGGTAAGCCCGGGAAATCCCGCACCTCCGGAAAGGGGGACACCCGCCGTGCTCGTGCATAGCCGCCGCGCCCGCTGGGCCGCGTGGACCGTCTTCTTCGCGCTCTTCCTGCCCGTCTTCGCGCTGCCGTTCCTGGTGGTCCTCGGCGCGTCCTTCGCCACCAACTGGAGCGGTGCGCTCCCCTCCGGCGCCACACTGACGCACTATCAGGACATCGCGCGAGGCGACTCGCTGAGCGCGCTGACCACCAGCCTGCTGACCGCCGTCGCGGCGAGTGCCCTCGCCCTCGTCACCGGCACCTGGGCCGCCCTCGCGGCGGAGCGCCTGGGGCGCCGCGTACGCCGTGTCGTCGACGCGCTGTTCATGCTGCCGGTCGCCGTGCCGTCCGTCGTGGTCGGGCTGTCGCTGCTGGTCGCGTTCTCGGAGCCGCCGCTGCTGCTCAACGGCACCCGCGAGATCGTCGTCATCGCGCACACCGTGCTGGTCACGGCCTTCGCCCACCAGTCCGTGACCGCCGCCCTCGCCCGTCTCGACCCGGCGTACGAACAGAGCGCCGCGAGCCTCGGCGCCCGCCCCTCCGCCGTCCTGTGGCGCGTGAAACTGCCCCTGCTCCTGCCGTCCCTGACCGCGGCCGCGGGGCTCTGCTTCGCCCTGTCCATGGGGGAGCTGAGCGCCACGATGATGCTCTACCCGCCGGACTGGCTGCCGCTGCCCGTCAAGATCTTCGGCACCACGGACCGCGGCGCCCTCTTCGCCGGAGCCGCGCTCGCCGTCGTCCTGATGGTGACGACGCTCGCCGTCCTGCTCGGCGTCTCCCGGATCCGCACCAGGGCGTCCTACCGCTGAGCGCACCACCCTCCCCGCCATTCCCACGCAAGGAGTCCGACACGTCATGCCCCGCTTTCACCGGCCGCTCACCGCCCCCGCACTCGGCGCGGTGGTCCTCGCCGCCACCCTGACCGGCTGCGGCGGCACCTCCGCCGACGCCGATGAGATCACCGTCTACAGCGCGGACGGACTCAAGGCCGAGGACGGCTCGGGCTTCTACGACACGGTCTTCAAGGAATTCCGGGAGAAGACCGGCATCAAGGTGAAATACGTCGAGGGCGGCTCCGGTGAAATGGTGCAGCGCCTGGCCCGGGAGAAGTCCCGTACGAAGGCCGACGTGATCGTCACCCTGCCGCCGTTCATCCAGCAGGCCGACGGCAAGGGTCTGCTCGCCGCCTACCGCCCCGCGGGCTCGGACCAGGTTCCCGCGGGCGACCGCTCCGCCACCGGCACCTGGACCCCCGTCGTCGGCAACTACCTGTGCTTCATCCACAACACCCGGGAACTGAAGGACCCGCCGAAGACCTGGGACGACCTCCTGGACGGCCGGTTCAAGGGCAAGGTGCAGTATTCGACGCCCGGTGTCGCCGGTGACGGCACGGCGGTGCTCGTGAAGGCCGTCCACGACTTCGGCGGCAAGGACGCCGCCATGGCCTATCTGAAAAAGCTCCAGAAGAACAACGTCGGCCCGTCCTCCTCCACCGGACAACTCGCCCCCAAGACGGACAAGGGCGAACTCCTCGTCGCCAACGGCGATGTCCAGATGAACTACGCGAACATGAAGTCCATGCCTCACCAGGGCATCTTCTTCCCCGCCGGCAGCAGCGGAAAGCGCACCACACTCGCCCTTCCGTATGCCGCCGGGCTGGTGAAGAACGCCCCGCACGCCGACCGGGCGAAGAAGTTCCTGGATTTCCTGCTCTCCGAAGAGGTGCAGCGGCAGGCGTCCTCCGTCGCCGGCGGATTCCCGGTCCGTACGGACGTCAAGGCCACCGACAAGAACGCCATCGCCCTCGCGGAGATCATGCAGGGCGTCGAGATATTCCGCCCGGACTGGGCCGAAATAGACAAGAACCTCGCCTCTTACGTCGACGCGTGGAAGTCGGCCACCGGAAGCTGATTAGGCTGGAGGTGTCGGGGCGGCGCACGAGTGGCGCTGTCCCGGCGTTCCCCCGCCCCGGCACGGGGCAAAAGACCGCAGGAGTCCCACCGTGGCAGAGCGCAAGCCGATCGAATCCTGGCTCACCGACATGGACGGTGTGCTGATGCACGAGGGCATTCCGGTGCCCGGGGCCGACGCCTTCATCAAGCGGCTCCGCGAATCCGGCAAGCCCTTCCTCGTCCTGACCAACAACTCCATCTACACCCCCCGCGACCTGCACGCCCGCCTGGAGCGGATCGGGCTGGACGTGCCGGTGCAGAACATCTGGACCTCCGCGCTGGCCACCGCCAAATTCCTGGACGACCAGCGGCCCGGCGGCACCGCCTATGTCATCGGCGAGGCCGGGCTCACCACCGCGCTGCACGACATCGGCTACGTCCTCACCGACGCGGAGCCGGACTACGTGGTGCTCGGCGAGACCCGCACCTACAGCTTCGAGGCGCTCACCAAGGCGATCCGGCTGATCAACGGCGGCGCCCGCTTCATCGCCACCAACCCCGACGAGACCGGCCCCTCCGCCGAGGGCGCGCTCCCGGCGACCGGTTCCGTGGCCGCGCTGATCACCAAGGCGACCGGCCGGGAACCGTACTTCGTCGGCAAGCCGAACCCCCTGATGATGCGGGCCGGGCTGAACGCGATCGGCGCCCACTCCGAGACGAGCGCGATGATCGGCGACCGGATGGACACGGACGTCCTGGCCGGCCTGGAGGCGGGCATGGAAACGTTCCTGGTCCTGACCGGACTGACGCGCCCGGAGGACGTCGACCACCACCCCTTCCGCCCCTCCCGTGTCGTCGACTCCATCGCGGACCTCGTCGACCTGGTCTGAGCGCCGCGGTCCGGCATTGGGCTGGTTCCGCGACCGTACGGAGCAATGGCGCCACGCAGCGGATGCGGCGCCCCGCGAAGGCGAGCGAGTCTCTGGGATACCAGGAGGTTTCCCATGGACCCAGCCCGATCCGCTCTGTGCGGCGCCCTGGCGGCGGTCGCCGTGTGCGCGGCGCCCGCGTGCGCCCAGGACGCCCCCGTGACCAGGCCCGGCGCGGTCTCCCTCGCGCCCGTCACCGGCACCCCCGGCTCGCGCGTCCAGCTGCGGGTCGCGGGGTGCGCCACCGACAAGGCGACCGCGACCTCCCCGGCGTTCGTCACCGACGCGCGGCTCGCCAAGGACGCGACGGGAATGCTCGCGGAGACCACCCTCCGCTCGACCGCGGCGCCCGGCACCTACGCGGTCAAGGTCCGCTGCGACGGCCGTGACGGCACGGCCGAGGGCCGGCTGACGGTCGTCGCCCCTCAGGGCGCCCGCTCCCCCGAGCACACCGGCCGCGCCGCGCACCGCCCCCCGGCGGCCTCGCCCGTGGCGCCCGTACCGGCCGGTGGCGGCGGCACCGCGGCGGCCGCCGATCCCCCCGGCGCCCCCGGGCTCGTCCTCGCGGGCGGCACCGCGCTGGCCGCCGCGGGGGTCACCTGGTACCGCCGCCGGACCGACACCGGCCGACGGTGACGGAAGGGCGGCCGCCGAGATGTCCGAAGAGCGCAGCAGCGGCCACGGCCGCCTCCTGACCGGAGTGGCCTGGGCCGCGCTGCTGGTGGCCCTGTGGCTCTGGGGCCGTGAGATCACCGACGGGACCGTGGCCGCCACCCCCACGGCCGGCGACGTCGCCGCCGCGGGCCGCCCGAGCGCCCACCCGCTGCCCCCGGCCCACGCCCCGCTCCCGGCGGCCCGCCCCCACGGCCTGGTCATCAGGTCCGTCGGGGTCAGGGCACCCATCGAGGACCGCGGCCTCGACCCGTCGGGCGCGGTCGACCCGCCCCCGTACCAGCGGGCGGGCGCCGTCGGGTGGTACCGCGGCGGACCCGGGCCCGGCTCGCCCGGCGCGGCCGTCCTCGTCGGCCACGTCGACACCGACCACGCGCCCGCCGTCTTCTACGACCTCGCCGGCCTCAAACGCGGCGCCACCGTCACCGTCGACCGCGCGGACGGCTCCACCGCCGAGTTCACGGTCGAGGACGTCTCCGTCTTCACCAAGGAACACTTCGACGCCCACCGCGTCTACGGCCCGCGCCGGGCCGACCGCGCCGAGCTGCGCCTGATCACCTGCGGCGGCACCTACGACCGCGTCCGCCGCTCCTACAGCGCCAACGTCGTCGTCTCCGCCTACCTCACCGGCGCCGGACATGTCTGACCCCGCCACACGCCCCTCCCCTGCTCCAACAGGGCGACTTGACAGCGGGTCATCGCCCGACCACCCACAGACGCGGCGATTTCTGTGCAAGCATGGAAAAGCCCGGTCATGTCCCGTGGGGCCGGGGGGACACCCCACAGGAAGTACACCCAAGGGGGAATGGATGTACGGCAGCTACACCGGCCGCACATGTCGTGCCCGTACGGCCCGTAGAGGAACCGGTGCCGCGGTGGCGGCCCTGCTGCTGCTCGCCGGATGCTCATCCGATTCCTCCTCCGCGGAGCCGCCGAAGGCCGCCGACGCGCCGCCCCGGCAGCCCGCCCAACTGCCCAAGTCCCGGGTTCCCTTCTGGGTGAACCCCGAGTCCACCGCCTCCAAGCGGTCGGCCGAGCTCCGCAAGGACGGCAGCACCGGCAAGGCCGACCTCCTGTCGAAGATCGCGGCCCAGCCCGTCGCGGAGTGGATCGGGGTGGACGACCCCGAGGGCCAGACCCGCGGCTATACGGAGGCCGCGGCCGCGGTCGACCGGGTCGCGCTGCTCGTGCTCTACAACATCCCGCACCGCGACTGCGGTCAGTACAGCCAGGGCGGTGCCTCCGACGGCAACACCTACCGCGACTGGCTCGACAAGGCGGCCAAGGGCATCGGCGACCGCGCCGCGACCGTGATCCTGGAGCCGGACGCCCTTCCGCACATGGAGGACGGCTGCACGCCCCAGCAGTTCCACGAGGAGCGGTACGCCCTGCTCAAGGAGGCCGTGGGCAAGCTCAAGGCACTGCCTCGCACCAAGGTCTATCTGGACGCCGGCAATTCCAGCTGGGTCACGCCCGCCGACCGGATGGCGGATCCGCTGAAGCGGGCCGGCATCGACCAGGCCGACGGATTCGCCCTCAATGTCTCCAACTTCCAGACCACGCAGGACAACAAGGAATACGGGCACACCCTCTCCGCCCTCCTGGGCGGCAAGCACTTCGTGATCGACACCAGCCGCAACGGCAACGGCCCGCTGTCCGGCGCGGACCACGAGAAGTCCTGGTGCAACCCCTCGGGCCGAGCGCTGGGCGAGCCGCCGACGACGCGCACGGGTGACGCGCTCGTCGACGCGTATCTGTGGGTCAAGCGGCCGGGGGAGTCGGACGGCACGTGCAAGGGGGGACCGGAGGCGGGGCAGTGGTGGGAGCGGTACGCGTTGGAGCTGGCGCGCAACGCGAAGTGACGGGCGGGGCGGTTGCGCCTGCGACGGGAGCGGCCTGCGGCCGCGTCCTCAAACGCCGGACGGGCTGGAATTGCGGACCGTATCCAGAACATTGAGCCCGTTGGGGGCACCTCCCAGCGGTAGCTGGGGGAGTTTGAGGACAACGCGCGAAGCGTGTTGCGGGGTCTGGGGGCTTGCCCCACACGCGGCGGAGCCGCACAACAGATGCAGCCGGGAAGGAGCGGGGCTGGGGAAAAAGCCCGCCGCAGGCGCAACCGCCGCCCCCTACGCCCCCTTGACCTTCAGCCACACCGCAGGCGACGGCACACCCCGGTCGTCCACGGCATTGAGCATGTACCAACCAGGCGGCACCAGCGACGGATCCTTGGGGAGGGTCACAGTGATACCGTCCCGCTCCTTCGTGAAGTCGAGCGCGATCGACCGCTGTTCCACATTCGTGACGTGAGTGAAGGACCCGGGCCGGATCAACCGCACCTTCGCGATCGGCCGCGGGCCACCCGCCCCATACGTCACCTTGTCGCCCAGCGACAGCGTCTTCGGCCCGCCGCTGTCCTTGAGTTCGGGCCGGGCGCCGTTCTTGAAGAGATACGGCGGGGTGTAGAGGTCGATCTCCTGCTGGAAGGTCGCGGGCCTGCTGTTGGCCTTGTCGCCGAAGAGGGAGTCGGAACCGAAGGTCATCACCCGGCCGTCGGGCAGCAGCAGGGCGCCCGAGTGGTAGTTGCGGCCCACCAGCGGATCGGCGGCCGGGCGCCGGGAGTTGTCCTTCGGGTCGTAGATCTCCGCCTTGAGGATGTTGGAGTCGCTGCGTCCACGGTAGTCGCCCGAGCCGTTGGTGGTCAGGACCGTGTCGTCGGGCAGGATGACGCTGCTGGGATAGCGGGCCTTGGCGTAGAGATCGGGCCCGTCCTTGAAGCGCGGCCGCGGTGCGTGCAGGTCGACGATCCGGGTACGGGCGGTCGCCTTCTTGTCCTCGCCGACCCCGCCACCGCCGAGGACCATATAGCGCTGGTCCTGGGCGGGCGGCAGCAGCACGGACATCGAGGTCTCCAGGGTGTCCGGGTCGCTCATCCCCGGCACCTCGGTGAAGTCGTTGCTCCCCAGGTCCCACACGCCGGGGACACGGCCCTTGTCGGCCGGACCGTAACCCGCGTTGGAACCCGTGTAGAAGATCCGCCCCTTGTCCGTGAGGAAGAGCGCGGGATAGGTCGGGAAGAAGCGCTCCTTGGGCAGATAGGTCCACTTCTTGGTCTTCGGGTCGTAGATCTCGTTCTTCCCCGGCACGACCTGGCCGATCTCGTCGAGACCGGAGACGGAGAGGACCTTGCCGTCCTGGAGGGTGGTGAGGGTGGGATACCAGCGGGCCTCGTTCATGGGGTCGACCGTGACATAGCGCTCGGCGACCGGGTCGAACTCATAGGCGTCCTTGATGCCCTGGAAGTCCTTCTTGTCGAACGAGAGCTTGTTGGCGATTCCGTAGACGTTGCGGGTATCGGTGCCTTTCAGGCCCTGGATGCTGTAGTTGTCGGTGAGCCCGGTCTCGTACTGATGGCCCTTTTGCAGAGCCTCCACATAGACGCGCGCGGTGCTGACCGTGACGGTGACCTTGTGACTCTCGTCGTCCTGCACCTTCTTGGCCCGGGGGACGAGCACGGCGTCCTTCGACTCGAAGGTCTTCCCGTTGTTCTTGCCGGTGAATCTGGTGCCCACGGGCAGCGTGATCGGCTTGTCCGGGTCCTCGTTGTGGACGACCATCAGCCCGCCGGCCTTGGTGACGTCGCCGCCCAGCTTTTCGTAGCGCTGAGTGCCGCCCGCCACCAGGAGATTCCCGTCGGGCAACTGGGTGTGCCCGGCGCAGAAGAGGTCCTTCGGGGTCGGGATGTTCTTGAAGGTGTTCTTCTCGGGGTCCCACAGGACCGAACGGAACGACTTCGCCTTGAAATTGGCGGCGTTGTTGCCCGACCCGGCGACCAGCAGCACCTTGCCGGTGTGCAGCAGGGCCGCGTGAATGGTGTTGATGCGGTATTCGTCGGGGACGTCGACCATGTCCCAGTGGCCGTTCTTGGCCTTGTACTCCGGCTGGTTGATCTTGTAGTCGTGGTACTGGTCGGAGGCGTAGCCCCACAGCGCCGGTCCGTTCATCCCCGCCAGGGCGAGCACCACCGCCGAGCCGACGGCCATGCGGCGGGTGCGGCGGCTGACACGGAAACGGGGCTGGTTCATCGGCTGGCCTCCACGGCTTGCTTGGCGTTGCGTACGGTCCACCACCATGCGAGGACCGGCGCGACGGTGATGGCGAGGGCCAGGGCCGCCCACGTCCGCATCGCCACGTGCGTGTGGCCGAGCCAGAACGAGGCCAGCAGCGAGCCGCCGAACACCGCCAGGAAGAACAGGTGGACGCGGAAGGTGCCGAAGAGGGTGTCCGGGCTCGCCGAGTCGCCCTTGGGGGTCACCACGAAGGTGCTCCTGCGGCGCAGCACCGCGTCCATCAGCGAACGGGCGTAGATCGGCGCCGACAGCGCGGACATCACCATGCCCGCGAGCCCGCCGGAGCCCTCGGGCTCGTGCGGGGAGACGTTGTGCCGGCGATTCCAGATGTAGAGCCCGATCTGGAGGGCCGCGGCGTCGCTGTAGAGCATCATCCAGACCTCGGAGTCGATCTGGATCCCCGAGGCGCCTAGCCCCAGGAAGAGCGCACAGCTCAAGGCGCCCAGCAGCCAGTTGAGCGCGGTCATCGGATAATAGATGACCATCAGCGTGTAGTTGACGAGTGTGCCCGGCGACAGGGTGAACGGCCCTTTCCAGAACTGCTTGATGATGGTCTCGTACGTGCCCCGCGACCAACGCAGTTGCTGGGTGAAGAAGTCCGTCCAGGAATTCGGCCCCTCGCCGACCGCGAGGACGTCCGGGGTGTACACGGAGCGCCATTTGCGACCGGTCGCGGGATTGCGGTGCCGGTGCAGTTCGAAGCCGGTGGCCATGTCCTCGGTGATCGAGTCGTAGAGCCCGCCGATGCCCTTGAGCGCGCTGATCCGGACGGCATTGTTGGTGCCGACGAACATGGGCGCGCCATAACGGTTTCCGGCGCGTTGGATCAGGGCGTGGAACAGGAACTGCTGGCTCTCGGCGGCCTTGGTCACGGCCGCATCGTAGTTCCCGTACACCTGTGGTCCAACGACAAACGCGATATCCGGGTCACGGAAGTAGCCGAGCATGCGCTCGAGGAAGTTGGGCAGTGGCACGTGGTCGGTGTCGACGGAGGCGAAGAAGTCGTAGTCGTCGCCGTGGGCTTGCAGCCAGGCGTTGTAGTTCCCGTGTTTCGTTCTCGCGCGGTGCGGGCCCTTCGGCTGATTCCACTTCTCGACGCCCTTGCGGGAGAAGTGATGGACGCCGAGCCGTCTGCACACCTCTCTGACCCCGGGGTCGTCGCCCTCGTCCAGCAGCCATACGTGCAGTGGTCCGCGGTGCCGCAGTCTGGTGGCCGCCTGGAGGGTCCGGGTGACCATCTCGAGGGGCTCCTTGCCGGGCACGAACGAGGTGAGGAAGGCGACCTTGGTGCCGCTCTCGGGCACCACCGGCACGGGGTCGCGCGCGACGAGCGTGGCGTGGGCGTTGGACACCACGTTCAGGGTGCGGAAGAGCTCGATCAGCCCGATCGACACCAGCATCACGGTGTCCAGGGACCGCATCAGAGGAGTGGAGTGGTCGCGGTGCGTCCAGTGGGCGGGCTGCATCAGCCACAGCAGCAGGCCCAGGGAGACCACGGGCGCGGCCCCGAGCAGGAGGGCGCCGAGGACGCGGTGCGTCTCGTCCGCGAGCAGGCTGCGGTAGCGGACGCGGTACGGCCGGCCCGGCTCGGGCTCGGTGAGCGGGCCGGCCAGCCTGCTGTAGTGCTCGTAGTCGAAGCGCGGGCGCGCTCCGGTTGGACGGACGGGCGACCGGACCGTGGTCCGGTCGCCCCTCGTATCGCCGGGTGGTGTCGTCCTGGGCCCGGCGGGCTGCTGTGGCACGCCGGGTGCCCGTGGCGGGCCGCCGGCGGCCGCCGGGGCGTGGGTCTGCTGCCGGGCATCGGCAGGCGTGGTCGTCATGGTCATTCCCCCCGCACGCATGCTGATCGCGTGTGTCCGTCGTGAGTCCGTCGGCCCCCCACAGCCGCATGGACCCTGTGCGCACCGGCTCCCCGACAGCACGCGTGACTCATTGGTCACTTATTGACGTTGAGTCATTGCTCTCCGCTCAGGATCTCGGACGGCGCGTCATGATCACAAGGGCGAAACGAGGTGTTTACCGGGCAAAGTGGTGTGTGATGCGAAGATGCGTACGAATGGGGGTGAAGTATTCGGAAGCGGGGCCCGGCCCTCCGGGGATCTTCCGGGCGCACGAAGAAGGCCCCCCACCGAGGTGAGGGGCCTTCTTCTGTCTGTGCGCCGCCAGGGACTCGAACCCCGGACCCGCTGATTAAGAGTCAGCTGCTCTAACCAACTGAGCTAGCGGCGCCTGCTGACAGAGAAAACTCTACCTGATCCTGGAGGGTGCTCCTGACCACCTCCCGGGCCGGCGGGAAGGGGAAGCGCCTGCGTGCGGCGCTGTGCCGGCGGTGCGGGCGGGGTGAAGGGTCTCCGCCACCGAGGGAACCGTCCGTATTTCCGGCATGCGGTTTTCTGTGGCCCTTGAGAAGCTGTGCCGAGTACGACGGAAGGCAGCGGTGCCGTGCGAATACCGGCTTTCACCGAGGCGATACCCGGCGACTGCGCGTGTGCGCTCTGCGTCGACGGGGCCGCCGCGGTGGTCGTGGGCAAGCGCCGGACGGCCGCCGGGCCCGTACGCCACCGGTGCGCTCTCCGCGGTGCGGTCGCGGTGGCGGTGGGGGCGGTGGTGCTGGCGGGGCCCGGGGTGGGCGCGGCGGTGGCGTCCCCGCAGCCGGGTCCGGGGCAGACGGAGAGCGCGATCGCCCCACAGGGGCCGCCGCGCCCGCACCCGGGCGCCGTTTCCGCGGGTGGGGATGCGGAGGAGGAGCAGGGCGCGGTCGAGGCCGTGCCGGAGTCGGAGGCGGATCCGGACGCCGTCGACGCCGAGGCGGCCCCCGACGGCGAGGCCGAGGAGGGCGACACCGAGGAAGAGGGCGCCGAGGAGGGGGACGACGAGGGGGCCGCCCAGGAGGAGACGGAGGCGCCCGCCGAGGAGTCCGGCCGGGAGGAGACGCAGGAGCCCCCGGCGCCCCCCGAGCCGGCCCGGCCCCAGCATCCCCAGCGGCCGGCCGCCGGGCGGCGGGATCTCGAACCCGCGATCGCCTTCGCGATGGCCCACATCGGGGATCCGTACGTCCTGGGCGGCAACGGCCCGCACCGCTGGGACTGCTCCGGGCTCATCCAGAAGGCGTACCGCGAGGCGGGAGCCAGGCTGCCGCGGATCGCGGCCGACCAGTACCGCGCCACGACCCGCATCCCGCGGTCGGCCCTGCGCCGCGGCGACATCGTCTTCTGGTCGACCAACGGCAAGGCGTCCGGGGTGCACCACGCCGCGATCTATCTGGGCGGCAAGCGGTACATCGAGGCGCCGAGGCCCGGCAAGAAGGTCCGGGTCTCCACGTTCGCGCACTACGACCCGAACCTGTACGGCCGGGTGCGCTGACCCCGGCCCGTCACCCGTACGCCGGTGGTGCGGCCTGCCCGCCCGGTGGTCCGCGTCAAGGGCGCGTCCTTGAATCACGAAGTGCCGCGAGGCCGGCGCGTGCCCGGGCGCAGGACAACCGCCCCTTGACGGCGAACCGGTGACGCTCTCGCGGGTGAACTTCGGCCGGATGACTTCGTCCGTTGGCCTGGACATGACTAAAGGCTGGTACTAGCCTCCGCCTTGGTCTAGACCGCAGTTTTTGTCTGGTCACAGCACTCGGCCCACAGCACTCGGCTCACAGAACCCCCCACGTTCTTCGAGGAGCGAAGCATGCGCAAAAAGATCAGTGCGGCGATCATCGGCCTCGGCATCGCCGCCGTCTCCCTGCTCGGCACGGGCAGCGCCGGCAGTCACGGCTACACCGACTCCCCCACCAGTCGCCAGGAGTTCTGCGCGAACGGCACCGTGCAGGACTGCGGTGACATCCAGTGGGAACCCCAGAGTGTCGAGGGCCCCAAGGGGTTCCCCTCGCACGGGCCGTCCGACGGGACGATATGCGCGGGCGGCAACAGCCGCTTCGCGCAGCTCGACGACCCCCGGGGCGGGCAGTGGCCCGCGACCCCGGTCACGGCCGGGCAGGACTACACCTTCCGCTGGCGGCTCACGGCCCGGCACGCCACGACGGACTTCCGCTACTACCTCACGAAGCCCGGCTACGACCCCACCCGGCCGCTCACCCGGTCGGACCTGGAGGACGAGCCGTTCCTGACCGTCCCGTACGGCGGCCGGATCCCTGACGCGACCGTCACCCACCAGGGGACGATCCCGGCCGGGCGGACGGGCAAGCAGCTGATCCTGGCGGTCTGGACGATCGCGGACACGGGCAACGCCTTCTACGCGTGTTCCGACGTGCAGTTCTGACCGGCCCCGGTGCGCCGGCCGGGCTCGATCCGGATGGGCCGGGCCCGGTCGGCGGCCGGTCGTCAGTCCTGTCCCGGCTCCGGCCGCTTCTCCGGGCGCAGGGCGATCCGGGCCAGTACGCCGGCCACCACCAGCGCGACCACCGCGAGCAGCGCGTAGTCGGGCACCGCGTTGCCCACCCGGGACGCGAGCTCCTCCAGGCGGAACTCCTGGTCGGCGTCCAGGATGCCGGGCAGGCCGGTCGTCCCGTCGTAGGCGAGGAAGAGCACGCCGATGCCGATGAAGAAGAGGCCGGACACCAGCGAGGTGGTGTGCAGCCGCAGCCGGCCCGCCCGGAGCTCGCGGCCGCGCAGCCAGCGGCGGCGGCCGAGCTGGAAGCGGTCCCAGAACAGGGCCAGCACGAACAGCGGCAGGGCCATGCCCAGGGCGTAGACGGCGAGCATCGACGCGCCGAGCGCCGGGTTGCCGGTCGCGGCGGTCAGGGTCAGCACCGCGCCGAGGATCGGCCCGGCGCAGAACCCGGCCAGTCCGTACACACAGCCCAGCAGGAACGTCGACGCCGCGGACCGCGGAGTGATCCGCCCGGCCGCGGCCTGGGCCCGCTTCGACGCGAAGCCCAGGCCGAGGATCTGCGCGACGCCCATCGCGATCACCAGCCAGCCGCCGACGGTGATCAGTATGTCGCGGTGGCCGTTGAAGAGGCGGCTGGCGGCGGTGGACGCGGCGCCCAGAGGGACGAGCGTGGTCGCGAGCCCGAGGTAGAAGACGCCGGTGCGGGCGAGGAGGCGGCCGGGGCTCGCGAGGGAGTACGCGAAGAACGCCGGCAGCAGCAGCGCGCTGCACGGGCTGACCAGGGCGAGGGTGCCGCCGAGGAAGGCGGCGAGGTAGCCGATGTCGGTCACTTGTCGCTCTTCTTCGCCGCCTCGGCCCGCGCGATGGCCTCGTCGAAGGCGCTCATGGGCTGGGCGCCCGCGATCGGCCGCCCGTTCACGAGGAAGGTCGGGGTGGACTGCACGCCGATGGAGTACCCCTCCTCCTGGTCCTTCTTGACCGCGGCGGCGGAAGCGGAGCCGTTCAGATCGGCGCGGAACTTGTCGAGGTCCTCGACGCCACCGGCGCGCGCCATGTCGACGAGCTTGTCCTCGGCGAGCGCGTCGCCCTTGCGGGTCTTGGCGTAGACCTCGTCGTGGAACTGCCAGAACCGGCCCTGCTGCCCGGCGGCCCAGGACGCGCGGGCGGCCCGCTCGGAGTCCTTGCCGAAGATCGGGAAGTTGCGGAACTCGATGCGCAGCGTGCCCTCGTCCACGTACTTCTTGATCAGCTCGGGCTGGCTGTCGCGGGTGAACTTGCCGCAGTACGAGCACTGGTAGTCGGCGTACTCCACGAGCACCACGGGCGCGTCGGCCTTGCCGACGGCCAGCGGGTCGTCGCCGCCGCGGCGGACGCTGGCCTTCTCCAGCTGCGCGTAGACCTTCTGCCGCTCGTCGGCGGAGGGGGCCGCGTCAGCGGCGGCGGGCTCGCGCTTGCCGGAGCCGCCGGTGTTCTTGCCGATCGCGATGCCTGTGGCGACGAGCGCGACCACGAGGGCGACCACCGCGCCGATCGCGGCGATGCGGCGGGAGGGTGAGGAGAGACGTGCGGACATGGGGGAGTGCTCCCTGGGGCGTACGGAAATCTGGACATGCCGGGGCACGGCCCGGTGCGCGGGCCGTGGGCGGGCGGTCTAGATCCGCAGGACGGGGAGGAGCTCGGCGCAGCCGCCGACCGGGACGGGGGGCGCGCGGGGGGCGCCCGGCCGGGGCGCGTGGCCCTCGGGCAGGGCGGTGCGGCCGGTGCCCGGGCCGGTCAGCGGGTCGGTGTGAGCGTGGGGGACGACTGCCTGGGTGCCGCTGAGGGGCGCGTCCTGCTGCTTGCAGGTGCCGCCCGAGCCGAAGGTGTCCGCGGCGTGCGGCCGGGCCGCGGGCCCGGGCACGGAAACAGGGGTCTGCCGGGCGGCCTCCGCCACCTTCGAGACCGCGGCCCCCTTCCCGGACGCGGACGCGAAGGGGCCCGTCCCGGCGAGGGACGGGCCGAAGACGACCGCGAGGAGGAGCAGGAGCACGGCGGCGGCCGGTGGACGGCGGTGCTGCGGCACGTACTGCTCCTTCCTGTCGCTCTGCTCGCACGGGCTCCGTGACGCGAGCTTCTCGTGCGAGCGGGTGGGCCCTCCATGCTACGGGCCCGCCCCTCATGCCTCCCGGGCGGCGAGCTCCGCCGTGCGGGCGTCCTCGGCGGCGAGCGCCCGCAGCGCGGTGCGCTGGGCGAACCAGAGCAGCGGGCCGGATATCGCGGCCATCACGGCGGCGAAGGCGAGGTGGCCCGCGGTGGAGACCACCGACATGCCCAGCAGGGCCAGCACGAAGTGGCTGCCGAGCCGGAGGGCGAGCAGCCCGATGGCTATCTTGCGGGTGCTCTTGCCGCGCCACAGCCGCTTGGCCAGCTGGAGCCGGGAGCGCAGGACGGTCAGCGAGACGACGAGGTTGACCACGGCGAGCGCGCCCAGCACCCAGAGGATCTGCGGGAACGCCTTGTACAGGTCGTACGCGCCGGAGGCCACGGCCTCGAAGCCGAAGTACCACAGGGGCAGCGGCTTGATGCCGGCCGGCTGCGCGGGGGCGGTGGCAGCGGCGGTGCCGGTGGCGGGGGCGGGTGCGATCGTCGCGTTGTCCATGGGAAAAATTCTGTCGGCGGGGGCGGCCCGGCGGCAGGCCCGGACATCATGGGTCCGCGATGACTTTTGTCATGACCTCGGTCGCGTACCGGATTCCGTACCGGATTTTGTACGCGGACTCCGTACCCCGTGTCCCTGACTCCGCGCACGAAGAAGGCCCCTCACCGAGGTGAGGGGCCTTCTTCTGTCTGTGCGCCGCCAGGGACTCGAACCCCGGACCCGCTGATTAAGAGTCAGCTGCTCTAACCAACTGAGCTAGCGGCGCCTGCTGACAGAGATAAATATACCTGGTCCGAACGGGTGCTCCCGACCACCCGCCGGCCCGGGGTCCGGACCGGCGGGATCAGAGGGCCATCGACAGCAGTACGGGCGTCGCCCGCCGGTTCAGGGTGTCGGCCGCCTGCCGCAGCCGGTGGGCATGGGACAGCGGGAGCGAGAGCGCCAGGCAGCCGACCGAGCGCCCCGCGGTGATCGGCACGGCCGCGCACACCGTGCCCACCGCGTACTCCTGGAGATCGAGGACGGGCACGGTCGCGGGCTGGGCGTCGAGCCTGCGGAAGAGGGCCTTCTCGCTGGTGATCGTCCGGGAGGTGAGCCGGGCCGTCTTGTGGCGCGAGAGATGATCGCGGCGGTCGTCGTGGTCGAGCTGGGTGAGCAGGCACTTGCCGATGGCGCTGGCGTGGGCGGCGGAGCGGAAGTCGACCCACTCGTGGACCTTGGGGGTCTGCGGACTGTCCGCGAAGTCCGTGATCCTGATCTCGCCGTCGACGTAGCGGCTCAGATAGACGGCGGCACCGACCGAGTCGCGCAGCTCCGACAGCGACCGCCGCAGCTTGAGCCGCAGGGCTCGGGCGCGGTCGTCGGCGGAGCCCAGCAGGGCCAGGGTGTCGCCGGCGGCATACGCGCCGTCCGCGAGCCGCTCGACGTAGCCCTCGCGGCGGAGCATCAGCAGCAACGGCGCGAGGTGCTCGGTGGACAGGCCGGTCTCGCGAGCGATGAGTGCCTCGGTCACACCGCTGGGGCGATTCGAGACCGAGTCCAGCACCCGGAGGGCGTACTGCACCGAGTGGAACGGCGCGGTCGGCTCGTGTTTGAGCGCCACGGTTTCCCCCCTAGCGGGCTTGCCGTCAAGTTTCCCGCTCTCACGATAACCGCGAAAGGGCTGCGGAGGAGGGGGTGTTGACCAGACCGCGGCCAACTGGCAAGGCGCTGTCCTGGGGCGCGGCACCTTGGCATATGCGGTGGTCATGTGGATACGGCGAGGCCGGGGGAAGATCGGGAAAGCGGCCTGCCGCGGGAATAAGCGGAGAGCCTCTCCGGTTGCTCCCGGCGAAAGCGAGACGACCGGAGCGCGGCACGGGAGTGCCGCGGGCGATCAGGAAGGCGGACCACCGTGGCCGACGTACAGGACGGTGCCCCCACGAGTGACGGTATCCGGGGCACGGCAGAGGGCAGCGCGCCCGTCCCTCTGTCCGTACTGGACCTGGCGACCGTCGGCAGCGGCCGGACCGCCGCGCAGGCGCTCCGCACCACCGTCGAGCTGGCGCGGCTGGCCGAGCGGAGGGGCTTCCACCGCTTCTGGGTCGCCGAGCACCACTCGATGCCCGGCATCGCCAGCTCCTCCCCGGCCGTCGTCCTCGCCCACATCGCGGCCCACACCGACCGCATCCGCCTCGGCTCGGGCGGCGTGATGCTGCCCAACCACGCGCCGCTCGTCATAGCCGAGCAGTTCGGCACCCTGGAGGCGTTCGCCCCGGGGCGCATCGACCTCGGCCTGGGGCGCGCGCCCGGCACGGACGGCGCGACCGCCGCCGCGCTGCGCCGCGCGGACCGGCTCCGGGAGGACGCGGACGACTTCCCGCAGCAGCTCGCCGAGCTGACCCGCTTCCTGGACGACGACTTCCCCGACGGGCACCCCTACTCCCGCATCCACGCGGTGCCGGGCCCCGTCCAGGGCCGGGTTCCCGGCGGGGTGCAGCGGGCCGACCGCCCCTCCATCTGGCTGCTCGGCTCCTCCGGCTTCAGCGCACGGCTCGCCGGTGTGCTCGGCCTGCCGTTCTCCTTCGCGCACCACTTCTCCTCGGCGAACACGATCCCGGCGCTCGACCTCTACCGCGAGTCCTTCCGGCCGTCCGAGATCCTCGACCGGCCGTACGCCAAGATCGGCGTCCAGGCGTTCGCCGCGCCGGACGCGGCCGAGGCCCTCCGCCAGGTGCGCACCGGAGCGCTCTCGATGCTGCGGCTGCGCACGGGGCGGCCCGGTCTGATCCCGACGCCGGAGGAGACGGAGTCGTACGACTACCGCGCGGGCGAGCGGGAGTTCGTCGACAGCTGGCTGACGAACGTCGTCCACGGCACGCCGGACGAGGTGGCCGAGGGGCTGCGGGGCCTGGTCAAGCGGACGGGCGTGGACGAGCTGATGATCACTTCCAACGCGCACGGCGCGGAGGCGCGGCTGCGCAGCTTCGACCTGATCGCGGACGTGTTCGGGCTGCCGGGGAAGTAGGGCGGCTCGTTCTGCCGGACGGGCACCCCGTCCGGCAGGACGCCCTCAGAACCGCCCCACCCCCACCGTCTCCAGCAGGGCCGAGATCGAGTCCGCCGCGACGGGGCGGGAGTAGAACCAGCCCTGGCCCGTGTCGCAGCCGATCCGGCCCAGCCGTTCCGCCTGCTCCGCGCTCTCCACGCACTCCGCCGTCACCTTGATGCCCAGCCGGTGCGCCAGCTGGACCAGTGCCTCGACGATCGTCTCGTCGGCCGGGTTCGGCGGCTCCTCCGAGCGGAAGCCGTGGACGAAGGAACCGTCGAGCTTGAGCGTGGAGACCGGCAGCCGGCTGAGGTAGGCGAGGTTGGAGTAGCCCGTGCCGAAGTCGTCGATGGCGATGGCCACCCCCATGTCGCTGAGCTGCTGGAGCTGTTGCAGCGGCCGCCCGGCCGAGCCCATCACGGCGGACTCCGTGAGCTCCAGCTGGAGCAGGCGCGGCGGCAGCCCCGTCTCGGCGAGGATCGCCGCCACGTCCGCGACCAGGTCGGAGTCCCAGACCTGCCGCACGGCCACATTGACGCTGACGACGATCGGCGCCCGCGGGTGGTCCAGCTGCCAGCGCCGTGCCTGGCGGCAGGCGGTCGCGAGCACCCAGCGGCCGAGCGGGACGATCGCGCCCGTCTCCTCGGCCAGCCCGATGAACCGATTCGGCGCGAGCATCCCGAACTGCGGATGGCGCCAGCGCACCAGCGCCTCCACGCCGCGCACGACCCCGTCGCCCAGCCCCACCAGCGGCTGGTACTGGAGCACGAACTCGCCCCGCTCGACCGCCGGGCGCAGCGTGCTGGAGAGGGCCTGACGGGTCATCCGGTGGGCGTTGCGCTCGGGGTCGAAGAGGGTCCAGCGGGCCTTGCCGTCGGCCTTGGCCCAGTACAGCGTGGTGTCCGCGGCCTGCATCAGCTCCGTGGCGTGCGTACCGGCGGCCGGCCGCTCGACGACCCCGATGCTCGCCGACACGGACAGCCGCTGGCCCGCCACCTCGAACGGCCGTTGCAGCTTGGTCTGCACGGCCGCGGCGAGGGCGATGAGCTGCTCCGTGCCCGCCGACTCCTCGACCAGCAGGGCGAATTCATCACCCCCGAGCCGGGCCACCAGATGGCCGCCCGGCGCCGCGCACTCCGTCAGCCGCTTCGCCACCGCGCTCAGCAGCCGGTCGCCGGCCCGGTGGCCGAGGGTGTCGTTGATCGCCTTGAAGCCGTCGATGTCGAGATAGCAGAGCCCGATCCGGCCGCGCCCGCCGTGCGCGACCGCTCCCGTGGTGAGCGCCGTCGTCAGCCGCTCGAAGAACAGGCTCCGGTTGGGCAGCCGGGTCACCGGGTCGTGCATTCTCAAGTGCCGCAGCCGGGCGCGCAGATCGCGCCGGTCGCTGATGTCGGCGACCGACAGCAGGGTGTCGCAGCTGTCGGGCAGCGGTGTGACGATCACTTCGGCCCACATCCCCTGCCCGCCCCGCGGCCGCAGCCGTCGGGTGCAGTGCAGCCGCTCGCGGCGGCCGAGCAGCACCTCGCGATAGGCGAGCCAGGTGCGCGAGTCCTCGCGCAGCCCGGTGAGATCGGCGGCCGGCGCGTCGGCGAGCCGGGCCGGGTCGGTGCCCAGCAGCTCGCCGAGCGCGTGGTTGGCGGTACGCACCAGCCCGTCGCGGCCCACCACGGCCATGGCGAGCTGCGCGGCGTTGAAGGCGGCGCGAAAATCGCTGGATTCATTACGTTGCGTGACGACTGTAGGCGTTGAACCGGGCGCGCCGCCCTGGCTGTCGAGGGTTCCGCTCACCGCTCGCTCCCGCATGGCATTCGTTCCGCACTGGCTTCGTATGGGTCTCATGGATCTCGTACGTACGTCCGAACACACGGCTGGCGGCCGCCTGTCCGGGGGAATCCGTGCTGGAAATGTGGCGATCATAGAGCGCGCACGTGGCCCGTTCCAGCGGCCCGGCTCTCGGGGCTCCGGGTGCCTTCTCCCCTTTGTCCCTTCCTGATCGACCCTGCGCGCTCCTGGCTGAGCTGATGGCGCCACGCCGTCTCGATTGACCGTCAGTGACTGAGTGTGATGTACCCAGAAGTCGGCTTAGTCACTCGACCGGGGTAACAGAAACGGGCATATCACCACAAATCCAATGAGGCTGGATGAGGTGTCCCGAATCCGTCCCGGGAGGTCGACGTGGTGCGTCCGCAGACACCCATGGGGGTGGACCGGCCGCGGCCGCGACTGCGCCGCGTCGGAGCCGTCCTCACCGCCCTCTGTGCGATCGCGACCACCGTCGTCGCCGGGCCGGCGCACGCGGTGGGGCCCGGCGGGCCGTGCGCGCTGCCCCGCAGCCAGGCCCACCACTCCGAGGGGCTCGACACCTGGAACCCGGCCTACCCCCGGCCCGTCGGCCGGCTCGACGCCGTGATGATCTTCCTGTCCTTCCCGGACTCCAGGCCCGAGGTCGCCCCGGAGCGGCTCGCGGCCGATCACTTCCCCGCCACCTCCCGCTTCTTCGAGCGGGCCTCCTACGGGCGGTTCTCCCTCGAGGCCCACCCGCTCAAGAAGTGGCTGCGGATGCCCCGGCCCGCCACCTCGTACCACATACAGCGGGACTGGGACGGTGACCAGCGCTCCGAATACCTGCGGGACGCCATCGCCGTGGCCGACGGCGCCGTCGACTTCAGCCGCTACGACCTCGTCTACTTCGTCGCCGACCCCGACGCCCCCGGCGTCGACTCCGACGCGACCAAGGTCGTCAACCTCGACCACCCCGTCCAGGTCGACGGCACCACGCTGCGCCGCGTCGTCACCGTCTTCGAGCACCACCCGCCCGACCGCAACGTCCTGGCCCACGAGACCGGCCACGTCCTGGACCTGCCCGACCTCTACCACCGTCCGCAGGACGGCAAGGGCGACTGGGACACCCACGTCGGCGACTGGGACCTCATGGGCAGCCAGTTCGGGCTGGCCTCGGACCCCTTCGGCTGGCACAAGTGGAAGCTCGGCTGGCTCGGCTCGCGGCAGGTCGCCTGCGTCCGGGGGCGCGGCAGCAGCCTGCACACCCTCCAGCCCCTGGAGGCTCCGATGAAGCCGGGCGGCGACAACCGGACCCGCATGATCGTGGTCCGTACGGGCCCCGAGAGCGCCATCGCCGTCGAGGCCCGCTCCGCGTCCGGCAACGACGCCGCCACCTGCACGGAGGGCGTGCTCGTCTACCGCGTGCAGAGCGACACCGCCTCCGGCAACGGGCCCGTGCAGGTGCTGGACGGCCACCCCGGCCACCAGGCGTGCTGGGGCGAGTCGGTCTACCCCGCGCTCGCCGACGCGCCGCTCGGCGTGGGGGAGTCCCTGCGCTCGGACGCCGACGGGGTGCGGGTGTCCGTACGGGGCCGGACGGCGGGCGGCTCCTGGACGGTCGCGGTGACCCGGGACTGACAGCGATTCCGTGCACGAAGAAGGCCCCCCACCGAGGTGGAGGGCCTTCTTCTGTCTGTGCGCCGCCAGGGACTCGAACCCCGGACCCGCTGATTAAGAGTCAGCTGCTCTAACCAACTGAGCTAGCGGCGCCTGCTGACGTGGAAGACTTTAGCACCCTGATCCGGTGGAACGAAAATCCGCATGTTTCAGCCGGGAGAATGCGCGGGTGTGCTGGTCACACGGGTGGCCGGGGCATCCTCGGGGTACGCGCGGCCGCTCCTGAGGTCCGGGCCGGCGGCCTCCCGGGTGACCCGTACGCACGCCCACAGCAGCACCTCGGCGTCCGGCAGCCAGGGGTGGCGCGCCTCCGGGGCGACCAGCCAGCGTGCGGCCGGGGGCACGGGCTCGTCGTCGGCCGGGGGATAGAGCGGGGGGACCGTCACCGCGTCGCCCGTGCCGTGGCACAGCAGCGGCGGCATCGCGCGGGCCCACTCCTCCCACGTGAGGAGCGCGGGCAGCCGCTGGGCCGTGCCGGGTGCGGCGAAGAGCAGCAGGCGGCCACGCTGGACGGCGACCGGCCCGGACCCGGGGCCGTTCGCCCATAACCGGTCCAGGACCTTGCGGCCGAAGAGAGCCGGGAGCCCGACCACGTCGAACGCCGTGCCGCACGGCAGCACCATGGGGGCGCCCGGATTCTCCGCCCACAGGGCGTGCACATGATGCGGCGCGGCGCCGGCGGAGGCGAGCCAGTCGGCCCCCGCGAGGGTGACGTGGGAGGCGGCGGGGCGGTACGTGGCGTGCGGCGGCGCGGCGCGCCGGGGGCGGGCGGGCGCGGTCCGCCGGAAACGGATGGAGTGCGGGTCGTTCGGCCGGGAGCTCATGTCCTATGGTCTGCGCCACCACCCCGCCCGCTCGCGGTAGTTACGGGAAATCGGGACAGCGGGGCGGACGGTGCGCTATCTTGCGCCCCGCATATGCCAACGGCCCATGGTCGCGGACCACGGGCCGTGCGGGTCAGTCGACGGTGCTGCTGCCCCGCAGCAGGTCACGGCCGAACTCGACCATCTTCTTCGCGTAGTCCTCGCTCCACTCGGCGCGCGCCGCGATCACCGCGGTCGGCAGCCGGTCGAAGCGCCGGGGGTCGGCGAGCTGGGCCGCGGCGACGGCCTGGAACTCGATCGCTCTGTCGGCCGCCGCGCGGAAGGCCAGCGCCAGCTCGGTGGAACGGGCCAGCAGCTCGCGCGGGTCCTCGATCGACTCCAGGTCGAAGAAGTGCTCCGGGTCGGCGAGGGCCTCGGGCGGCTCGAAGAGCAGCTGCGCGGGCTTCAAACGGCGCGGCCCACTGTCGCGCGCGCCGGGAGCCGGCTTCGGCTCGCACATGTACATACCTCCAGGATCGTCTGCACCGCCATCCATTGTCCTGCGCCGCGCAAGGGGGCCCGATGGGCGGGCCGTGCCCCTCTGCGGTGGCGCGTTGCAGTGGCGCGGGTCAAGGGGTTCGGGGGACGCGCGACCAGCCGAACGCGACCCGCGGCCGCGTACCGGGCCGACGAGGCACCCGGTGGGCGCGACCGGGGCCCGGGACGTGACCATTGGCCGCCCCCGGCGGTTGAGCGGCGTGGTGCCTGCCGCCGGGCGGGCGGGGACCGGAGCGCCGGTCACGGCCGCCAGGCCACCCGGTGCTCCAGTAGGTGTGCCCACACCGCGTGGTTCGCCTCCCACCCGTCCGGGAACTTCACCGTCACTCCCAGGCGTACCGGATCCGTCGACGGGTGTTCGTCCAGGAGCTGGTCGACGCCCGCCCGGCCCACCACCACGCACGCGTGCCGGTGGCGTGACGCCAGCACGCACAGGCGGCCCGTCTCCAGGTGGAAGGCGGTCGCGTCCGGGCGGCCGGACAGCGGGTGCAGCACCACCGTGACGTCGAACTCCCGGCCCTGGAGCCGGTTCGCCGTGTCCACGGTCACCCCGCGCACCCCCAGCCCGGCCAGCGCCGCCCGCACGGCGGCCGCCTGGTCGCGGTGCGCGGTGCCCACCGCGATCCGGTCCGCCGTGAGCGGCACCGGGTCGGGGGAGAGCTCGCTCGTGGCCGCGCCGCCGCGGTCCAGCAGCCGCCGGACGACGCGGGCCACCGCGCCCACCGCCTCCGGGTCCGTGCGCGGCGTCCGGCGGGCGGGCAGCTCCAGCAGGCCCCAGCCCGTCTCGGCGGCCTCGTCGAGCACCCGGTCCGGCGCCGAGCCGTCCGAGGGCACCCCGAAGGCCAGCCGCCGGTCGCCGTGCCCGGTGCCGCTGCGGAAGGGGGTGTACGGATAGAAGGCCGCCGAGACCAGCGGCGCGGCCGAGGCGGGCAGCCGCCAGGAGACGGGCAGCCGGTGCTGGGGCAGGCCCGGATTGTGGGCGAGCAGGGTGGACACCGCGCTCGCCGAAGGGTCGTACGACAGCCCGGCCCACTGCGCCGCCCCCTCCGCGCCCACCACGCTGAAGGGGTCCAACTGCCCCGGGTCGCCGACGAACAGCGCCCGCTCGAAGAGCCCGGCCACCGCCAGCAGCGCGTCGGAGCGCATCTGGTACGCCTCGTCGACGATCGCGTGCCCCCAGGGCTCGGCGACCTTGGTGTGCGCCCACTTCGCGGCCGTGGAGACCACCACGTCGAGCCCCGCGAGGTCGGCCGCCCGCGCCGACTTCACCACCGACGGGAGCGCGTCCAGCGCAAGGTCGTACGGCTGGGCCTCGTTGCTGTGCAGCCGGCCGACCGGCAGCTCCGGGTCCTTCGCGGCCAGGCGCAGCACCAGGTCGTCGACCTGGGCGTTGGTCTGCGCGACGATCATCAGCGGGCGGCCCGCGGCCGCCAGTTCCCGCGCCGCCCGCACGACCAGCGTCGACTTGCCCGCGCCCGGCGGGGAGTCGACGACGACGCCGCGGTGCGTGCCGTGCAGGGTGTCGCGCAGGATCGCGTCGGTCGCGGCGCCGGCCGCCGCGGACGGGTCGAATCCGGGGGCGGGGCGGGACCGCGCCGCCGGGACGGCGTGCGCCGCGTCGGTCGGGTTCACAGCCGGTCCTCCGTCACGTTCACAGGTGGTCCTCCGGAGTCACCGGATCGGGGGCTTCCACGGCCTCGCCCGGCGGGCCGCCGTGGGTCCAGGGCGTCCGCTCGGGGCCGGGCAGCTCGGGCCCGCCGCGCGGGGCGTGCTCGAAGAGGGTCCAGCAGACGCGGTCGCCCTTCTCCGGCACCGAACCCGCGTCGGGAACCTTGCCCCGGCCCATGCCACCGGTCAGCCGCACCGTCAGCACGCCGGGCTCGCCCGGCACCGGGCCGACGAACTCCGCCGTCTGCGACGTCGCGCCGTGCGCCCGGTGGACCTTCGCGCCCTCGGCGAGCAGCGGGGTGTCGTCCGTGCGCACCGTCACCAGGGGCCGCGGCCGCGGCACCTTCGCCGTCGAATACTCCATCACCACCTCGATGACCTCGCCCGCGAACGCCTCCCCGGACAGCCGCCGCGCGGCCATCACCAGCGGGTCGTCCAGCGCCTCCTGGGCGTCGAGCTGCGCGAGCGCCGTCTCCCGCGCGGCCAGCTTCCGGGCGGCCGTCACCGCGTCGTCCCGCCGGGGCTGCGGCGGCTCCCCGGCCCGTACGCGATCGCGGTGCGCTGTGTAGGACCACCGGTCCCGCTTCCACCGGTCGGCCACCCGCTCGCCCGCGGGCAGGCCGCGCAGCAGGTCGACGCCCTGCCAGACGGCGTCCCACGTGGGCCGCAGCTGTGACTCCAGCAGCGCGCGGATCTCCCGCTCGGCGCTCTCCAGGGCGGCCGCGGCGGCGCGCTGCCGGGCCCGGGCCATGGCCGCGCCCGCCGGCCCGGCCGCCGCCTCCGCCGCCTCCGCGCGAGCCCGGTCGAAGCGGGCCGTGGCGGGCGCCAGCCGTTTGTTGTCGAACGCCGGGTCCGTCGCGGGACCCGCCGGGGGATGGAGCAGCAGCCCGTCAGCGTCCCGGGCCAGCTCCGCGCGCAGCGCCGCCGCCGCGCCCGTCGAGCCCGGCGGCGGGGCGATCCAGGCGAGCAGCGCGCCCAGGTGCTGGTCCTCCAGATTGCTCTGCCCCGTCGCCCAGTGCCTGCTCAGCAGCTGTGTCATCGGCAGCAGCAGCGACGAGCCGGGCACCCGCGCCCGCTCCCCGAAGTGCGTCAGCCAGCGGCCGAGCAGCGGCACGCGCGGGGGCGCGGGATACGCCGCCTCCGGATCCTGCTCGGCGGTGCGCCGGAACCGCATGGAGCGGCCCAGCAGCCGTACGTACTCCACCGCCGCGGTGGACGGCACCAGCAGCTGCGGAGCCTGTGCGCACAGCTCGACCTCGACCGGCACCTTCCTGCCGGTCTCCGGGTCGGTCTCCTTGCGCTCCTCCGTCTCCACGACGTCGGCGAATCCCTCGACGTAGGGCAGCACCGCGTCGGCCAGCTCGGCGAGGAACGCGAACCGCAGGTCCCTGTCGCGCGGCTGCGGCACCACCAGCAGCCGGGGCGCGTCCCGGTCGGTGCCCACCAGCGCGCCCAGCGGGGCGCCCGCCTCACCGGCCGTGGTGAGGGGCACGAACACGAGCGGCCGCTCCGCGAGATGCCGGTGCCGCACGGTCGCGAGGGGCCGGGCCCTGCCGTCCCGCACGGCCTCCATGCGCGCGAGCGAGGTGATCAGCGACATGCGGGCCCTTTCCGTCCGCCGGCGGGGGAGGAGCGATGGAGAGTCGTCATACGGCGGCCTCCGTGCCCGCGCCCGCCAGGGCCAGCGCCTCGGCGCGGAGGGCGGCCGCGCGGCGCAGGGCGGCGACGGCGGGGTCCTCGGGGTCGCCGGACTCGCCCAGGGCGGCGGACAGCACCGACTCCACCGTGGTCAGCCCGCCGAGCTCCCCGCGCAGGCCGCGCCCCAGGGTCTCCACCGCGCCCGCCCGCCGGGCCCGCGCCCGGCAGTGGAAGGCCAGCTCGCACGCGGCCAGGCACTCCGGGGCGTACGCCGCGTCGACGCACTCGACGGCGTCCAGCAGCTCCTCCGCGGGGCGCGTCGCCGTGCGGCCGTCCTCGGCGAGGCGCAGGTCGAAGGTGGTGCCCTCGGGCAGGTCGGCCGCGATGTCCTCGACGCGGGACAGCCGGCCGAGCTGCCGCCGGGTGGTGGCCAGTTGCTTGCGTACGTCGACGAGCTCGGCGGCCGGGAGGTTGGAGAAGTCCTTGGGACAGACGAGCAGCACGCGCGCGTGCACGCGCGGGGCGGCGGCCAGCCGCGCCGCGACATCCTCCAGGGCGAGGACGTAGACCGCGGCCTGCCGGGCCGCCGCGCCCACCTTCGTGGCGTCCGCCGCGCCGTCGACCATCGCGAAGGACTTGATCTCCACGACGGTCCAGCTCCCGTCGGGGTGGACGACCACGGCGTCCGGCTCCAGATAGGCGGGCGTGCCCGCGACGCCCAGGGCGAGCAGAGGGTGGTCCAGGAGCGCCCAGCGCCCCGCGGCGGTGGCCTCGCGCAGGGCCAGCGCCGTACGCGCGGTGCGGCCCTCGGGACCGGCGGCGGAGAGGCCGGGGGTGTCGACGGCGCCCGGCTCCGGCGCGGGGGTGCCGTCGGCCAGCCGCTCGTGCAGCAGGCGGATCAGGGCGGCCCCGCCGTCGGCCTTGACGCGCTGCTCGAAGGAGTGGCCGCGCACCAGGGCGAACTGCGACTGCCCGAAGGTCGCCGGGGCCCCCAGGGCTCGTGCCAGCGCACCCTTGTCGACCCCCGCGCCGTCCAGCAGCGCCCGGCGCCGGCAGCCGGGGTTGGCCGCCAGGGCCGCCAGGGCGCGGGCGTCCAGCGGGCGGGCAGCGGTGCCCGGCCCGCGCAGCTCAGCGAGCCGCTGCCGCAGCGCCGCCGGCGCGGCTGTCTCCGGCCTCGCCGGTGGCCGGCTGTCGAGGGATCTGGTCACTGGCGTCCGCCTCGCGAAGTCTCTCCGGCGCGCCCCGGGAGCCGTCTCCGGCCGGGGAGCCGGAGGCCGCGCCCCGGGGAAGCGCTGTACCTGCCGAAGTCTCGCATCCGGCACCGACATTCGCGGGCGTACCGGCAGTTTCCTTGCCTGTCGACCGGGAGAAACGGTCCGTGATCCGGTCGACGAACCGCAGCGCGGGCTTGGCCAGCAGGAAGCCCACACCCATGACGGCCGCCCCCGCGACGGCGTCCAGGAAGTAGTGGTTGGCGGTGCCCATCACCACGAAGGCGATCGACAGCGGGTAGACGACACCGGCGATCTTCGCCAACGGGGTGCGGCCGTAGCGGTACATCACGACGCCGCACCACAGGGCCCAGCCGACGTGCAGGCTCGGCATCGCGGCGTACTGATTGGTCATCCCGCCCAGGCCCCGCGGGGCACTGGCGTCGCCGCCCCACCAGCCGTACTCGGCGTACATCCGCATCGTGTCGACGAAGCCCTCGGCCGGGTCCAGCAGCCGGGGCGGGCAGGTGGGCAGCAGGGTGAAGCCGATGAGGCCGATGAGGGTGGAGATCATCAGCCAGCTGCGCAGGAGGCGGTAGTCGGCCGGGCGGCGGCGGAAGGCCCAGACCAGGAGTGCCGGGGTGAGGATGTAGTGCAGGGACGCGTAGGCGAAGTCGGCGGGTATGCCGAGGGCCGGGTGGTCCGTGAGCAGCCGGTTGAGCGGGTGCTCGAAATTTATTCGGAAGGTCTTCTCGAGGTCGAGGATCGACAGCCCGTGGTCGACGGCCGTCTGCACGTCCTGCCTGACCAGCAGGCGGCCCGCGGAGTACAGCGCGTACACCACGGCGATCAGCGGCAGCTCGGTCCACCAGCGCGGCCGCTTCCCCAGTGGTGCGGTGCGGTACATCCGGACGCTCTCCATGTGTTCAGGCGGCCAACAAGCGCGCATGCCACCGTACGGTGTACGCCGCATCGTTCGCACACCGCCCCGCGACTTATCGGAGACGCCCAGTTCGCCCGCCGTTCGGCGAGGGTGGGCGGAGTGCGAGAGGGGAGACGCCGGAAGCCACTGGAGGGTTGCCCGAGGCGGGTGTGAGCGATGATGGAGAACGAGAGGATGGGTTCTGGCAGGGCTTGTAATTATCTGCCGCCATCTGTAGCGAAAATCACCGAAATCTTCTGAAGGGTCCCTCGTCATGGCACCGCGCATCCTGCTGGCCCGGCACGGACAGACGGAGTGGTCGCTGTCCGCCAAGCACACCGGCCGTACGGACATCCCGCTCCTCGACGAGGGCCGACGCGGCGCGAAGCTCCTCGGCGAGCGCCTGCACCGCGCTCCCTGGGACGGACTGCCGGACGTCGAGATCCGTACGAGCCCCCTGGTGCGCGCCAAGGAGACCTGCGAGCTGGCCGGCTTCGGCGACCGGGCCACCGACTGGGACGCGCTGATGGAGTGGGACTACGGCGCGTACGAGGGGATGACCCCCGCCGAGATCAAGGCGCGGCGCCCCGGCTGGCTGATCTGGCGCGACGGCGTGCCGGAGGGCGAGACCCTGGCGGATCTCAGCGCCCGCGCCGACGAGGTCGTCCGGTGGGCGCGCTCGGCCGACCGCGATGTGCTGATCTTCGCGCACGGCCACATCCTGCGGACGATCGGGGCGCGCTGGCTGGGCCTCGACGCGTCCTTCGCGGCGCGCATCCGCCTGGACCCCACGTCGCTGTCGATCCTGGGCTGGGCGTACGACGCGCCGGCGATCGAGCGGTGGAACGACACGGGGCACTTGGCGTGAGCGGCGGGTTCCGCGGGCCGGGCCGAGTCGTTGTCCGCGGGGTGAGCCGTCCCGCACCACCGCTGCGCGGCGGTGTCCTCAAGCGCCGGACGGGCTGGATCGCCTGACTGTGGCCTCTTCGCCTGCGGGTCACGGATTGTGGAGTGCCGTGGGCCGTGGCTCCTTCGCCTGCCGGCCACGGACTGTGGATTGCCACGGGCCGCGGTTCCTTCGCCTGCGGGCGTGGGGTGCGGACTAGGTCCGCGTGATCCGGTCCGCCCGGTGCTGCCGCGCACGGCTAGCCGCCGCTCGCCACCGCGTGCCGGTACCGGCTCAGGAAACCTTCCGCCTCGTGCGGGTGGTGGCGGAGGCGGCGGGCCGTCGTGGCCAGCATGGTTTTGATGCGCGTCGAGTGGACCTCCGCCAGCAGGTCCAGCGCGCGGTCACCCGCGGCGGCCGCCGCGTCCGGCTCGCCGCCGTGGGCCAGGTCGCTCGCGAGCTGGGTGGTGAACAGCGCGATGTTGCGGGCGAAGTGCGGGCTCTGCAGGCCGACCGCGCGCCGCGCGTGGTCCGCCGCGCGCGACCAGTCGCCGAGCGCCGACCAGCACTGCGCCTCCAGCCCCTCCAGCTCCGCCTCGCCGAAGAAGGACATCCACTCCGGATCCGCGTCGGCGGCCCCGCGCTCGAAGAGCGTGCGCGCCCGCGTCAGCGCCTCCTCGCACGCCCCGCGGTCCTCGAGCCCGGCCCAGCCGCCCGCCTCCCGCAGGGCCAGCAGCGACATCAGCCGCGGCGACGCCAGCCGGCGGCCGGCCCGCTGTGCCGCCTGCGCCGCCCGGACCGCCTCCCGCGGGCGCCCCGCGTCGCGCGCGAGGAAGGAGGTGTTGCAGAAGGCGTGTGCCTCCAGCGCGGGGTCCCCGGCGACCCGTGCGGTGGCGAGCGCCTCCGCGTAGTGCGAGCGGGCGTCCGCGAAGCGGCCCGAGTCGTGGGCCAGCCAGCCGACGGAGATGGCCAGTTCGCCCGCCCCCGCGTGCAGCCGGTCCGCGACCGACTGCCGCCGGGTGTCCGCGTCCAGCAGTTCGTACGCCACCCGCAGCGGCCGCGCGGCGCGCCGGTAGAGGCCGTCCGCGCCGTGCCGGTCGTCCAGCAGCCGGATGCGGCGTACGGCCTGTTCGACGGCCACCGCCTCGGGCTCGCCCGCGTGGCGCGGGGAGCGGGGGGCCGGGACGACGGCACCCAGGGAGACCGCCGCCATCGCCGCGGTGCCGCTGGTCATGAACGCGCGACGCAACACGTCGCTCTCCTTGTGGCTGTCGAAGGGGATGCCGGGAGCGGCCGGGGCGCGCTCGGTGAGCGGCTCCCCGGACTCCCGTGGCGACGCCTCGGCGGATCCGCGCGCCCTCTTTCCGCGTACCACGTTCCGCGGCGTGAAACCCATGTCCGCCGGTTCCCTGCCGGGGAACATATGCCGGAACACGCGCTCGTAGGCATAGTTGGGGCAGCGGATCTCGCCGGACTCCACGCGCCCGATGTAGCGCGCGTCGCACGAGACCTGCTCGCCGATCTCCCGGGCCGCGCGCCGTACGGCCGCCGCGAACTCGGCCGGTGAGCGGCCGCCCCGCAGTTGCCGGAACGCCTCGTTCGGGCGGGGTGGAGGTGACGCGTGGGACGACGCCATGGCCGGCCCCTCTTCCTGGCGAGTACCGCCCCGCGGGATGCGAACGGGGGCGTGGGCTGTTGCTGCCCGTCGGGCTGCCGGAGCGGCGGAGCTGCCGTTCGGCGGAGAAGACCGTACCGGCAACGAGAGGGCCACTACCCCGTGTTTGGCTACAAAACGGATATCTCACTTGCGATCCGCCATGAAGTGCCATCCTTTGTGACGGCATGGCACCGTTGCCGTTGACGTGGTTCGCGCGTTGTACCCATGAGCGCGCTCGACGCGGAGTGGCACGGCGGAGGAGGGGTTTCCCTTGGTGGAGGCCGGAGTGGACATCAGCAGCTCGCGTACGACGGCCCTGCATCTGCCGTGTGAGGACCACAGCCCGTCGCCGTCCCCGTGCGCGGCCCAGGCTGCCGTCGACGCCGGGCAGTGCGACCTCGTCACCGTGCCCGCCAGGCAGGGCCTGGAGGCGGTCGACATCCTGCGGCTGCGTGACGGCGTCGGCCCCGTGCTGCACGACGGCGAGTGCGACACCCTCGGCTTCCTGGTGCCGCCCGGCACGGCGGACGCCTGGGACGTCCCGGGCAGCGCCTGCACCCAGCCGCGCGGCCGCGGCTTCCAGACGGACCCGGCGGAGCCGCCGCCGCTCACCGGCACCGGCTGGCTCGTCGCGCCGGAGGCCGCGTTCTCCGAGGCGACGGATCCCGCCGTGCTGCGGGCGGCGCTCGGCGAGGCGGCGCGCACCATCGAGGCCGTCGACCGCTGCCGCTAGGCGGCCCGCCGCCGGTGGCCGGGCGGCCCGGGGGCGGCACGGGCGATAATTGCCCGATGGGCAAGAGCAGGCAGAAGCAAGGGCGTGGGCGGGCGGCGGAGCCGGTCACCGAGCAGGTGGCGGGCGGGACCGCCGCCCTCGTGCCGGACCGGGACCGGCCACGCGGCTTCACCCTGACGATAGACGGGGCGCCGCAGTCCCACGTCGACCTCGACGACCCCACGTATCTCGAATTCGCCTATCAGCGCAGGCTCGGCCACATCGCCGACCTGGTGGCCCCGCCCGGCAAGCCGGTCCAGGCGCTCCACCTGGGCGGCGGCGCCTTCACCCTCGCCCGCTACGTCGCCGCGACCCGGCCCCGCTCCACCCAGCAGATCGTGGAGATCGACGCCCCGCTCGTCCAGCTGGTCCGCCGCGAGCTGCCCCTGGATCCCTCCTGGCGGGTCCGGGTGCGCGGCGGTGACGCCCGCGAGGGCCTGGCCAAGGTGCCGGACGGCTGGGCGGATCTGATCATCGCCGATGTCTTCAGCGGCGCCCGCACCCCCGCGCACCTGACCAGCGCGGAGTTCGCCGCCGAGGTGCGGCGCGCGCTGCGGCCGGGCGGCTTCTACGCCGCGAACCTCGCGGACGGGCCGCCCCTGCCCTACGTCAAGGCGCAGATCGCCACCGTGCGCACGGTCTTCCCCGAGCTGTGCCTGACCGCCGACCCGGCGGTCCTGCGCGGGCGCCGCTTCGGCAACGCCGTGCTGCTGGCCTCCGATCACGAGCTGCCGGTCTCCGAGCTGACCCGGCGCGCCGCCACCGATCCGCACCAGGGCAGGGTCGAACACGGCCGCGCCCTGGCCGACTTCACGGGCGGCGCGGCCCCCGTCACCGACGCGAGCGCCAAGCCGTCACCGGCCCCGCCGCCCTCCGTCTTCGAGTAGCGGCCCGGCAGTTCGCCGGGCTGCGGGCCGACAGCCGTCAGTACGGCGGGAGTTGTCCCGTACGCACCACCTGGGCGTACCAGCGGGCGCTCGACTTGGGGGTGCGCGCCTGGGTCGCGTAGTCGACGTACACCGCGCCGAAGCGCTTGCTGTAGCCGTACGCCCACTCGAAGTTGTCGAGCAGCGACCAGAGGAAGTAGCCGCGCACGTCCGCGCCGTCGGTCAGCGCCCGCCGGACGGCGTCGAGATGGGCGTGCAGATACGCGATGCGCTCCGGGTCGTGCACCACGCCGTCGCCGTCGGGCTTGTCGTCGTACGCGGCGCCGTTCTCGGTGACCATGAGCGGCAGGCCCGGGAACTCGCGGGCGAAGCGCGTCAGCAGCTCGTGCAGGCCCGTGGGGTCGACGGACCAGTCCATCGCCGTCCGCTTGCCGGGCGGCCGGTGGAAGGTGACGCGCTCGGCCCCGGGCCAGGGGGAGTGGTCGGCGGAGCCGTGGCCGCCCTCGCGGGCCGGGGCGTTGTCAGTGGCGGCTGATACCACTGTAGGCGCGTAGTAGTTGATGCCCAGCGAGTCGAGGGGGTGCCGGATGACGTGCGGATCGCCGTCGTGCACGAAGGACCAGTCGGTGAGCCCCGCGGTGTCGGCGAGCAGATCCGCGGGGTATGCGCCGCGGAGCATGGGCTCGGTGAAGATACGGGTGGCGAGCGCGTCGATCCGCCGCTGGGCGTCCCGGTCCTCGGGGGAGTCCGTGCGGGCCCTGACGGCCGCCGGGTTGAGTGTCACGGAGACCTGGGCCCGTGAGGGCAGGGCCGCGCGCAGCGCCTGGGCACCCAGGCCGTGGGCCAGGTTGAGGTGGTGGGCGGCGCGCAGGGCGGCCACGGGGTTCGTGCGGCCCGGGGCGTGCACTCCCGAGCCGTAGCCCAGGAAGGCGCTGCACCAGGGCTCGTTGAGGGTCGTCCACAGCTCCACCCGGTCGCCCAGCGCCTCGGCGACCAGGTGCGCGTAGTCGGCGAAGCGGTGCGCCGTCCCGCGCTCGGGCCAGCCGCCCGCCGACTCCAGCTCCTGCGGCAGGTCCCAGTGGTAGAGGGTCAGCACGGGGCGGATGCCCCGGTCGAGCAGATCGTCGACGAGCGCGCGGTAGAAGTCGAGGCCCGGCTGGGAGGCGTGGCCGCGGCCGGTGGGCTGCACGCGGGGCCAGGAGACGGAGAAGCGATAGGCGCCCAGGCCGAGTTCGGCCATCAGCCGGACGTCCTCCGCGCGGCGGTGGTAGTGGTCGGTGGCCACATCGCCGGTGTCGCCGCCGAGGGTCCTGCCGGGCGTGCGGGAGAAGGTGTCCCAGATGGAGGGGGTGCGGCCGTCCTCCTGTGCCGCGCCCTCGATCTGGTACGCGGCGGTCGCGGCGCCCCAGAGGAAGCCGGGCGGGAAGTTCACGGTCATGGAAGCGCTCCCGGGTGGGGGAAGTCGGAAGGGGGAGGAGATGACGAAGGGGTCAGCCCTTGACGGCGCCCTGCATGATGCCGCCGACGATCTGTCTGCCGAAGAGGGTGAAGGCGAGCAGCAGCGGCAGGGTGCCCAGCAGCGCACCGGCCATCACCACCGCCTGGTCGGGTACGTAACCGCGGCCGAGCCCGGTGAGCGCGACCTGCACGGTGGGGTTCTCCTGCGTGAGCGCGATGATCGGCCAGAAGAAGTCGTTCCACGCCTGCACGAAGGAGAGCATCCCGAGCACGGCCATCGCGGGCCGCGCGACGGGCAGGACGATGTGCCACACCACCCGCAGGCTGTTCGCGCCGTCCACGCGGGCCGCCTCGATCAGCTCGGTGGGCAGCACCTCCACCAGATACTGCCGCATGAAGAAGACCCCGAAGGCGCTGACCAGCGTGGGCAGCACCACCGACTGGAGCTGGTCGGTCCAGCCCAGCTCGGCGACGACCATGAAGAGGGGCACGACGCTCAGCTGCGGCGGGACCATCATCGTCCCGACCGTCAGCAGCAGCAGCGTGTCCCTGAACCGGAAGCGCAGCTTGGCGAAGGCGAAGCCGGCCACGGTGCTGAACAGCACCGTGCCCAGGGCGATCGTGCCCGCCACCAGCGTGGTGTTGAGGAGCGCGAGGCCCATGTGGGCGTCGCCCCACGCCGTGCCGAGGTTCTTCGCCAGCCTGCCGCCGAACCAGAAGGGCGGCGGCGTCCGCGCCAGCCGCGTGTTGTCGCGCGACGCGGCGATCGCCGTCCACACCAGGGGGAAGAGCGAGCCCACGGTGAACAGCGTCAGCACGGCGTAGGTGACCGGCCCGCCGTGCAGCTGCCGTCCGGCGCGCCCGGTCGAAGTGATCGTCACATCAGCCCCTCACCGGGTCTTCCCCAGCCGTCGCGCGATCATGATATTGACCGCGCCGATCAGCAGCAGGATGAGGAACATCGTCCAGGCGACGGCGCAGGCGCGCCCGAGATGGAAGTCGAACCAGCCCTGTTCGTAGAGATAGAGCCCCAGTGTCTGGAACTGGTGCGCGGCGCCGCCCTTCTGCCCGCCCGCCCCGCCGAACAGCAGCGGCTCGCCGAAGAGCTGGGTCGCCCCGATCGTGGAGACGACCACGGTGAAGAGGATCGTCGGCCGCAGCGCGGGCACGGTGACATGGCGGAACGCTTGCGTCCGCGACGCGCCGTCCAGCGCCGCCGACTCGTAGAGCTCGTCCGGCACGGCCTGCATCGCCGCCAGATAGATCAGCGCGTTGTAGCCCGTCCACCGCCAGATCACGATCGAGGCGACCGCCAGCTGGGAGGTCCACCGGCCGCTCTGCCAGTCGACCGGCCCCATCCCGGCCGCGCCCAGCGCCCAGTTGACCATCCCGTAGTCCCGCCCGTAGAGCAGCACGAAAACGAGCGTCGCGGCGGCGACCGAGGTGGCGTACGGGGTCAGCAGCGCGACCCGCCAGAAGGAGGCGGCGCGCAGCCGGAAGTGGAGCAGGTGGGCCAGGCCGAGGGCCATCAGCAGCTGGGGGACCGTGGAGAGGACCCCGATGGTGAAGGTGTTGCGCAGCGCGTTCCAGAAGAAGGCGTCGTCCAGCAGCCGGAGGTAGTTGTGCGCGCCCGCCCACTCCATGTGGTCCGGCGACGCGAGGTCCACCCGGTGCAGCGAGGCCCAGCCGGTGTAGAGGAGGGGGAAGACCCCGAAGGCGGAGAAGAAGAGGAAGAAGGGCGCGACGAAGGCGTACGGGCTGTAGCGCACGTCCCACCGGCAGAGCCGGCTGCGCCAGGGCCGTGGCCCGCTCCGCCCCTTCTCCGTGCCCCCGGGCGGCGGGACGTCCGTGTCCTGGAGGGCCTCGGCCGTCGCCGTCATTCGTCCACCGCGTTGTCGATCTCCTTCTGCGCCGCCTTCCAGGCCGCGCGGGGCGCCCTGCCCTGCTGCTCGACCTGGGGGATCGCCACATCGGTGAAGGCCGTCCCGATCTGCTGCTCCTTGGGGCCGATCACCAGGGTCGGGATGTTCCGGGCGGCCTCCGCGAAGATCCGCCCGGTCGGCGCGCCCCCGAAGTAGGGGTTGCGCGCGTCCCGGACCAGCGGCATGGCGTACGAGGCGGGGGTGGAGGGGATGCTCGCCTGCCGGTCGAAGAGCTTGGCCTGCTGCTCGGGCGCCGTCAGCCAGACCGCGAGCGCGATCGCCGCCGCCCGGTGGCGGGCGCCCTTGGGCACGGTGACGAAGGAGCCGCCCCAGTTGGCGGGCCTCGGGGCGGGGGCCACGTCCCATTTGCCCTTGCCCGCCGCGCCCGCCTTCTCCTTGATGTAGCCGAGCATCCACGGCGGACAGGCCACGGTCGCGAAGCGGCCGTTGGCGAACGCCTGGTCCCAGGGCTTCTCGAACTGCTTGAGCCTGGCCGTCAGCCCGCCGCGCGCCGCCTGCACGGCCAGCCGCCAGGAGGCCCTGACCGCTGGGCTCCGGCGGTAGACCGCCCTGCCGCGCCGGTTGTAGTAGCGCTCGGCGTAGCCGTGGATGGACGCGTTGTAGATCCCGGCCGCGGAGTCGGTGAAGACCGTGCCGGCCGGTGCCTTGCTCCGGTACGCCCGGCCGACGTCGAGGTACTTCCGCCAGTCACCGGCCCATAGCCTGCCGACGCGCTCGCGGTCCGTGGGCAGCCCGGCCTTCTCGAAGAGGTCCTTGCGATAGCAGACGGCGATGGGCCCGATGTCCGTGCCGAGGCCGACCGTCCTGCCGTCGGCGGATGTGGCCTGCGCCCACTTCCAGTCCAGCCAGTCGCCCTTGCGCACGCCCGGGACCCGGGAGAAGTCCTCGAAGCGGTCGGCCTGGGTGGTGGCCACGTCGTGGATGTTGCCCACCTCCACGGCCTGGATGTCGGAGAGGCCGCTGCCCGCCGCGAGGTGCGTCAGCAGCTGGGGGTAGTAGGTGTCGTTCCGCTCGATCACGCTCTCCTTGATCGTGACGTCCGGGTGCAGCCGCTCGTACTCCGCGTAGAGGCCCGCCTGCTTGTAGCCGAAGACCCCGAAGGTGCCGACGGTGACGGTGGTCCGGCCGCCGGCCGGCTTCGCGTCCTCGTCGTCCCTGGCGCAGCTGCCGAGCAGGGCCACGGCGAGCGCGATGGCGGTGGCGAGCGCCACGGGCGCCGGTCCCGGGCGGCGCGGGCCGCCCACCGGGGCGCTCACGGTCGTCCGGGGCGGGACCCCTCGCCGGGCCTGCGGGCTTCCACCGGGTCACGGGCCATCGGTCACGACCTTCCGTCAGATGCCACGGCGCGGCGCCGGCCGCAGCGCGCACTGCGACACCTGAGCCTTCCCCCGGGCGGGCGGTGAACTCTCCCCGCCCGGGCCCCGGCTCACTCCTAGGGGCTACAGGCGCACGCCCCGGGGGAGCAGCCGCCAACGCCGAAGGCCCCGGTCCGCTTTCGCGGACCGGGGCCTTCGATCAGGGTGAGTAACGGGACTTGAACCCGCGACATCCTGGACCACAACCAGGTGCTCTGCCAGCTGAGCTATACCCACCATGTCCGGTGTGTTTCCCACCGGCTGAGAAAAAGTGTACAGGGTCTTCGGGGGTGCTCGCTCCCAGGTGGCGCCGGTTCCGGGAGCGAGCTGCGTCACTCCCCCTGAGCGGGCAGCACGTGCCGGGCCGCGATGGCCTTCGCGGTGTCCGAGTCCGGGCCGGGCTGCGGCACGAAGATCGCCTCGCGGTAGTAGCGGAGCTCGGCGATCGACTCGCGGATGTCCGCGAGCGCCCGGTGGTTGCCGCTCTTCTTCGGACTGCTGAAGTAGGCCCGCGGATACCAGCGGCGGGCCAGCTCCTTCACCGACGACACATCGACGATCCGGTAGTGCAGGTGGTCCTCCAGCGCCGGCATGTCCCGCGCGAGGAAGCCGCGGTCGGTGCCGACCGAGTTTCCGCACAGCGGGGCCTTGCCCGGCTCCGGGCAGTGCTCGCGGATGTACGCGAGGACCTGCCGCTCCGCGTCCTCGAGCGTCGTCCCGTTGTCCAGCTCCGCGAGCAGCCCGGAGGCCGTGTGCATCTGGCGCACCACCTCGGGCATGGTGGTCAGGGCCTCGGCGGGCGGGCGGACGACGATGTCCACGCCGTCGCCGAGGATGTTCAGCTCCGAGTCGGTGACCAGGGCGGCCACCTCGATGAGCGCGTCCTGCGACAGTGAGAGCCCGGTCATCTCACAGTCGATCCACACCATGCGATCGTTCATGCGTCTCACCCTACGGGGCGTTCCCGCTGGCCGGGCAGGCGTGGGGTGTAGAGGTCCGACTCCGGCTTGCCCGGATCCGGACCGCCCCCGCCGCCGAGATGGCCGCCACCGTGTCCACCGTGGGAAGCGGACTGAGTGATATGTCCGCCATGCCCGCTATGTGGTGGTGGAGTGGCCATGATCGGGCCCGCGACGGCATGGGCGCCGGCCAGGGCCGACCGCCGCATCGCCATCACCGCCGGCTCCCCGCTGCGCTGCTCGCCCAGCTCCGCGCGCTCGAACCGGTCGGAGCGCTCCGGCCGGTCCGGCCGCTCGCCCCGTTCGGGCCGGTCGGCCACGCCGCTCTGCGGGCGGCGCGCCCGGTAGGCGGCGCGGTAGGCGGCCGGGGAGGACCCCAGCTGCCTGCGGAAGTGACCCCGCAGGGCCACGGGCGAGCGGAAGCCGCAGCGCCCGGCGACCTCGTCCACGGAATAGTCCGAGGTCTCCAGGAGCCGCTGCGCCTGGAGCACCCGCTGAGTGATCAGCCACTGCAACGGGGCACTCCCGGTGAGCGAGCGGAACCGCCGGTCGAAGGTGCGGCGGCTCATATAGGCGCGGGCCGCCAGCGTCTCCACGTCGAACTGCTCGTGGAGATGCTCCAGCGCCCAGGCGACGACCTCGGCGAGCGGGTCGGCGCCGATCTCCTCCGGTAAAGACCGGTCGAGATAGCGCTCCTGTCCGCCGCTGCGGCGGGGCGGCACGACGAGACGGCGGGCCAGGGCCCCCGCCGCGTCGGCGCCGTGGTCGGTGCGGACGATGTGCAGGCACAGGTCGATGCCTGCCGCGGTGCCCGCGGAAGTCAGTACGTCACCGTCGTCGACGAAGAGCTCCCGCGGGTCCACATGGACCGACGGATAGCGCTTGGCGAGCGTGGGCGCGTACATCCAATGGGTGGTGGCGGGCCTGCCGTCGAGCAGGCCCGCGGCGGCCAGTACAAAGGCACCGGTGCACAGCCCCACGATGCGGGCACCCTCTTCATGGGCGCGGCGCAGTGCGTCGAGTGCGGCGGTGGGCGGCGGCTGAGTGATCGACCGCCAGGCCGGTACGACGACGGTGCCGGCCCGGGAGAGTGCCTCCAGGCCGTACGGTGCGGTCAATTCCAGGCCGCCGGTTGTTCGCAATGGCACATCTTCGCCCGCGCATACCAGCAGTCGGTAGCGGGGTACCCCAGCGTCCTGTCGGTCGATCCCGAACACTGAGAGCGGAATGGAGCTTTCGAAGATGGGGCCGCCGCTGAAAAGCAGCACTGCGACGATCTCCCGGCGGCGGCGTCCGGAGAGCTTGCGCGTGGTCTCCGGTACGGTCGTGGAGTCCTGGCTCATGGCGCTAAGCCCCCCTCGGCGGTCGAGTCCTCTCGGTCCTGCACGTTTCCCCTCGGTCCTGAACGGTTCCCCCGCCGGTCATGGCCAAGATCGAATCTACTGCGTCACACGGAGTCGCGGTGACCAGTTCACCACCCGGCTCTATGTCGACATGACAACTTGGCGCGAAGCGTTCGATCACGAAGCGTTGCACTTGCAGGGCTCGGTGAAAAGTACGCCTCTCGCCCATGCCCAATCCCCGTAGGGTGCAACCGCCCTCCGCGGTCCTTTCCTTGCTGGTCGACCGGCTGTTGGGGGCTGCTCAGGCCAAGGTGAGGGGTTCGGCGTGAAGTTGGCCGAAAACCAACGGGTGCATCCGTACGAAGGTGTCATTCACCGGGCGTACTACCCGGCGTATCCCCCCGGGGCGCGCCCCGCGTGCCGCCCGGCGTGGACGCCCCCGGCCGACTGCTGCCGCGATGGCTGCCGACGCCCGTGCGGCCGTGGCGGCCGCGATGCGGAAGGCTGGATTCCGGTGCCGGCGGCGCCGGGTGGGGCTTGGGCGGCGCCTGCGCGGCGGTGCGTTCGGAGCGGCGCAGCAGCGCGCGGCAGACGCAGGTGAGGGCCACCAGACCGGCCGCGGTGCCGGCGGCCCCGCCGAAGGACTGACCGCACATCAGCAGGACGACAGGGACGAGCACACAGCTGAAGGCCGCCCAGCGGACCACATCGCTCACCGGATCGGGGGACTCCGCCCCGGAGTCGTCGGCGCGGGTGTGATCACGGGTTCCGGGCACGGAGCGGCTCCCTGCTGGCGGCGGCTGACGGTGGTACAACGCCCGGCCGGGCGCCTGGGTCACTGCGCCGCGTGCATCAGGAGTACGGCCGCGTTGCTGCGGGGGCATTGCGCTGCGGGCCGCCCTCGTGCATGCTCCGGGGAACGCCCGGCGTCCTCGTGTCCCCGGGCCCGGGGACGGGGCCGCCGTCCCGGCCGCTCCGGGCCGTCCCGCCGGGCGGCCTCTGGGCAGGCGGCGGGTGTCGCCGTACCCTTGAAGGCAAGTGCTTGAAAAGATGAATCCCGGACGGATTTCTCGTCCATGATCCTGTGGGACGCTCCGGGCCGCGTCTTTCCCGGCGCTTGCTTCTGTTCCTCCTCTGACAACTGCAACCAGTCCACCGCTGATCCCTCCGCACGAGGACATCCTTCGCCGAGACACCGATGGCCGGTCACGAATTCCCCGAACCCGCGGACCGCAAGCGGGTCGCCGATCACGCGGCGCACCCCGAAGCGGCGGAAGAATCACGCCATTCCTGCGATCCGGCGTTCCAGCACGGTGTCGTGGTGGGCTTCGACGGTTCCATGTCGAGCGAGCGAGCGCTTGCGTATGCAATCGGGATGGCCCGGCGCTCCGGCTCGGGCCTGATCATCGTCCATGTGGCCAACCGGCTGCCGACGACCGTGTGGGCGGGCTGTGAGCCGCCGGTCTTCGTGGACGTCCCGGACCACCGCACCGAGGTCCTGGGCCTCGAACTGGCCTGTGCGGACCATCTGTCCGAGGTGCCGTGGATCCTCGTCGAGCGCGGTGGCGACATCTGTCACGAACTGGAGGAGGTCGGCCGGGAGTACGCGGCGGACGCGATCGTCGTCGGCTCCACCCACGGTCTGGTCGGCCGCATCTTCGGCTCGGTCGCGGGGCGGCTGGCGCGGCGCGCGCAGCGGCCGGTCGTCGTCATCCCCTGACCCTGACCCTGGCCACGTCAACTCCCGTCGCCCGTCCGGGGCATGATCCCGTACCGCGCGTTTGACGGCTCATGAATCTACCCGCGCGTAGGGGTGGCTACGGCCCCGGTGGCGGGTAGGAATCGGGGCGGTGACGTGCTGCCGGACGGGAGGTGACGGTTCCCGGAACCGGCGGCGTCCGCCGGCGGGAGAGTGCCGCCGGCAAGGGGAGACAGCCCTCCCCGCGCGGACGGGTGGCACGCGTGGGGAGGGCTGTCCCGGACCCGCCGCAGGACAGGTGCGGCAGGACCGGTCTGAAGGGGCCCGAGGGCCCCGGGGGTCACTACTCGACGGTGACGGACTTCGCCAGGTTGCGCGGCTTGTCGATGTCGCGGCCCATGGCCTTCGCCGTGTAGTAGGCCAGCAGCTGGAGCGGGATGCCCATGAGGATCGGGTCCAGCTCGTCCTCGTTCTTCGGCACCACGATCGTGTGGTCGGCCTTCTCCTGCACCTGGTGCGCGACGGCGAGGATGCGGCCGCTGCGGGCCTTGATCTCCTCCAGCGCGGCGCGGTTCTTCTCCAGCAGCTCGTCGTCCGGCACGATCGCCACGGTCGGCATCGCGGGCTCGATCAGCGCCAGCGGGCCGTGCTTCAGCTCGGAGGCGGGGTACGCCTCGGCGTGGATGTACGAGACCTCCTTGAGCTTCAGCGACGCCTCACGGGCGACGGGGTAGCCGCGCACCCGGCCGATGAACATCATCGACTTGGCGTCCGCGTACTCCCCGGCCAGCTTCTCGATCTCCGCCTCGTTCGCCAGGATCTCGGCGATCTGGGCGGGCAGCTTGCGCAGGCCCTCGATGATCCGCTTGCCGTCGGCGACGGACAGGTCGCGGATGCGGCCCAGGTGCAGGGCGAGCAGCCCGAAGGAGACCACCATGTTGGTGAAGCACTTGGTGGAGACGACGCAGACCTCGGGGCCGGCGTGGACGTAGATGCCGCCGTCGGTCTCGCGGGCGATCGCCGAGCCGACCACGTTCACCAGGCCCAGGACGCGGGCGCCCTTGCGCTTGAGCTCCTGCACGGCGGCGAGGACGTCGTAGGTCTCACCGGACTGGGACACCGCGATGTAGAGGGTGTCGGGGTCCACGACCGGGTTGCGGTAGCGGAACTCCGAGGCGGGCTCGGCGTCGGAGGGGATCCGCGCGAGCTCCTCGATCATCTGGGCGCCGATCTGGCCCGCGTGGTAGGAGGTGCCGCAGCCGAGGATCTTCACCCGGCGCACGGCGCGCGCGTCCCGGGCGTCGAGGTTGAGGCCGCCCAGGTGCACGGTGGAGAAGCGGTCGTCGATGCGGCCGCGCAGCGCGCGGTCCACGGCGTCGGCCTGCTCGTGGATCTCCTTGTGCATGTACGTGTCGTGGCCGCCCATGTCGTACGACTCGGCCTCCCACTCCACGGTGGTCGGCTGGGCCGAGGTGGCCGAGCCCTCGGTGGTGTACGTGCGGTACTCGTCGGCCTTCAGGGTGGCCATCTCGCCGTCGTCGAGGGTGACGACCTGGCGGGTGTGGCTCACCAGTGCGGCGACGTCGGAGGAGACGAACATCTCCTTCTCGCCTATGCCCAGCACGACGGGCGAGCCGTTGCGGGCGACGACGATGCGGTCCGGGAAGTCGGCGTGCAGCACGGCGATGCCGTACGTGCCCTCGATGTGCCGCAGCGCCTCGCGGACCTTCTCCTCCAGCGTCGCGGCCTGGGAGCGGGCGACGAGGTGGGCGAGGACCTCGGTGTCGGTGTCGGAGAGGAAGACGACGCCGTCGGCGGTCAGCCGGGCACGCAGGTCCGAGGCGTTGTCGATGATGCCGTTGTGGACGACGGCGACCTTCTCCTCGGCGTCCACGTGCGGGTGGGCGTTGACGTCGTTCGGGGCGCCGTGGGTGGCCCAGCGGGTGTGGGCGATGCCCGTGCTGCCCGCGAAGCGCTTGGGCAGGCGCGCCTCCAGCTCGCGGACGCGGCCCTTGGCCTTGGCGGTCTTCAGGCCGCCGGCCTTGCCGCCGGCGTGCAGGGCGATGCCGGCGGAGTCGTAACCGCGGTACTCCAGGCGCTGGAGGCCCTCCAGCAGCAGCGGAGCGACATCGCGCTTACCGATATATCCGACGATTCCGCACATAGTGAGCCCTCCCAGGCGAAGTTCGGTGATGCTCGACGACGGCAGGAGCCGCCGTGATCAGCCGTAGACGATGCGGCGCAGCTGCCGCAGCGAGAGTTCGGGTGGCGCCACCGCGCGGTGCGGCAGCTCCGCCGAGATCCGCTCGAAGATCTCCGCGTTGCGCAGCCCGCCGGACTGCAGCTCGCGGTGGCGGCGGCGGACGAACGCCTCGGTCGTCTCGTCGAAGTACGCCAGGACGTCCAGGACCACCCGGGCGGCCTCGCCGCGCTGAAGCGGCGTGCTGCGCACCAGGTGATCCACCAGGTCGTCATGGGAAGTACGGCGTTCGAGCACCCGTCGATACTGCGGGGTGCCGCGACGTTTCGCAAGAATTCTGCCCGATATCGGGCAAGGAGGAGGGTGGAAGCGGCCAAGCGGTGGAAAGCGCTCTTTGGGGACAGATCGGTGATCTTGACAGAGATCCGCCCCGGAGCCGGGCCGCCGGGGGCCGGATCCGGGGCGGAACGGTGTTCCGGTTCTTCTCCGGGGGCCGCTTACAGACCCAGCTCCCGGGCGATCAGCATGCGCTGGACCTCGCTCGTGCCCTCGCCGATCTCCAGGATCTTGGAGTCGCGCCACATGCGGGCCACCGGGTATTCGTTCATGAAGCCGTAGCCGCCGTGGATCTGGGTGGCCTCGCGCGCGTTGGTCACCGCGATCTCCGAGGAGTACAGCTTCGCGAGCGCCGCCTCCTTCTTGAAAGGCTCGCCGTGCACCAGCCGCGACGCCGCGTCCCGCCAGGCGATCCGGGCCGTGTGCGCCCGCATCTCCATATCGGCGATCTTGAACTGGATCGCCTGGTTCGCGCCGATCGGGCGGCCGAACGCCTCGCGCTCCCTGGCGTACTTCACCGACTCGTCCACACAGCCCTGCGCCAGGCCGGTCGCCAGCGCGGAGATCGCGATCCGGCCCTCGTCCAGGATCCGCAGGAACTGGGCGTAGCCGCGCCCCTCCTCGCCCAGCAGGTTCGCCCTCGGCACGCGTACGTCGGAGAACGACAGCTCCCGGGTGTCCGAGGCGTTCCAGCCGACCTTGGAGTACGGGGCGGCGACGGTGAAGCCGGGCGTCCCGGACGGCACGATGATCGAGGAGATCAGCGGCTTGCCGTCGGGCTTGCGGCCGGTGACGGCGGTGACGGTGACCAGGCCGGTGATGTCGGTGCCGGAGTTGGTGATGAAGCACTTGGTGCCGTTGATCACCCACTCGTCCGTGGCCTCGTCCAGCCGCGCGGTGGTGCGGGTGCCGCCCGCGTCCGAGCCGGCGCCCGGCTCCGTCAGCCCGAAGGCGCCCAGCATCTCGCCGGAGCACAGCTTGGGCAGCCACTCCCGCTTCTGCTCCTCCGTGCCGAAGCGGAAGACCGGCATCGCGCCCAGCGACACCCCGGCCTCCAGGGTGATCGCCACCGAGGAGTCGACCCGGGCCAGCTCCTCCAGGACGAGCCCGAGCGCCAGATAGTCACCGCCCATCCCGCCGTACTCCTCGGGGAAGGGCAGTCCGAACAGGCCCATGCGGCCCATCTCCCGCACGATCTCGTACGGGAACTCGTGGCGCTCGTAGAAGTCGCCGATCTTCGGCGCGATGACGTCGTGCGCGAACTCCTCGACGGTGCGGCGGAGTTCCTCGTGCTCGGGGGAGAGGCGGTGGTCCAGCGACATGGCTCAGGGCTCCTGGTGGGAGAGGGCGCGGACGGTGCGGGACGGACTGGGCCGGCCCAGCCGGCCGGCCATCCACACGCTGGTGGCGGTGAGCAGGCCGAGATCGACCCCGGTGTCGACACCGAGGCCGTCGAGCATCCAGACGAGATCCTCGGTGGCGAGATTGCCCGTCGCGCTCTTGGCGTACGGGCAGCCGCCGAGGCCGCCCGCGGAGGCGTCGACCGTGGTCACGCCGTGCCGGAGCGCCGCGAGGGTGTTCGCGAGCGCCTGGCCGTACGTGTCGTGGAAGTGCACGGCGAGCCGGTCGGTCGGCAGCCCGGCGCCGTTCAACGCGGTCAGCAGCGCGGTGACGTGGCCCGGCGTCGCCACGCCGATCGTGTCGCCGAGGCTCAGCTCGTCACAGCCGAGGTCCAGCAGGCGGCGGGCGACCCGCACCACCTGCCCGACGGGGACGGCCCCTTCCCAGGGGTCGCCGAAGCACATGGACAGATAGCCGCGCACCCGCGCGCCCGCCTCGCGGGCCGTGGCGACGACCGGGGCGAACATCTCCAGGGACTCGTCCACCGTGCGGTTGAGATTGGCCTTCGCGAACGACTCGGTGGCGCTGCCGAAGACGGCGATCTCCCGGACGCCCAGGGCGAGCGCGCGGTCCAGGCCGCGCGCGTTGGGCACCAGGACGGGCAGGCGGGCCGGCACGCCGTCCAGCATCGGCACCAGCTGCTCGGAGTCGGCCAGCTGGGGCACCCACTTGGGGTGCACGAAGCTCGTCGCCTCCACGGTGCCGAGCCCGGCCGCGGCGAGGCGGCGGATGAACTCCGCCTTCACCTCGACCGGCACGACCGCCTTCTCGTTCTGCAGGCCGTCGCGCGGGCCCACCTCGTGGATCCGCACGCGCGCCGGGAGACCGGGCTCCGGCACGGTCATCGGCAGTCCCTCGATCATGACTCCTCCGCGGGGGTGACGACGGCCGGGGTGACGACGGCCAGGACCTGGTCCATGGCGACGGTGGCGCCGGCCTGGACGTCCAGCTCGGTGACGGTGCCGTCGTGCGGGGCGGCGATGACGTGCTCCATCTTCATCGCCTCGACGACGAGGAGGCTCTGCCCGGCGGAGACCTCGTCCCCCACGGCGGCCTTCACGACGGTGACGGTGCCGGGCATGGGGGCGGTGAGGGTGTCGGCGCCGGCCGCGCTCGCGCCGCCGCGCGCGTCCACGGGGTCGTGCTTGCGCACGAGCCAGGCGTCGCCGTCGCGCCCGAGCCAGGTGCCCTCCGGGGCGGGGGCGTGGGTGAAGCGGTGGGTCAGGGCGTCCAGTTCGAGCGTGAGGACGGCGTCGCCGAGCCGGACCAGCCGGGCCGGGGTACTCGTACCGCCTTCCGGAGCCGCGCCCTCCAGGGCGATCTCCGTCGCCGTTCCCATGCCGCGGACCCGGGCCGTGACCGGCTCCTGGCCCGGCACCCGGAAGTGGTGGACCGTCCAGGCCGGTTCGCCGCCCAGCCGCCAGCCGGTCGGCAGGGAGAAGGGGTCCGTCCAGGCCCCGGCGGCCGCGTCGCCCGGCTCCAGCGCCGCCTGCCGCAGCAGCGCGCCCGCCGCGTACACCTCCTCGGGCACCGCGGACCGTACGAGCGCCGCCGCGTCCCGGTCGACCAGGCCCGTGTCCAGCGTGCCCGCGACCACCGCCGGGTGCGCCAGCAGCCGCCGCAGGAAGCCCGCGTTGGTGTCGACGCCCAGCACCACCGTCTCCGCCAGGGCCGCGCGCAGCCGTCGCAGCGCCGTCGCCCGGTCGGGGCCGTAGGCGATGACCTTGGCGAGCATCGGGTCGTAGGAGGTGCCGACCTCCGTGCCCTCGGAGAGGCCCGAGTCGACCCGCACGCCCTCGCCCGCGGGCTCGCGCAGCAGCCGCACCGTGCCCGCCGACGGCAGGAAGTCGACGCGGTCACCACTGACCCGCGCGGTCTCCGCGCAGATGCGGGCCTCGACCGCGTGTCCGGTCAGGGTCACGTCCTCCTGGGTGATGCCCAGCCGCTCGCCCGCGGCGACCCGCACCTGCCACTCCACCAGGTCCAGCCCGGTGATCAGCTCGGTGACGGGGTGCTCGACCTGGAGGCGGGTGTTCATCTCCATGAAGTAGTACGAGGCGGGGTCGTCGCCCGGCACGATGAACTCCACCGTGCCCGCGCCCGTATAGCCGCACGAGCGCGCGGCCTGGACGGCCGCCTCGCCCATCGCCGCGCGTGTGGCCGGATCCAGCAGCGGGGACGGCGCCTCCTCGATGATCTTCTGGTGGCGGCGCTGGAGCGAGCACTCGCGCTCCCCGAGGTGGATGACATTGCCGTGGCCGTCAGCGAGCACCTGGATCTCGATGTGCCGGGGGCGGTCGACCCAGCGCTCGACCAGCAGCGTGTCGTCACCGAAGGAGCCGCGCGCCTCGCGCCGCGCGGCGGCGATCTCCTCGCCCAGCAGCGCCGCGTCGCGCACGAGCCGCATGCCCTTGCCGCCGCCGCCCGCGGAGGGCTTCAGCAGGACCGGCATGCCGATCTCGTGTGCCGCGGCGGCCAGTTCGGCATCGCTCAGCCCGCTGCCCGAGGAACCGGGGACGACGGGCACGCCCGCCGCCTCGACCGTCTCCTTCGCGCGGATCTTGTCGCCCATGAGCGAGATCGCCTCGGCGGGCGGGCCGATGAAGGCCAGGCCCGCGTCCGCGCAGGCCCGCGCGAAGGCCGCGTTCTCGGCGAGGAAGCCGTAGCCGGGGTGGACGGCCTGCGCGCCCGTCCTGCGGGCCGCTTCCAGCAGCCGCTCGATCGACAGATAGCTCTCGGCGGCGGCCGCCGGGCCGATCCGCACGGCCGTGTCGGCCTCCCGTACGTGCCGGGCGTCGGCGTCCGCGTCGCTGAAGACGGCGACGGAGCGGATGCCGAGCGCGCGCAGCGTACGGATGACCCGTACGGCGATCTCGCCTCGGTTGGCGACAAGGACAGTGTCGAACATGCTCCGCCTCACATCCGGAAGACGCCGTAGCCGGGCTCACCCAGCGGGGCGTTGGCACAGGCCGTCAGCGCCAGGCCCAGCACCTGACGGGTCTCCAGCGGGTCGATGACGCCGTCGTCCCACAGCCGCGCGGTGGCGTAATAGGCGCTGCCCTGCGTCTCGTACTGCTCGCGGATCGGGGCGCGGAAGGCGTCCTCCTCCTCGGCGCTCCACTCCTCGCCGCGCGCTTCCAGCTGATCGCGCTTGACGGTGGCGAGGACGGACGCGGCCTGCTCGCCGCCCATCACGGAGATCTTGGCGTTGGGCCACATCCACAGGAAGCGCGGCGAATAGGCGCGCCCGCACATCGAGTAGTTGCCCGCGCCGTACGACCCGCCGATGACGACCGTCAGCTTGGGGACACGGGCGCAGGCGACCGCCGTCACCATCTTCGCGCCGTGCTTGGCGATGCCGCCCGCCTCGTACTGCCGGCCGACCATGAAGCCCGAGATGTTCTGGAGGAAGACCAGGGGGATGCCGCGCTGGTCGCACAGCTCGATGAAGTGCGCGCCCTTCTGGGCGGACTCCGAGAAGAGGATGCCGTTGTTGGCGACGATGCCCACCGGGTGGCCGTGGATCCGGGCAAAGCCGGTCACCAGGGTCTGCCCGAACTCGGCCTTGAACTCCGCGAACCGCGAGCCGTCCACCACGCGCGCGATGACCTCCCGCACGTCATAGGGCGTGCGGGAGTCGACCGGGACCGCGCCGTAGAGCCCCGCGGGGTCGGCCTTGGGCTCCTCCACCGGCTCCACCGGCCAGGGCGGCGCCCCACGCTCCGGCAGCGTGGAGACGATCGTCCGCACGATCCGCAGGGCGTGCGCGTCGTCCTCGGCGAGGTGGTCGGTGACGCCGGAGACCTTGGAGTGGACCTCGCCGCCGCCCAGCTCCTCCGCCGTGACGACCTCACCGGTGGCGGCCTTCACCAGCGGCGGACCGCCGAGGAAGATCGTGCCCTGGCCGCGCACGATGACCGCCTCGTCGCTCATCGCGGGCACGTAGGCGCCGCCGGCCGTGCACGAGCCCAGGACCGCGGCGATCTGCGGGATGCCCGCGCCGGACATCCGCGCCTGGTTGTAGAAGATCCGGCCGAAGTGGTCGCGGTCGGGGAAGACCTCGTCCTGCATGGGCAGGAAGGCGCCGCCGGAATCCACCAGATACAGGCACGGCAGCCGGTTCTCCAGGGCGATCTCCTGGGCGCGCAGGTGCTTCTTCACCGTCATCGGGTAATACGTGCCGCCCTTGACGGTGGCGTCGTTGGCGACGATCATCGTCTCGCGCCCGGACACCCGGCCGATCCCCGCGATCACGCCCGCCGCCGGGGCGGCCCCGCCGTACATCCCCTCGGCCGCCAGCGGCGCGAGCTCCAGGAACGGCGACCCCGGGTCCAGCAGGGCGTCGACCCGGTCGCGCGGCAGCAGCTTGCCGCGCGCGGTGTGCCGCGCCCGGGCCTTCTCGCCGCCGCCCAGCCGCGCCGCGGCGAGCCGCTCCCGCAGCCCCGCGGACAGCTCGCGGTGCGCCGCCTCGTTGGTCCGCCAGGAATCGGACGCGGGGTCCGCGGTGCTCCCCAGCACCGGTGCCTGCTGCATGTGCTCGAGCTCCCTTGCTCGGTTAATGAGCGTTAACACACTGTCTCCAGGTTAACGACCACTAACGCCGCTGTCTAGAATCGATTTTGTGAACAACGCACCGACCCGCACCCCGGCCGCCTCCAACCGCCGGGCGCAGATCCTCCAGGAGGCCGCCCGCCTCTTCGCCGAGCGCGGCTTCCACGGCGTCGGCGTCGACGAGATAGGGGCGGCCGTCGGCATCAGCGGGCCCGGTCTCTACCGCCACTTCGCGGGCAAGGACGCGATGCTCGCCGAGCTGCTGGTGGGCATCAGCGAGCGGCTCTTCGCGGGCGGCCGCGAGCGGGTGGCCGAGGCCGTCGCGGCGGGCGCCGGGGCTGCCGCCGTGCTGGACTCGCTCATCGACGGCCACATCGACTTCGCCCTCGACGACCGCGCGCTGATCACCCTCCACGACCGTGAGCTGGGCCAGCTGCGCGACGCCGACCGCAAGCAGGTGCGCTCCCTCCAGCGGCAGTACGTGGAGCTGTGGGTCGACGTCGTCCGCGGGCTGCACCCGCACGCCCAGGAGGCCGAGGCCCGCGCCGCCGTCCACGCCGTCTTCGGCCTGCTCAACTCCACACCCCACCTCGGCCGCCCCGGCGCGCTCCCCGGCCGCGCGGCCACCGCCGCCCTGCTGCGCCGCCTGGCGCTGGGCGCTCTCGCCGCCCTCTCGGAGGGCTCGCCCGCCCGCGAGAACGGGAAGCCGACCCCTGGACAGTCCCGATGACCGCCGGGTAACTTCGCCCCTGAGCAAGCGCTTAGTGACACGCAGACTGGGGGATGGCCATGCGTCGGACCGTGTACGGCGAGGACCACGAGGCGTTCCGGGAGACGATCCGCGACTTCATCGCCGCGGAGGTCGTGCCGTACTACGAGCAGTGGCGTGAAGCCGGTGCGGCGCCGCGCGAGTTCTACAAGAAGCTCGGCGAGCTGGGCGTCTTCGGCATCGAGGTGCCCGAGGAATACGGCGGCGCCGGTGAGCACAGCTTCAAGTTCCACGCCGTCGTCACCGAGGAGTGCGCCCGCGCCGGCGTCAGCTTCGGCGGCAGCAGCGTGCACACCGCGCTGTGCCTGCCCTACATCCTGAAGTACGCGACCGAGGAGCAGAAGCGGCGCTGGCTGCCGTCCTTCGTCTCCGGCGACATGATGACCGCCATCGCCATGACCGAGCCGGGCACCGGCTCCGACCTGGCCGGCATGAAGACCACCGCGAAGCTCTCCGAGGACGGCACGCACTACGTCCTCAACGGCGCGAAGACCTTCATCACCGGCGGCGTGCTCGCCGACCGGGTGCTCGTCTGCGCCCGCACCGCGCCGCCCACCCCCGAGGACCGCCGCGCGGGCATCTCCATCCTCGTCGTCGACACGAACTCCGAGGGCTACGCCGTCGGCCGCAAGCTGGAGAAGCTCGGCCTGCACGCCTCCGACACCGCCGAACTCTCCTTCACCGACGTCAAGGTGCCCGTGGAGGATCTCCTCGGCGAGGAGGGCAAGGCGTTCGGCTACCTCGGCCACAACCTCCCGCAGGAGCGTCTCTACATCGCCGTCGGCGCGTACGCCCAGTCCGCCGCGGCCGTCGGGTTCGCCAAGGCGTACGTGAAGGACCGCACCGTCTTCGGACAGTCCGTCGCGGCCTTCCAGAACACCAAGTTCGTGCTCGCCGACTGCAAGGCCGAGGTCGACGCCATGGAGGCGGTCGTGGACCGCGCCCTGGAGGCCCACGACGCGGGCGAGCTGACCGCCGCCGACGCCGCCTCCGCGAAGCTCTTCACCACCGAGCGCGCCGCCGTCGTCATCGACAAGTGCCTCCAACTGCACGGCGGCTACGGCTACATGATGGAGTACCCCATCGCCCGCCTGTACGCGGACACCCGCGTCAGCCGGATCTACGGCGGTACGAGCGAGGTCATGCGCTCCATCATCGCCAAGTCCATGGGCCTGTAGGGCCGGTAAGCCCCAGACGCCCATGAACGAGCCCCTTACACCCCTGGACGACCTGCTCTCCGTCCTCGACCCCGAGCAGATCGAGCGGGACATCTTCCGCGGCACCAGCCGCCCCTCGCTGGTGCCGCGCGTCTTCGGCGGGCAGGTCGCCGCCCAGGCCCTGGTCGCCGCCGGGCGGACGGTCCCCGGGGACCGGCTCCCGCACTCCCTGCACTCCTACTTCCTGCGCCCCGGCGACCCCGAGGTGCCCATCGTCTACAGCGTCGACCGCATCCGCGACGGGCGGTCCTTCACCACCCGCCGGGTCGTCGCGGTCCAGCACGGCCAGCCGATCTTCCACCTCTCCGCGTCCTTCCAGGCGCACGAGGAGGGGCTGGAGCACCAGGAGCCGATGCCGGCCGCGCCGGACCCGCTCTCCCTGCCCACCGCGGCCGAGATGCTGCCCCGCCACGCGCACCGCTTCGCCGACCCGCGGCTGCTCGACCGGCTGCTGGACGCCCGCGCGGCGGTCGACCTGCGCTACGCGGAGGAGCCGCCGTTCGGCAAGGTGGGGGAGCCCCGCGAACCGAAGTCGCAGGTTTGGTTCCGGACGAACGGCAAACTGGCGGACGATCCGCTGCTGCACATCTGCCTGGCGACCTACGTCTCCGACATGACGCTCCTGGACTCCGTGCTGCTCGCGCACGGGCGCGGCGGCTGGGCCGTCGGAGACGTCGTCGGGGCGAGCCTGGACCACGCGATGTGGTTCCACCGGCCGTTCCGGGCGGACGAGTGGCTGCTCTACGACCAGGAGAGCCCGACCTCCTCCGGCGGGCGCGGCCTGGCGCGCGGCCGCATCTTCACGGAGACCGGCGCGCTGGCGGTGTCGGTGATCCAGGAGGGCCTGGTGCGGGTGCCGCGTCCGCCGCGGGGCGGCGGGGCGGGGCAGGCTTAGCCTCCGCCCGGGGCAGGCCCCGGGCCCCCTGACGCGGCTGCGCCGCGTGTCCTCAAGCGCCGGACGGGCTTGTTCCGGCTGACGCGGGGTGCGCCCGCGGGCTCCGGCCGACGGAGGCTCCGCCGACTTCGGGCTCCGGCCGGCCCCAGGCTCCGGCCGACGGAGGCTTCGACCGGCCTCGGGCTCGGACCGGCCTCAGGCTCCGGGTGACGGAGGCTCCGGCTGGCCCCTGGCCCCTGGCCCCTGGTGACGGAGGCTTCGACCGGCCTCAGGTCCCGGTCGGCGGAAGCTCCGCCGACTTCGGGCTCCGGCCGGCCTCGGGCGGCGGGCGACAGAGGCTGTGGCCGGCCCCCGGCCCCGGGCGGCGGAAGCTCCGAGGCTCCGGCCGGCCTACGCCGGCACCGGCAGCCCCGCCGCGTTCAGCAGATACGCCGTCATCGGCTCGTAGAACCGCGGATCCACCACGTGGTCGTCCATCGGCACGGCCACCCTCAGCGTCCCCTCCGCCTCCGCCAGGAAGAGCGCCGGGTCGTTGCTGTCCGCGTAGCCCACCGCGTCGATGCCGCGCTGCGCCGCGCAGCCCGCCCAGCCGTGGTCGGCGACGACCAGATCGGGCAGCGGGCGGCCCTCCCGGGCGAGGGCGTCGAGGACCGTGGCCATCGGCGCGGGGGAGTGCGTGTGCCACAGCGTCGCGCCGCCCTCGAAGAGGGCGACGTCCGCGAACTGGCAGACCACGCCCTCGTCCGCCCGCAGCCCGCCCGGGATCCGGACGATCTCGCAGCCCGCCGCGCGCAGCGCCTTCGCCGTCGTGTGGTGCACGTCCAGCAGGCCGCCCGGGTGGCCGGTCGCCAGCAGCACCCGCTGCCGCCCCTCGGCCGCCTTGCGCAGCAGCGCCGCCATCCGCTCCAGCCCGTCGACCGTCAGCTCCGGGTCGATCGTGTCCTGGCCCGAGCGGTGGCCGAGGTCGTCGCTGACGCCGCAGCGCTCCGCCATCACGGCCAGCACGTCCTGCTCGTCCGTCCAGCGGTCGCCCAGCTCCAGGCCCAGCCAGTGGCGCCGGTCGCCGGCCGCGAGCTTGCGGTAGTGGTCGAGGTTGTTCTCGCGCGGGGTCGCCACGGAGCCCGCGACGCGCGTACGGACAAGGTGGTCGATCAGTTCGGCACGGCTCGGTATCGGCATACGGCTCATTCTCTCCCCCGACGGCCTCGCGATGGACGTGATGTCCATATGGCGGTGCCGGATCCTTCAGTACGTACATGTGCGGAACCCGCCGCCCTGCCTACCCTCGGGTACGTCCGCAGCCGCCGCCCCGACGTTGGTCCGACCGTGACGCGTCCGTGATTTCGAGAGGCTCCCGTATGAGCACCCCCGCCACCCGTGAACCGCGCGGCCCCGTCGACTCCTCCCGGATCCCGCGCTACGCGGGCCCGGCGACCTTCGCCCGCCTGCCGCGCCTGGACGAGGTCGGCACCGCCGACGTCGCCGTGGTGGGCGTGCCCTTCGACACCGGCGTCTCCTACCGGCCGGGCGCCCGCTTCGGCGGCAACGCCATCCGTGAGGCGTCCCGCCTCCTGCGCCCGTACAACCCGGCCCAGGACGCCTCCCCCTTCGCGCTCGCGCAGGTCGCCGACGCCGGTGACATCGCCGCGAACCCGTTCGACATCAACGAGGCCGTCGAGACCATCGAGGCCGCGGCCGACGACCTGCTCGGCACCGGTGCCCGGATGATGACCCTGGGCGGCGACCACACCATCGCGCTGCCGCTGCTGCGCTCGGTCGCCAAGAAGCACGGCCCGGTGGCGCTGCTGCACTTCGACGCGCATCTGGACACCTGGGACACCTACTTCGGCGCCGAGTACACCCACGGCACGCCGTTCCGCCGCGCCGTCGAGGAGGGCATCCTCGACACCGAGGCGCTGTCCCACGTCGGCACGCGCGGCCCGCTGTACGGCAAGAAGGACCTCACCGACGACGAGAAGATGGGCTTCGGCATCGTCACCTCCGCCGACGTGATGCGCCGCGGGGTCGACGAGATCGCCGACCAGCTGCGCCAGCGCGTCGGCGACCGCCCGCTGTACATCTCCATCGACATCGACGTCCTGGACCCGGCCCACGCCCCCGGCACCGGCACCCCGGAGGCGGGCGGCCTGACCTCCCGCGAGCTGCTGGAGATCATCCGCGGCCTGTCCTCCTGCAACCTCGTCTCCGCGGACCTGGTCGAGGTGGCCCCCGCCTACGACCACGCGGAGATCACCTCCGTGGCGGCGTCCCACACGGCGTACGAGCTGACGACGATCATGTCCCGGCAGATCGCGGCCGCCCGGGGCTGACGCGACGCGCCGGGGGCGGCCGCGTCAAGGCCCCGTCAGGCCCGTGCCCTTCGGCGACAAGGGCCCGTCAGGGCGTCGGCGCGGCCCCCGCCCGGCCGGTTGGGTGAGGTGATCGTTCACCTCACCCGAAGGCCCCTGATGCTGCACCTGGCCCCTCAGCAGGACACCACCCCGCCCACCGTCGTCGGGCAGCGGCGCAGGCACCGGGCCGTCGCGGGCGGTGCCGTCGACCTCAAGCAGCTGATCGCGTCCCTGCCGGACGCCGTCCGGAAGCTGCACCCGCGGGTGATGGTCAGGAACCCCGTGATGTTCGTGGTCGAGGTCGGCTCGGTCCTCACCACGCTCTCCGCCGTGCTTGACCCCTCCGTCTTCACCTGGCTGATCAGCGGCTGGCTCTGGCTCACCGTCGTCTTCGCCAACCTCGCCGAGGCCGTCGCGGAGGGCCGTGGCAAGGCACAGGCGGAGTCGCTGCGCCGGACGCGGTCGACGATCGTGGCCCGCCGGCTGAACAGATGGCACGTGGGCCTGGATCACCGTGACTGGGAGGAGCGGGACGTCCCCGCGACCGACCTGCGCCCGCAGGACGTCGTGGTCGTCGAGGCGGGCGGCACCGTGCCGGGCGACGGCGAGATCGTCGACGGGGTCGCCGCCGTGGACGAGTCGGCGATCACGGGCGAGTCCGCGCCGGTCATCCGGGAGGCGGGCGGCGACCGTTCGGGCGTGACGGGCGGTACGACGGTGCTGTCGGACCGGATCGTCGTACGGATCACCTCCCGCCCCGGCCACACCTTCCTCGACCGCATGATCGCCCTGGTCGAGGGCACCAGCAGGCAGAAGACCCCCAACGAGCTGGCGCTGAACATCCTGCTCGCCTCGCTCACCGTGATCTTCATCCTGGCCGTGGTCTCGCTCCAGCCCATGGCCGACTGGGCGGGCGCCCCGCAGACGATCACCGTGCTGGTCGCGCTGCTGGTGACGCTGATCCCCACCACGATCGGCGCGCTGCTCTCCGCGATCGGCATCGCGGGCATGGACCGGCTGGTGCAGCGCAACGTCCTCGCCCTCTCGGGCCGTGCCGTCGAGGCCGCGGGCGACGTCAACACCCTGCTGCTGGACAAGACGGGCACCATCACCTTCGGCAACCGGCAGGCGACCGCCTTCGTGCCCGTCCAGGGGATGGCGCACGAACTCCTCGCGGACGCGGCCCAGTTGTCCTCGCTCTCCGACGAGACGCCCGAGGGCCGCTCCATCGTCGCGCTCGCCGAGCAGTACGGCATCCACCACCACAGCGGGGACTTCACCCACGGCCGCTTCGTGCCGTTCTCCGCGCAGACCCGGATGAGCGGTGTCGACTTCGCCTTCGAGGGCGACTTCCTGCGTATCCGCAAGGGGGCGGGCAACGCGGTCGTCCAGTGGGTGACCCGCCGTGGCGGCCACGTGCCCGAGGACACCCGCCGGATCGTCGACTCCATCGCGGCGGGCGGCGGCACGCCCCTGCTCGTCGCCGTCGAGGACCGCGACGGCGCCCGCGTCCTGGGCGCCGTCCACCTCAAGGACATCGTCAAGCCCGGCATCGCCGAGCGCTTCGCCGCCCTGCGCAGCATGGGCATCAAGACCGTCATGATCACCGGTGACAACCCGCTGACCGCCAGGGCCATCGCCGCCGAGGCGGGGGTCGACGACTTCCTGGCCGAGGCCACGCCCGAGCAGAAGCTGGCCCGCATCCGGGAGGAACAGGCGGGCGGCAACCTCGTCGCCATGACCGGCGACGGCACCAACGACGCCCCGGCCCTCGCCCAGGCGGACGTCGGCGTCGCCATGAACACCGGCACCTCCGCCGCCAAGGAGGCCGGGAACATGGTCGACCTGGACTCCAGCCCCACCAAGCTGATCGACATCGTCGAGGTGGGCAAGCAGCTGCTCATCACCCGCGGCGCGCTCACCACCTTCTCCATCTGCAACGACGTGGCGAAGTACTTCGCGATCGTCCCGGCGATGTTCGGCGGGGTCGCCGGCTACGAGGGCCTGGAGAAGCTCAACGTCATGGGCCTGCACAGCTCCACCTCGGCCATCGCCTCGGCGATCATCTTCAACGCGCTCGTCATCGTCGCCCTGATCCCGCTCGCCCTGCGCGGCGTCCGCTACGTCCCCTCCACCGCGCACGCGCTGCTGCGGCGCAACCTGAGCGTGTACGGACTGGGCGGCCTCGTCGCGCCGTTCGTCGGCATCAAGCTCATCGACCTGCTGCTGGAGCTCGTCCCCGGGATGTGAACCGGACGTTCACCGCGAGTTCCGGCAACCCGCCTCCCGCCCCGCACCAGGGCCTCTACCGTCGACAGCAGCCGAAGCCTGTTCGAGTCCCAGGAGGCCCGCCCGTGCGCGTCCGACCCGTCTTCGCCGCCGCCACCGCCGTGCTGACGGTGGCCGCCGGCCTGACCGTCGCCGGGCCGGCGCAGGCGCGGTCGCAGGCGGACGGCGCGTCGCGCGCCTGCTCGCCGTACGCCCGGATCGACGGGTTCTCCGACGGACTCGACAAGACGACATTCCAGGGCACGGCAGTGGGCAACCTCTCGGCGCTCGCCGTCGACCGGGACGGCACGGTCGCCGCCCTCTCCGACCGGTCGCGGCTGTTCTCCCTGGACGTACGGAAAGGGCCTACGGCCAAGCCGGTGCGGGTCGTGCCGCTGGCGGACGAGAGGGGCGCCGAGCTCGACTCCGAGGCGCTCGTCGTCGACCGCGACGGCAGCCGCCTGATCACCTCCGAGACCGAACCGTCGGTCCGCCGCTACGCCCCCTCCGGCAAGCTCCTCGGCCGGCTGCCCGTCCCCGGCGCCCTGCGGGTCGCCCCGGCCGGGCGCGGCCGGCCCAACCTCACCTTCGAGGGCCTCGCCCTCCAGCCCGGCGGCCGCACCCTCGTGGCGTCCATGGAGGCCCCGCTCACCGGCGACGGCCCGGACGCCGCCGGCCACCCGCTCGTACGCTTCCAGAGCTGGCAGCGGCACGGTGGCGGGGAATTCCGCCTCTCCCGGCAGTTCGCCTACCCCGTCGACGCGGGACTCGGCGTCTCCGAGGCGACCGCCGCGGGCGACGGCCGCCTGCTCGTTCTGGAACGCGGCTTCACGCCGGGCGCCGGCAATACGGTGCGGCTGTATGTGGCGGATCTCCGGGGCGCGAGCGATGTGAGCGCCGTCCCCGCACTGCCGGGACCGGGCCCGGGTGCGCGGCCGGTGCGCAAGACGCTGGTCGCGGACATCGGGGCGTGCCCTTCGCTGGGCGCCACGGCGAAGCAGCCGCAGCGGAATCCGCTGCTGGACAACATCGAGGGGCTGGCGGTTGTGGGGCGGGCGCCGGGCGGGCGGCTGCGCCTGCTGCTTGTCAGCGACGACAACGAGAATCCGAAGCAGGTCACTCGGCTGTACGGGGTGACGGTGCGGCTGCCGGGGGCGTAGGCGGTTTTCCTTCCCCGGCCCCGCCCCTTCCCGCTGCGTCTGATGTGCGGCTCCGCCGTGTGAGGGGCGCGTGCCCCAGGCCCCCGGCTGCGGGCCGGTTCGCCGCGTCGCGGGGGTCTGGGGGCTTGCCCCCGGTTTCGGGAAGGGGCGGGGCCGGGGAAAAAGCCCGCCGCAGGCGGCAACCGGCGACAACCCCCGCCCCCCGCCCACCCAAATGTTGCCGCGGGATGAAATCCGCAGCCCAGCGCGTTGGGCCCTCCGGAACGAGAAACGTGGGGACAGCGGGAGGTCTCGGGTGGGAACGACGGAAGTGACCGGACAAGGATGGGCCAGGCGCCTGGCAGGACACTGCTGGCGCTACCGCCGCACCGTGCTGCTCGCGCTCGGGTCCTCCCTCGTCGGCATGGCCGTCATGGCCCTCGTCCCCCTCATACCCAAGCTGATCATCGACGACGTCATAGGCGCCCAGGACCGCCCGCTGGCGCCCTGGGCCACGCTGCTGATCGTCGCCGCGGTCGTCGTCTACGGCCTCACCTACCTCCGCCGCTACTACGGCGGGCGCCTCGCCCTCGACGTCCAGCACGACCTGCGGACCGAGATGTACGCGTCGATAGCCCGGCTCGACGGCAGACGCCAGGACGAGCTCTCCACCGGGCAGGTCGTCGGCCGCGGCACCAGTGATCTCCAGCTGGTGCAGAGCCTGCTGTTCATGCTGCCGATGATGATCGGCAACATCCTGCTGTTCCTGATCTCGCTGGCCGTCATGGTCTTCCTCTCGCCGCTGCTCACGGTCATCGCCCTGGCCGTCGCGCCGGCGCTGTGGTTCCTGGCGAAGCGCAGCCGCGTCAAGCTCTTCCCGGCCACCTGGTACGCCCAGGGCCAGGCCGCCGCGGTCGCGGGCGTCGTGGACGGCGCCGTCACCGGCGTACGCGTCGTCAAGGGCTTCGGCCAGGAGGCGCAGGAGGCGGGGAAGCTGCGCGAGGTCAGCCGCAGGCTGTTCGCCGGGCGGCTGCGCACCGTGCGGCTCAACTCCCGCTACACCCCGGCCCTCCAGGCCGTACCGGCCCTCGGGCAGGTCGCCATGCTGGCCGTCGGCGGCTGGATGGCCACGCGCGGCCAGATCACCCTCGGCACCTTCGTGGCCTTCTCGACCTACCTCTCGCAGCTCGTCGGGCCCGTCCGGATGCTCACCATGATGCTGACGGTCGGTCAGCAGGCCCGCGCCGGAGTGGAGCGCGTCTTCGAGCTCATCGACACCGAGCCGGTCGTCGAGGAGCGCCCCGGCGCCCACACGCTGCCCGAGGACGCCCCGGCCACCGTCGAGTTCGACGGCGTCACCTTCGGCTACGACCCCGACCGGCCTGTCCTCGCGGACTTCTCCCTGCGCATCGAGCCCGGCGAGACCGTCGCCGTCGTCGGCGCCTCCGGCAGCGGCAAGTCCACCGTCTCGCTGCTCCTGCCGCGCTTCTACGACGTCACCGCCGGCGCGGTCCGGGTCGGCGGGCACGATGTGCGCGATCTGACGCTGCCCTCGCTCCGGGCGGCCATCGGGCTCGTGCCGGAGGACAGCTTCCTCTTCTCCGCCTCCATCCGCGACAACATCGCCTACGGGCACCCCGACGCCACCGACGAGGAGATACGGGCCGCCGCGCGCGCCGCGCAGGCCGACGGCTTCATATCCGCGCTGCCCGACGGCTACGCCACGGAGGTCGGCGAACAGGGCCTCACCCTCTCCGGCGGCCAGCGTCAGCGCATGGCCCTCGCCCGCGCCATCCTCACCGACCCCCGCCTGCTGCTCCTGGACGACGCGACCTCCGCGGTCGACGCCCGCGTGGAGCACGAGATCCACGAGGCTCTGCGCGGCGTCATGGCGGGCCGTACGACCCTCCTCATCGCCCACCGCGCCTCCACCCTGGCGCTCGCCGACCGCATCGCCGTCCTCGACGGCGGCCGCCTCGCCGACATCGGCACGGCGGAGGAGCTGGAGAGCCGCTGCGCGCTCTACCGCGAGCTGCTCACCGACCCCGAGGAACTGGCGGGCGTGCCGAAGGACCCCGCGGGCCTCGCCCCGGCCGACGGACCCCTGGCCCTCGCGGGCGCCTTCGGCGGGGAGGCGGCGGCCACCGGCCTCGCGGATCCCGTGGCGACCGCGCCCCGTGCCGGGCGCCGGGTCGTCGACGGCGTCACGCCGTCCCTGTGGGTCCGCAAGGACACCGGTGAGAGCCCCGACATCGCCGGGATGCCCGCCACCCCGGAGCTGCTCGCCAAGGTGGCCGCGCTGCCGCCCGCGGACGACACCCCCGACGTCGACGAGGAGCGCGCGGCCCGGCCCGAGGAGTCGTACGGCCTGCGGCAGTTGCTGCGGGGCTTCGGGGCGCCGCTCGCGCTGGGCCTGCTGCTGGTGGTCGTGGACGCGGTGGCGGGCCTGCTGCTGCCCATCCTGATCCGGCACGGCATCGACCAGGGCGTCCAGCGCATGGCCCTCGGCGCCGTCTGGGCCGCCTCCGGTCTCGCGCTGCTCGTCGTGACCGGACAGTGGGCCGCGCAGGTCGCCGAGACCCGGCTGACCGGCCGCACGGGCGAACGCGTGCTCTACGCCCTGCGCGTGAAGATCTTCGCCCAGCTCCAGCGGCTCGGGCTCGACTACTACGAGCGCGAGCTCACCGGCAAGATCATGACCCGGATGACGACGGACGTGGACGCCCTGTCGTCCTTCCTCCAGACCGGCCTGATCACCGCCGTCGTCTCCGTCCTCACCTTCTTCGGCATCCTCGTCGCCCTCCTCGTCCTCGACGTCGAGCTGGCCCTGGTCGTCTTCGCGACCCTGCCGCTGCTGGTCGCCGGCACGGTGATCTTCCGCAGGAAGAGCGTCAAGGCGTACGAGCTCGCCCGCGAGCGCGTGGGCTTCGTCAACGCCGACCTCCAGGAGAGCGTCGCCGGGCTGCGCGTCGTGCAGGCGTTCCGCCGCGAGGAGACCGGCGCCCGGCGGTTCGCCGAGCGCAGCGACGGCTACCGGCAGGCGCGGGTGCGCGGCCAGTGGCTGATCTCGGTCTACTTCCCGTTCGTCCAGCTGCTGTCGTCCGTCGCGTCCGCGGCGGTGCTGATCGTGGGCGCGGGCCGGGTGAGCGACGGCACCCTGACAGCGGGCGCGCTGGTGGCGTACCTGCTCTACATCGACCTGTTCTTCGCGCCCGTGCAGCAGCTGTCGCAGGTCTTCGACGGCTACCAGCAGGCGACGGTCTCCCTCGGCCGCGTGCAGGGGCTGCTGCGCGAGCCCACCACGACCCCGGTGGCCGCCGAGCCGCGCGAGGTGCGGGAGCTGAGCGGCGCGATCGCCTTCGACGGCGTGCACTTCCACTACGGCGACGGGGAACCGGCGCTGACCGGCATCGACCTGACCATCCCCGCCGGGCAGACGGTCGCGTTCGTCGGCGAGACGGGCGCGGGCAAGTCCACGCTCGTCAAGCTGGTGGCGCGGTTCTACGACCCGTCCTCCGGCGCCGTCCGGGTCGACGGCCACGACCTGCGCGAGCTCGACCCCACCGGCTACCGGCACCGCCTCGGCGTCGTCCCCCAGGAGCCCTATCTCTTCCCCGGCACGGTGCGCGACGCCATCGCGTACGGACGCCCCGATGCCAGTGACGCCGAGGTCGAGGCCGCGGCCCGCGCCGTGGGCGCGCACGGGATGATCGCCGGGCTGGAGGACGGCTATCTGCACCGGGTCACCGAGCGCGGCCGCAATCTCTCCGCCGGACAGCGGCAGTTGATCGCCCTGGCCCGCGCGGAGCTGGTCGACCCGGACATCCTGCTCCTGGACGAGGCCACCGCCGCGCTCGACCTGGCGACGGAGGCACTGGTCAACCAGGCCACGGAACGGCTGGCGGGCACGCGCACGACCCTGGTCGTCGCCCACCGCCTGACCACCGCGGCCCGCGCCGACCGCGTGATCGTCCTCTCCCGCGGCCGCGTGGCGGAGGACGGCACGCACGACGAACTCCTCGCGCTGGACGGGCACTACGCCCAGCTGTGGCGCACGTTCACGGGGGCGACGATCGCGGCGTGAACGGCGGCGGCCACGGCGGGCCTGGCGGTCCGCCGTGGCCGCCGCCGTCGGAAGAGGCTGTCGGAAGAGGCTCAAGACAAACACCTGTCCACCCCGGTAAGTTCGCCGCGACCTATGCGAACCCAAGGGGAGGGCGAATGCGCAAGGTACTCAGATGGCTGTTGGCGCTGACGGTGCTCATGAGCACCGTCAGCCTCGGGGCGGCGGCCACGGCCACCGCCGCGAGTCCGGATCCGGACATCAAGCAACGCATCCTCGGCATCCCGGGGATGCACTTCCTGGAGGAGCGGCCTTACCAGGACTACCGCTATCTCGTCCTGAGCTACGACCAGCCGGTCGACCACCGGGACCCGTCGAAGGGCACGTTCCAGCAGCGCTTCACCCTGTTGCACAAGTCCGTCGACCGCCCGACGGTGTTCTTCACCTCCGGCTACAACGTCAGCACCACCCCCGGCCGCAGCGAGCCCACCCGCATTGTCGACGGCAACCAGGTGTCGCTGGAGTACCGGTTCTTCACGCCGTCCCGCCCGCAGCCCGCGGACTGGTCCAAACTCGACATCCGGCAGGCGGCCGAGGACCAGCACCGCCTCTTCGCGGCGCTCAAGCCCGTCTACACCAAGAACTGGCTGGCCACCGGCGGCAGCAAGGGCGGCATGACGGCGACCTACTACCGCCGTTTCTTCCCGCACGACATGGACGGCACCGTCGCCTACGTCGCGCCCAACGACGTCAACAACGACGAGGATTCGGCGTACGACCGCTTCTTCGCGAACGTCGGCGACAAGGCGTGCCGCGCGCAGCTCGGCTCCGTGCAGAAGCAGGCGCTCGTCCGTCGCGACGAGATCGTCGCCCGCTATCAGAAGTGGGCCGACGCCAACGGCAGGACGTTCAAGGTCGTCGGCAGCGCCGACAAGGCGTACGAGAACGTCGTGCTCGACCTGGTGTGGTCGTTCTGGCAGTACCACCTGCAGAGCGACTGCGCGTCCGTGCCCGCGACCGATGCCTCCACGGACGACCTCTACACGTTCGTCGACACCATCTCGGGCTTCGACTCCTACACCGACCAGGGCCTGGAGAAGTTCACGCCGTACTACTACCAGGCGGGCACCGAGCTGGGCTGGCCCACGGTCAAGACCCCGCAGCTCAAGGGCCTGTTGCGGTACCCCGGCGTCAACGTCCCCCGGGCGTACGTCCCGCGGGACATCCCGATGCGCTTCCACCGCGGTGTGATGGCCGACGTCGACCGCTGGGTCCGCAAGGACAGCGAGCGGATGCTCTTCGTCTACGGCCAGAACGACCCGTGGAGCGGTGAGCCCTTCACCCTCGGCAGGAACGCGGCGGAGCGCCACGACTTCCGCTTCTACGCCCCCGGCGGCAACCACGGCTCGAACATCGCCCAACTCGTCGCCGACGAGCGGGCGAAGGCCACGGCCGAGGTCCTCCAGTGGGCGGGCGTCGCGCCCAAGGCCGTCCAGCAGGACCCGTCCCACGCCAGGCCCCTCGCGCCGTACGACGCGAAGCTCGACCGCCCGGTCGTCGACCGGCAGCAGAGCCTGCGCCCGTAGCGGCGCCCCTCAGGGCAGGCGGCGGGCGCACCCGACGGGTGTCCCGCCGCCCACCCGCACATAGAGTTCCGTCGCCGGCGGGCACGCGTCGCGCGTGGTGACCTCGTCGGTCACCCGGTACTCCGGCGCGTGCGCCCCCGAGCCGTCGCACGCGGTCTCCTTCACCACCCCGTCCCGCTGGGCGTAGACGCAGTCGCCGGTCACCGTCAGCGGGCCGCCGCCCTGCCCCGGGTCGCCCGGGTGCGGTGGCCGGAGGCCGCGCATGCAGGCGTAGCCCTCCGGCGAGCTGTCCTCCTCCGAGTCGCCGTGGTCGACCGCCGCGACGCGCAGGACGAAGTCCGTCGCGGCCGGGCAGCGCGGGCCGTTCGCCTGCGGGCCGTTGTAGCGGGCGAGGACCCGTGCGGTCGCGCGCCGGTCCGCGCAGTCGACCTCCGTGAACGACTGCCCGCTCCCGCCCGCGCACGCGTCCTCGGCCAGGAACGCCGGCCTCTCGCCGGAGGAGGACGGCGAGGGCGTGACGACCGCGCCGGTCCGCTGCGGCGCGTGGCAGCCGGACAGCGCCGCCTGCCCCGCGAGTCCCATGAGTGCGAGCAGCGCGCCCGGCAGAGCGCGATGGCGCATGTCGTCCCCCGTCCGTCCTCCTGTGCGCTCCAGCGTGCTCCCCAAAACCGGCGCGCGCCAGCCGCGCGGGGCGCGTACGGAAGGAGGGAACGGAGCGTGTGCGGGGCGCGCTGTACGGGCCGTACGCGGGCGTGTGCGGCCCTCGTCCGCGCTGTCAGGGCCGGTCGTTGGCGCCGCCGGCGCGTTGACAGGGGGGTGCGCCGGCGGCGGTGCTGTCGGGACGCAGGCGGCGGAGAGGGTGAGTCAGCGACGCGGTCTGCGGCGTACGCCGATACCGCACTGCGATGCCCCGACGGCAGCACGCCCCTTGGACGGACCGGGCCTCCGGGCGGTTCCGTACGGGGCGGATGTCAGCCGTGCGCGCGCCGTCTGCCGCCGAGCCGTGTCGGGAGCCGCCGGGTGAGCAGCCGCGCGCGGGGGGCGAGCCGCCGGGCCATCGCGAACACCGACTCCGTGCGCGAGCGGTCGGAGTCGAGCACGGTGAAGAGGTTGACCCCGAGATAGAACGTGATCGCCGCGTTGGCCAGGTCGCGCGGCGGCGTCAGCCGGGCCAGCGGTGTCCCCCCGATGACCCGCTCCAGGGTCTCCTCGACGAAGGAGATCCACGGCTCCGCCCGCACCTTGATCTCGTCCCGCAGCTCCGGCTTGGCGACGGCGGCGGCGACGAGCTCGGAGAAGAGCGTGAGGTGTCCGGCCTCGACGTCGTGCCGGTAGACGCGGGTGCCGGCCTCCACGAGGTCCTCAAGGGTGCGGCAGTCGGTGACGGCGTCGGAGAGGACGTCCATCCGCTCGGCGGAGGACCGGTCGAGCGCGGCGAACAGCAGCGGGTCGACACCGCCGAAGTGATAGAAGATCAGCGCCGAGTTGACCCCGGCCTCCTTGGCGATCGTCCGGGCGCTGGACCTGCCGTAGCCCTGCGTCCTCAGCACGGTGCCCGCCGCGCCGATCAGCCGTTCCTTGGTGTCCTCCACCGCCATGTGCAGCCCTCTCGCCAGGGCTGATCATACGGTTCGGGCGGTGGCCGGGGCCGGGCGCGCCCGGCCTGGGGGCTCATGGCGCGGCGGCGGCCAGCAGGCCCTCCAGATAGGCCCGCCCCGGGCCCATCAGCTGGACGAAGTCCGTGGCCTCCGGGTGCCACCGGCGCTCGTACTCCCAGCACAGCCACCCGTCCCAGCCCGCCCGGCCGAGGACGTCCACGCAGGCGCCCAGCGGCAGCGAGCCCGTGCCCAGGGGCAGCGGGGCGGTGTCGTCGGCCGAGGCTACGTCCTTGAGCTGGACGTAGCCCAGGTGCGGGGCGAGCGCCGGGAAGCTGACGGCCGGGCTCTCGCCGCCCAGCCAGGTGTGGAGGACGTCCCAGAGCGCGCCGACGTTGGGGTGGCCCACGGGGCCCAGGACGCGTGCGGTGTCCTGGGCCCGGCGATGGGAGTCGTGGGTCTCCAGCAGGACGTGGACGCCGAGGTCCGCCGCGAGGGGCGCGACCGCGCCGAGGCGCCGCGCGGCGTCCGCGTCCGCCTCCTCGACGGGACGGTCGCCGCCGCCCGGGAAGACGCGGACGTACCGCGCGCCGACGTCGCCCGCGAGCCGGATCAGCCCGTTCAGGCCGTCGAACACGGCATCGTCCGGCTCCTGGCCGGCCACCCGTACGTAACCGGCGACGCCCAGGATCTCCACCCCCTCGCCGGCGAACAGCGCCGCCGTCGCGGCCCGCTCGCGCGGACCCGTGGCCGGGTGCAGGGGTTCCTCCGGGTGGGCCCGCAGTTCGACACCGTCGTAGCCGTGCGCGCGGGCGAGACCGGCCACCTCCGGGAGGGGCGTTCCGGGCACTCCGAGTGTGGAGAAAGCGAGTTTCATGGGGAGCGGGTTCCCCGGCGGCGTCCGGGAAATGCTTCCCGTACGGCAGAAGGGGGTGACCGGAACGGACACCAGAGCCTTACGGATAGCCATGAACGGTGTCACCGGACGCATGGGACACCACCAGCACCTCGTCCGCTCGATCCTCGCCCTGCGCGAGGAAGGCGGCATCGAGGCGGGCGACGGCACCCGGCTGTGGCCGGAACCCGTCCTCGTCGGCCGCAGCGAACACAAGCTCAGAGCACTCGCCGGGCGCTACGGACTGGACGCGTGGACGACCGATCTCGACACCGTCCTCGGCGACCCGGCGATCGACATCTACTTCGACGCGCAGGCCACCACCGCCCGCGAAGGCGCTGTGCACAAGGCCATCGACGCGGGCAAGCACGTCTACTGCGAGAAGCCGACCGCACTCGACCACAGCGGAGCCCTCGTCCTCCACCACCGGGCCGTCCGGGCGGGCGTCAAGCACGGCGTCGTGCAGGACAAGCTCTTCCTCCCGGGCATCCGCAAGCTGAAGCGGCTGCTCGACAGCGGCTTCTTCGGCCGGGTGCTCTCGGTGCGCGGGGAGTTCGGCTACTGGGTCTTCGAGGGCGACTGGCAGCCCGCCCAGCGCCCCTCCTGGAACTACCGCGACCCGGACGCCGGCATCACCGCCGACATGTTCCCGCACTGGGAGTACGTCCTGCGCGAGCTGTTCGGCCCCATCCGGTCCGTACAGGCGCACATGGCCACGCACATTTCGCGCCGCTGGGACGAGCGGGGCCTGCCGTACGAGGCGGCCGCCGACGACGCGGTCTACGCGATCCTGGAACTGGAGGGCGGGATCGTGGCCCAGCTCAACTCCTCCTGGGCGGTGCGGGTGCACCGCGAGGAGCTGCTGGAGTTCCAGGTCGACGGCACCGAGGGCTCGGCCGTCGCGGGCCTGCGCAACTGCCGCGCGCAGCACCGCTCCGCCACCCCGCGGCCGGTGTGGAACCCCGACCTCCCGGTGACCGAGGACTTCCGCGCGCAGTGGCAGGAGGTCCCGGACAACGGCAACGCGGGCGAGGACACCAACGCCTTCAAGGCGCAGTGGGAGCTCTTCCTGCGCCACGTCGCCCTGGACGAGCCCTGGCACTTCGGGCTCGACGCGGGCGCGCGCGGCGTACGGCTCGGGCTGCTCGCCCGGAGCTCCGCCCGGGACGGCCGCAGGCGGGTGCTCGCGGTGTCCGGTCCCGAGGAGCGGGAGGGGGCGGCCCCGTGATCCGGCTCCCCGACGCGTCCGGCGCGCTGCGCCCGTACGAGCCCCGCAAGCCCCCCGCGCAGCCGGTGGCGCCGGGCGGCCCACCGGTCTCCCGCACGTTCTTCGCCGCCGCCCACGTCGTCGCCGACCCCTGCGGCAACACCACGCCGTACGGCCCCGCCGACCTCGACTGGGACGCCACCCTCGCCTTCCGCCGCCACCTGTGGGCGCACGGGCTGGCCGTCGCCGAGGCGATGGACACCGCGCAGCGGGGCGCGGGCCTGGACTGGCCGCGGGCGGCGGAGCTGATCCGGCGCTCCACGGCCGAGGCGCGGGCCGTGGGCGGCCGGATCGCGTGCGGGGCGGGCACCGACCACCTCACGCCGCCGTACGGCACGCTGGAGGACGTCACGGCGGCCTACGAGGAGCAGCTGGACGTGGTGGAGGCGCACGGCGCCCAGGCCGTCGTCCTGGCCTCCCGGGCGCTCGCGGCCGTCGCCACGGGACCGGACGACTACCGGGAGACGTACGGGCGGCTGCTGAGCCAGACGTCGGGGCCGGTGATACTGCACTGGCTGGGCCCGGTGTTCGATCCCGCCCTGGAGGGTTACTGGGGCAGCGACGACCTCGACGGTGCCGCGCGGACGCTCCTCGACATCGTCTCCGCCCACCGGGAGAAGGTCGAAGGGGTGAAGGTCTCGCTGCTGGACGCGGGCCGCGAACGGGCCCTGCGCAGGCGGCTGCCCGCCGGGGTGCGCTGCTTCACCGGCGACGATCTGCACTATCCCGAGCTGATCGAGGGGGACGCGCACGGCCACAGCGACGCGCTCCTCGGGGTGTTCGACCCGCTGGGGCCGCTCGCCGTGGACGCCGCGCGCAGGCTCGACTCCGGTGACCGGCGGGGCTTCCGGGAGCGGCTGGACCCGGCGCTCGCTCTGTCCCGGCACCTCTTCGAGCCGCCCACGCGCGCGTACAAGACCGGAGTCGTCCTGCTGGCCTGGCTCGCGGGCCACCAGGAGCACTTCACGATGGCCGCCGGCCAGCACGCCGCGCGCTCCCTGCCGCACCTCGCGCGGGCCTACGAACTGGCCGACGGACTCGGCCTGTTCCCCGACCCGGAGCGCGCGGAGGCCCGGATGGCGCGGCTGCTCGCGCTGCACGGGGTGGGCCCGTGACGGGGCGGGCGCGGTGCGGCCTCGAGCGGTTCAGCCTCAACCAGCAGACCGTACGCCAGTGGTCCCTGCCCGAGCTCGCGGCGGGCTGCGCGGCGGCCGGGGTGCGTCAGGTGGGGCTGTGGCGCGGGCCCGTGCGGGAGTACGGCGTGGCGGCGGCCGCCCGGCTGGTGCGGGACGCCGGACTGGCCGTCAGCAGCCTGTGCCGGGGCGGCTTCCTGACCGCCGCCGACCCGGCCGGCCGGACCGCCGCGCTGGCCGACAACAGGGCGGCCGTCGAGGAGGCGGCCGCCCTGGGCACCGGCACGCTCGTGCTGGTGGCGGGCGGCCTGCCGCCCGGGTCCCGGGACCTGCCGGGGGCGCGCGAGCGGGTCGGCGCCGCGCTGGCCGAGCTCGGGCCGTACGCGGCCGGGCTCGGGGTCCGGCTCGCGATCGAGCCGCTGCACCCGATGTTCGCCTCCGACCGGTGCGTCGTGTCGACCCTGCGTCAGGCGCTCGACCTGGCCGAGCGGTTCCCGGCCGGCCAGGTGGGCGTGGTGGTCGACACCTACCACCTGTGGTGGGACGACGCCGTGGCCGGGCAGCTCGCGCGGGCCGGGGAGGGCGGCCGGATCGCGGCCTTCCAGCTGGCCGACTGGGTCACCCCGCTGCCGGAGGGCGCGCTGCTGGGCCGGGGGCAGCTGGGCGACGGCTGCGTGGACCTGCGGTGGTTCCACGAGCGGGTCGGCGCGGCCGGCTACCGGGGGCCGGTGGAGGTGGAGATCTTCCATCGGGGGCTGTGGGCGCGGGACGGCGGGGAGGTCCTGGCGGAGGTGCTGGACCGCTACGAGCGGCACGTGCTGGGGGTACCGACGGTAACGGGCGGCTGATCGTTCCCTGTTCGCGTAACGGAACGATAACTCCTTGAAGCCGGTGCAACCCTTTGGCCGCCGGCGGGGTCGTATCTTGCATCGGGCTTCCTGGGGAGGGATCCGGGGGGATTTCGGAGGAAGCCGGTTGTGGGGGGCGCCCGAGGGGCCCGGTCGTCGGACCGGGCCCCTCGGCTTGTCTCCGCTCGTCCCTTCTCGCTCCCGCGGAGTTATCCACAGCCCCGAACGCCTGTCGCACCCCGGCGGTACCGTCGGGTCATGGTGAACATGGCAGTGGTCGAAGGGGTCCTGGAGCGGATCACCTACGCCAATGAGGAGAGCGGCTATACGGTCGCCCGCGTCGACACCGGCCGCGGCAGCGGCGATCTCCTCACGGTCGTCGGCTCCCTGCTCGGCGCGCAGCCGGGGGAGTCGCTGCGGATGGAGGGCCGCTGGGGCTCCCACCCGCAGTACGGCCGCCAGTTCACCGTCGAGAACTACACCACGCTGCTCCCCGCCACCATCCAGGGCATCCGCCGCTATCTGGGCTCCGGCCTCATCAAGGGCATCGGCCCGCGCATCGCGGACCGCATCACCGAGCACTTCGGCACCGACACCCTGGACGTCATCGAGCAGGACCCCAAGCGGCTGATCGAGGTCCCCGGCCTCGGCCCCAAGCGGACGAAGATGATCGGCGCCGCCTGGGAGGAGCAGAAGGCCATCAAGGAGGTCATGGTCTTCCTCCAGGGCGTCGGCGTCTCCACCTCCATCGCCGTGCGGATCTACAAGAAATACGGCGACGCCTCCATCTCCGTGACCCGCCATCAGCCCTACCGGCTGGCCGCCGACGTCTGGGGCATCGGCTTCCTGACCGCCGACCGCATCGCCCAGGCCGTCGGCATCCCCCACGACAGCCCCGAGCGCGTCAAGGCCGGTCTGCAGTACGCCCTTTCCCAGTCCACCGACCAGGGGCACTGCTATCTCCCCGAGGAGAAGCTGATCGCCGACGCCGTCAAGCTCCTCCAGGTCGACACCGGGCTCGTCATCGACTGCCTCGCCGAGCTCGCCGGCGACGAGGAGGGCGTGGTCCGCGAGCGCGTGCCCGGCCCGGACGGCCGGCCCGTGACCGCCGTCTATCTCATCCCCTTCCACCGCGCCGAGCTCTCCCTCGCCGGCCGGCTGACGCGGCTGCTGCGGGCCGAGGACGACCGGCTGGCGGCCTTCCGCACCGTGGAGTGGGACAAGGCGTTGGCCTGGCTCGCCGACCGCACCGGCGCCGAACTGGCCCCCGAGCAGGAGCAGGCGGTGCGGCTCGCGCTCTCCAGCAAGGTCGCCGTCCTCACCGGCGGCCCCGGCTGCGGCAAGTCCTTCACCGTGCGGTCGGTGGTCGAGCTGGCCCGCGCCAAGAAGGCCAAGGTCGTCCTCGCCGCGCCCACGGGGCGGGCCGCCAAGCGGCTCTCCGAGCTCACCGGCGCCGACGCGTCCACGGTGCACCGGCTGCTGGAGCTCAAGCCCGGCGGTGACGCCGCGTACGACGCCGACCGGCCGCTGGACGCCGATCTGGTGGTGGTCGACGAGGCGTCCATGCTCGACCTGCTGCTGGCCAACAAGCTCGTCAAGGCCGTGGCCCCGGGCGCCCACCTGCTGCTCGTCGGCGACGTCGACCAGTTGCCGTCCGTGGGCGCCGGAGAGGTGCTGCGCGACCTCCTCGCGCCCGGCAGCCCCGTCCCGGCCGTGCGGCTGACCCGCATCTTCCGGCAGGCGCAGCAGTCCGGCGTGGTGACCAACGCCCACCGCATCAACTCCGGCGTGCGGCCCATCACTCAGGGGCTGGCCGACTTCTTCCTCTTTCCCGAGGAGGACACCGAGGAGGCGGGCCGGCTCACCGTGGAGGTGGCGGCGCGCCGCATCCCCGCGAAGTTCGGCCTCGACCCGCGCCGCGACATCCAGGTGCTGGCCCCCATGCACCGCGGCCCGGCCGGCGCGGGCAACCTCAACGCCCTGCTCCAGCAGGCGATCACCCCCGCCCGGCCCGACCTGCCGGAGCGCCGCTTCGGCGGCCGCGTCTTCCGCGTGGGCGACAAGGTCACCCAGATCCGGAACAACTACGAGAAGGGCGAGAACGGCGTCTTCAACGGCACGGTGGGCGTGGTCACCGCCCTGGACACCGTCGAGCAGCGCCTGACGGTGCGCACCGACGAGGACGAGGAGGTCGGCTACGACTTCGACGAGCTCGACGAGCTCGCCCACGCCTACGCGGTGACCATCCATCGGTCGCAGGGCAGCGAGTATCCGGCGGTGGTGATCCCGGTCACCACGGGCGCGTGGATGATGCTCCAGCGCAATCTCCTCTACACCGCCGTGACCCGGGCGAAGCGCCTGGTGGTCCTGGTGGGCTCCCGCAAGGCCCTCGGCCAGGCCGTCCGCACCGTTTCCGCAGGCCGCAGATGTACGGCCCTGGACCACCGGCTCGGCGCCGGCCCCGGCGGACGTGATGCGGACGGCATTCCTTCCCAGACGGTTTACCAACCGGGGCGAACGGGGCAGTATGGCCAGGCTGGGCGGCACTGAGTGCCGTCTTTAGGCCCTATGGCCGACCCCGAGTGCACGTGCATCGTCCAAATGGGGGAAGGTAGGGGTAGTCAGGGCACCTCGAAGAAGAGGCACAACGTCGGTGAGGGATGACGTGAGCGACAACTCTGTAGTACTGCGGTACGGGGACGGCGAATACACCTACCCGGTGGTCGACAGCACCGTCGGCGACAAGGGCTTCGACATCGGCAAGCTCCGCGCCGAGACCGGGCTGGTGACCCTGGACTCCGGTTACGGCAACACCGCCGCGTACAAGTCCGCTATCACCTACCTCGATGGCGAGCAGGGCATCCTCCGCTACCGCGGTTACCCGATCGAGCAGATCGCCGAGCGCAGCACGTTCCTGGAGACGGCGTTCCTGCTGATCAACGGCGAGCTGCCGTCCGCCGACGAGCTCGCCACCTTCAAGGGCGAGATCACTCAGCACACGCTGCTGCACGAGGACGTCAAGCGCTTCTTCGACGGCTTCCCGCGTGACGCCCACCCGATGGCCATGCTGTCGTCCGTGGTCAGCGCGCTGTCCACCTTCTACCAGGACAGCCACAACCCGTTCGACGAGAAGCAGCGCCACCTCTCGACGATCCGTCTGCTGGCCAAGCTGCCGACGATCGCCGCGTACGCCTACAAGAAGTCGATCGGCCACCCGTTCGTCTACCCGCGCAACGACCTCGGCTACGTCGAGAACTTCCTGCGGATGACGTTCTCGGTGCCGGCCCAGGAGTACGACCTCGACCCGGTCGTCGTCGCGGCCCTCGAGAAGCTGCTGATCCTGCACGCGGACCACGAGCAGAACTGCTCGACCTCCACCGTGCGCCTGGTCGGCTCCTCGCAGGCGAACATGTTCGCCTCGATCTCCGCCGGCATCAGCGCCCTGTGGGGCCCGCTGCACGGTGGCGCCAACCAGTCGGTCCTGGAGATGCTGGAAGGCATCCAGGCCAACGGCGGCGACGTGGACTCCTTCATCCGCAAGGTGAAGAACAAGGAGGACGGCGTCCGCCTGATGGGCTTCGGCCACCGCGTCTACAAGAGCTTCGACCCCCGGGCGAAGATCATCAAGGCGGCGGCCCACGATGTCCTCTCGGCGCTCGGCAAGTCCGACGAGCTGCTGGACATCGCGCTCAAGCTGGAGGAGCACGCGCTCTCCGACGAGTACTTCGTCTCGCGCAACCTCTACCCCAACGTGGACTTCTACACCGGTCTCATCTACCGGGCCATGGGCTTCCCGACCGAGATGTTCACCGTGCTCTTCGCGCTCGGCCGCCTCCCCGGCTGGATCGCCCAGTGGCACGAGATGATCAAGGAGCCCGGCTCCCGCATCGGCCGCCCGCGCCAGATCTACACCGGCGTCGTGGAGCGCGAGCTGCCGCTCGACCGCGGCTGATCCGCTCTGCGGCGCAGGCCGCGGAGCAGAGGTGACAGGCAGAGAAAAGCGCCCCGCTACCGATCCCCCCACGGGTCGGAGCGGGGCGCTTTCCATTCCCCGGTACGGATTCCCCCCACGGGATCCGGCCGGGAGCCGCGGTGCGCGGTGCCGACGCGATCTGCCGGGACGCGTACGCACGGGAGGGCCGCTCAAAGCTCCCCGGTGTACGTGCCCCGGCCACGCGTGGCCGGTACCGTCCCCCAAGACGATCCAGCACTGCCTGGTTAGACCCACGACCCCCCGCAATGGTTACGTCGGAATCGCTGTGATCTAGGTCTCCTGCCATAACTGGACGTAAAAGGGCAAGGGGGTGAATGTGTGGGTGTTGTGTCGCTTTTATGGGTTACGTGAATACGGGCCCCGCTCGGCCCGGCACTCAGCGGAAAGAGCGCAGCCGCAGGCTGTTGGTCACGACGAAGACGGAGGAGAAGGCCATCGCCGCTCCGGCGATCATGGGGTTGAGCAGTCCGGCGGCGGCCAGGGGGAGCGCGGCGACGTTGTAGCCGAACGCCCAGCAGAGGTTGCCCTTGATGGTCGCGAGGGTGCGCCGGGCCAGTCGGATCGCGTCCGCCGCGACCCGCAGGTCACCGCGGACGAGCGTGAGGTCGCCCGCCTCGATCGCCGCGTCCGTGCCGGTGCCCATCGCGAGCCCCAGGTCGGCCGTGGCCAGGGCGGCGGCGTCGTTGACCCCGTCACCGACCATCGCGACCGTACGGCCCTCCTCCTGAAGCCGCCGGACGACGTCGGCCTTGTCCTGCGGCATGACCTCGGCGATCACCTCGTCGATGCCGACCTCGGCGGCCACGGCCTCGGCCACGGCGCGGTTGTCGCCGGTCAGCAGCACCGGGCGCAGCCCCAGGGCCTTGAGCTCGGCCACCGCTTGCGCGCTGGTCTCCTTCACCGTGTCGGCGACGGACAGGACGCCCCGCGCCTTACCGCCCCAGGCCACCGCCACGGCGGTGCGGCCCTCGGCCCGCGCCGCTGCCGCCGCGTCCGCGAGGCGGCCGGACAGCTCGATCCCGGCCCCGGTCAGCAGGGACTCCCGGCCCACGAGCACCTCGTGCCCCTCGACCGTGCCCCGCACGCCCAGCCCGGCCACGCTCCCGAAGTGCTCGACGGGCGGCAGCTCACCGGCCCGCTCCGCGGCCCCGGCGGCGACGGCCCGCGCGACCGGGTGCTCGGAGAAGTGCTCCAGCGCTCCGGCCAGCCGCAGCAGTTCGCGCTCGTCCTCGCCCGGCGCGGTGACGACGTCGTGCAGCCCCATCCGGCCGGTGGTCACCGTGCCCGTCTTGTCCAGCACGACCGTGTCCGCCCGCCGGGTCGACTCCAGCACCTCCGGCCCCTTGATCAGGATGCCGAGCTGCGCGCCCCGGCCCGTACCGGCCATCAGCGCGGTCGGCGTCGCCAGGCCCAGGGCGCAGGGGCAGGCGATGATCAGCACGGCGACGGCGGCGGTGAACGCGGCCGTGGTGTCCCCGGTCGCCAGCAGCCGGCCGGCCAGGGTGCCGAGCGCGATCAGCAGCACCACGGGCACGAAGACGCCGGAGACGCGGTCGGCGAGGCGCTGCACCTCGGCCTTGCCGTTCTGGGCGTCCGCCACCAGCCGGGCCATCCGCGCGAGCCGGGTGTCCGCGCCGACCCGCGTGGCCTCGACCACCAGCCGCCCGGCGGCGTTGACGGTCGCGCCCGCCACCGTGTCGCCCACGGCCACGTCCACCGGCAGCGACTCCCCGGTCAGCGTCGACGCATCCACCGCGGACGCGCCCTCGACGACCGTGCCGTCCGTCGCGATCTTCTCCCCGGGCCGTACGACGAAGCGGTCGCCGACCGTCAGCCGGGACACCGGGATCCGCTCCTCGCGCCCGCCCCGCAGCACGGTCACGTCCTTGGCGCCCAGCTCCAGCAGCGCCCGCAGCGCGGCCCCCGCCTTCCGCTTGGACCGCGCCTCCAGCCAGCGCCCGGCCAGGAGGAACGTCGTCACCCCGGCCGCCGCCTCCAGATAGATCGCCGACGACCCGTCCGTACGGGACACGGTCAGCGAGAAGGCGTGCCGCATGTGCGGCATCCCGGCCGTGCCGAGGAACAGCGCCCACAGCGACCAGCCGAACGCGGCCAGCGTGCCGATCGAGACCAGGGTGTCCATGCTCGCCGCGCCGTGCCGGGCGTTGGTCCACGCGGCCCGGTGGAAGGGGAACGCGCCCCAGACCACGACGGGCGCGGCGAGCGTCAGGGACAGCCACTGCCAGTTGTCGAACTGGAGCGACGGGACCATCGACAGCAGCACGACCGGCGCGGACAGCACGGCGGAGACGGTCAGCCGCCGCCGGAGCGCCCCCGCCTCCCCGCCGCCGTCGGCCTCGCCGGCCGCCGCGGGCCCGGGCGCCCGCGGCGGCTCGGCCGTATAGCCCGTCCGCTCCACCATGGCGATGACGTCCGCCACCGCGACCCCTGCGCCGAGGGCGACGCGCGCCTTCTCCGTGGCGAAGTTGACGGAGGCCCGGACGCCGTCCATCCGGTTGAGCTTGCGCTCCACGCGGGCGGCGCACGACGCGCACGTCATCCCGCCGATGGCGAGTTCGACCTCGGCGGGAGCGGGTGCCTTCGGGGCGGGGGCCGTGCTGTTCATCGGGGGCCCTGGTGCTCAGGCGCGGCCGGTGAGCTCGTAGCCGGCCTCGTCGACGGCGGCGCGGACCGCATCGTCGTCCAGCGGCGCGGTGGCGGTCACGGTGACCTGGCCGGTCGCGGCGACGGCCTTCACCGAGGTGACACCGGCGAGTGCGGAGATCTCCTCGGTGACCGCGGACTCGCAGTGGCCGCAGGTCATGCCGGTCACCTGGTAGACGGTGGTGGAGTCGCTCATGGTGGTTCCCCTCGGTGAGGTCGTGCGTCGTCGGACAACAGCGGCAACAGCTTACCCCCTGGGGGTATTCCCAGGGGGGTCTTCCGCCGGTCCCGCGGGGGCGAGCACGGCCAGGGGCCCCGGGCCGGAAATCCGGCCCGGGGCCCCTGTGAGGGCGATTTCCGGTCAGTCCTCGGCCGTGCGCCGGGAACGGTTGCCGGGGCGGGCGGCCACCCAGTCGCGGATGGTGTCCGCGAACCAGTAAGGCTTGCCGCCCTCGACGAGATCCGGCGTGGGCAGCATGCCGTGCTTGCGGTAGGTCCGGACGGTGTCGGTCTGTACGCCGATGTGTGCCGCGATCTCTTTGTAGGACCAGAGTCGACGGTCGGTCATCTCTCGCGCCTCTCCGCTGCGCCGCGGCGACGGAGGGGGGTCCGTCGGGGAAGCCGTGACGCGGCCTTCTTGATCACTGAGCCTGTGCCCGGTGAACGACCCCGAGTGGCGGACGACGAGGGGTTGTTGGCCCTCTGTGACCGAAGCTCTGCGAAAGCGTGACGGTCGTAACGGGAGGATGACGGGCCAATCAGGCACAGGGCCCTGACGGCGGGCGCTCACCGGCCCAGGGGGTCCACCCGCACGGGACGGTTCTCCCGCCGTGAGACCTCGCACGCCTCGGCGACGAGCAGCGCCGCCAGCCCCTCCCGGCCGGAGCAGGGGTTGGCCGCCTCGCCGCGCGCGGCCCGCAGGAAATGAGCCAGTTCGGCGCGGTACGCGATCTCGAACCGCTCCAGGAAGTCCGCCCAGGGCCGCTCGGGCGCCCCGGGCCCGCCGGGCTCGGCCGAGGTCGTGGGCGTACGCTCGCCGAGCCCGGCCACCCACTGGTCGCGCTCGCCGGACAGCTCCATCCGTACGTCGTAGCCGGCGCCGTTGTAACGGGTGGCCGTCGCGGTGACGAGCGTGCCGTCGTCCAGGGTGAGCAGGGCGGCCGCGGTGTCCATGTCGCCCGCCTCCCGGAAGAACGCCGCGCCGCCGGCCGAACCCCGCGCGTAGACCTCCGTCACCTCGCGTCCCGTCAGCCACCGCACGGTGTCGAAGTCGTGGACCAGGCAGTCGCGGATCAGACCCCCCGAGAGCGGCAGGAAGTCCGCGGGCGGGGGAGCGGCGTCGGAGGTGACGGCCCGGATGGTGTGCACCCGCCCCAGCCGCCCCGCCCGCACCGCCTCACGCGCCGCCCGGAACCCGGGGTCGAACCTCCGCTGGAACCCCAGCTGCAACAAGGTGCCCGCCTCCTCGACCGCGCGCAGCGCCTCCCGCGTGCGGCGGGGGCCGAGCGCTACGGGCTTCTCGCAGAAGGCGGGCAGACCGGCTGCCGCGGCGCGTGTGATCAGCTCCGCGTGGGTGGCGGTGGGGGTGGTGATGACGACGGCGTCGGCGGTGCGGAGGAGGGTGTCGAGGGTGGTGGTGCGGGCGCTCAGGCGCGTGGCGAGCCCGGCGGCGCGGGGTGGGTCGGTGTCGGTGATGAGGAGGTCGTCGACGCTGTCGTCGGCGGCGAGGGCGGTGGCGTGGAACGATCCGATGCGGCCTGCGCCGATGAGTCCGATGCGCATGTGGGTGCCCCTTTCTTTTTCCCGGTCCCGCCCCTTCCCGGCTGCGTCTGATGTGCGGCTCCGTCGCGTGGGGGCGCGCCCCGGCCCCCGCGACACGGCTTCGCCGCGCTGTCCTCGAACTCCCCCGGCTACCTCCCCCGGACTCCGTCCGGGGGTGCCCCCCCCAGAGGTGCCCCCACGGGCTGGATTCGGCTGATGTGGGTGCGCGATTTCAGCCCGTCCGGCGATTGAGGACGCGACCGAAGGCCGCTCCCGCCGCAGGCGGCGAACCGGCCCGCACACACCCCCCGGCCGACATCAGGCGTACAGCGCCGGCCGCGGAGCCAAGGAGACCACTTCGCGGGCACCCGACCCCTGTGACCGGGTGCCCGCTTCGCAGGCCGCCGCCGCCGCGTAGCCGTCCCACGCCGACGGGCCCTCCACGCGGCCCGACCGCGTCGCCGTCACCCAGCGCCGCACCTGCTCGTCGTACGCGGAGCGGAAGCGGGTCACGAAGTCCTGGGCGATCTCGCCGCCCCAGCGGCCCGCCGTGTGCACGAGCGGGCCGTACGTCTCGCCGATGCGCGCGCTGCCGCGTTCGCCGACGGCCTCGCACTGGACCTGGTAGCCGAAGCCGCAGTTGACGAAGATCTCGACGTCCGCGAGGGCGCCGCCGGAGGTCTCCAGGAGGACGAGCTGAGGGTCGCTCAGGCCCTCGGGCGCGGCGGCGGAGCGGGCCGGCTTGAGGACGGTGACGGCGGCGATCTCCTGGCCGAGCAGCCAGCGGGTGGCGTCGATCTCGTGGACCACCGAGTCGTTGATCATCATCTCCTCGGTGAAGCCGGGCGGCGTGGTGACGTTGCGGTGCCGGCAGTGCAGCATCAGCGGCCGGCCGATCCCGCCGCCGTCCAGCAGGGCCTTGAGCTGGAGATACTCCGCGTCGTACCGCCGCATGAAGCCCACCTGGACGCGCCGGTGCCCGAGCCGGGCCTCGGCCTCCACCACGCGCAGCGCGGACGCGGCGTCCGGCGTCAGCGGCTTCTCGCAGAGCACCGGCAGGTCGCGCGCGAACGCCGCCAGCAGCGCGGCCTCGTGCGCGGGGCCGGGGGAGGCGATGAGCACGGCGTCCACGCCGGGGTCGGACAGGGCGGCTGCCGTGTCGGTGTGGGCCGCGCAGCCGTCGATGCCCGCGGCGGCCCGTTTCGCGCGGTCGCCGTCGACGTCGACGACCGCCGCGACCCGCGCCCCGCTGATGACCTCGTCGAGCCGCCGGACGTGGTCGGCGCCCATCCGCCCCGTGCCGATGACGGCGACGCCCAGCGTGCCTTGCTGCGTCATGGTGGGTGTCTCCTCGTTTCCGTGCGTTTCCGTGCGTGCGGGGACGCCGTCAGACGCCGCAGCCCCGCAGATAGCGCCGGGTGCGCCGGGCGACGGGCAGCGGGCGGTCGGGCGGGCAGGGGTACATGTCCTGCTCCACGATGGCGAAGAGATCGGCGTCGAGCTTCGCGGCGGCCGCGAGCACGGGCTCCAGCGCCGGTACGCCGAGCGGCGGTTCGCACATCACGCCCTGCCGCACGGCGGGCCCGAACGGCGTGCCCTTCGCGACCACGTCCGCCAGCACCGCCGGGTCGACCTGCTTGAGGTGGAGATAGCCGATCCGCTCGCCGTAGGTCTCGATGAGCTTGACGCTGTCACCGCCGCAGTACGCGTAATGGCCGGTGTCCAGGCACAGGTTGACCAGCGCGGGATCCGTCGCGTCGAGGAAGCGCTCGACGTGCGCCTCGGTGTCGATGTGGGTGTCGGCGTGCGGGTGGACGACGATCTCCAGGCCGAAGCGCTCGCGGACCTCGCGGGCCAGCCGCTCCGTGCCCGTGGTCAGATGGCGCCACTGCCCGGCCGTCAGCTCGGGGCTCTCGATGGCCTCGGCGGTGCGGTCGTCGCGCCAGAAGGCCGGGATGACGACCAGGTGCCGCGCGCCCGTCGCCCGCGCCAGCCCGGCGACGGCGGCCACCTGCTCCCACGTCGCGTCCCAGACGGCGGGGCCGCGGTGGAGGGCGGTGAAGACGGTGCCCGCGGAGACGGAGAGGCCGCGCCGGCCGGTCTCCTCGCGCAGCCGGGCGGGGTCGGTGGGGAGATAGCCGTACGGCCCGAGCTCGATCCAGGAGTAGCCCGCGTCGGCGACCTCGTCCAGAAAGCGCTGCCAGGGGACCTGGGCCGGGTCGTCGGCGAACCACACGCCCCAGGAGTCCGGGGCGGAACCCACCCGGATGCGGGGCGCGGGCGACGGAGCGGGGCTGGGGGGCATCTGCGGCTCTCCTCGGGTCGCCTCGGACGAGGGGCGGGGCTCCTCCGTAGCTTCCCCGCCGCGCGGACGGGGTGTCAAGGTTACGTCCGGACATTCGGACGTCACGTCAAGTCCGGCCCGAGTACGTCAATATGTAAGGACAATTCCTTGACAGGGTCGTGAGGCCCCGGCTAGACCTGACCCCATGAGCGAGACGGGACCGTACGACCTGATCACGATGGGCCGGGTCGGGGTGGACCTCTATCCCCTCCAGCCCGGAGTGCCGTTGGCGGAGGTCGAGACCTTCGGGAAGTTCCTCGGCGGGTCGCCGGCCAATGTCGCGGTCGCCGCCGCCCGGCTCGGCCGCCGCACCGCGCTGATCAGCCGCACCGGCGCGGACCCCTTCGGCGACTACGTCCACCGGGCGCTGCGCGACTTCGGCGTGGACGACCGGTGGGTGACGGCCGTGCCGGCCCACCCCACGCCCCTGACCTTCTGCGAGATCTTCCCGCCGGACGACTTCCCGCTCTACTTCTACCGCCGCCCCAAGGCCCCCGACCTCGACATCCACACCACCGAGCTGGACCTGGACGCCGTGCGCGCCGCCCGGATCTTCTGGGTGACGGGCACGGGGCTGTGCGAGGAGCCGAGCCGCTCCGCGACCCTGGCCGCGCTGGCGGCCCGCGCCAAGCGGGGCACCACGGTCTTCGACCTCGACTGGCGCCCGCTCTTCTGGGGCGGCGAGGGCGGCGCCTCCGGCGACGGCGGGCGTACGGGCGCCGCCGCGATGGCCACCGCCCGGCCGTACTACGCGGCCGCCCTCGCCCACGCCACCGTCGCCGTCGGCAACGCCGACGAGTGCGAGGTCGCCACCGGTGAACGCGAACCCCTCGCCGCGGCCTGGGCGCTCCTCGACGCCGGCGTCGAACTGGCCGTCGTCAAACAGGGCCCCAAAGGCGTGCTCGCCGTCCACCGGGACGGCACGACGGCCGAGGTCCCGCCGGTGGAGATCGAGGTCCTGAACGGCTTGGGCGCGGGCGACGCCTTCGGAGGTGCGCTGTGTGACGGCTTGTTGGCCGGGCGCTCCTTGGAGGCGGCCCTGCGGTACGCGAACGCCGCCGGGGCGATCGTGGCTTCGCGGCTGTCGTGTTCGGCGGCGATGCCGGCGCCTGCGGAGATCGAGGGTCTCCTCGGCGGATCGGGTGGGTAAGGGGTGCGCTTTTATCGCCTGCGGCGCTTTGTTCCCCACCCCGCCCCTTCCCGAAACCGGGGGCAAGCCCCCAGACCCCCGCGACACGCTTCGCGCGTTGTCCTCAAACGCCGGACGGGCTGAATCGGGCACCCACATCAGCCCAATCAGCCCGTCCGGCGTTTGAGGACGCGCCCGAAGGGCGCTCTCCGCCGCAGGCAGCGACGGACCCGCACTCGGGGGTTCTGGGGCACGCGCCCCCACGCGGCGGAGCCGGACATCAAACGCAGCCGGGAAGGGGTGGGACCGGGGAAGGAAACCCGCCGCAGGCGCAAGCGACCGCACCCTCCAAAACCACCCGCCCGAGCCAGAGGCCACCGTGAGAATCGACATCGCCGACCTCGCCAGAACAAGAAGCCGGCACCCCGAAGCCATCGCCGAGGCCGCGCGGCGAAGAGCGCGGCGGCCGCTCGTCGGTGACACCGGCCGGCTGATGATCATCGCCGCCGATCACCCCGCCCGCGGCGCCCTCGCCGTCGGCGGGCGGCCGTTCGCCATGGCGGACAGGGCCGGGCTGCTGGAGCGGCTCTGCCTCGCGCTGTCGCGGCCCGGCGTCGACGGAGTGCTCGGTTCCGCCGACGTACTCGACGACCTGCTGCTGCTCGGCGCGCTGGAGGGCAAGGTCGTCATCGGGTCCATGAACCGCGGCGGGCTGGCGGGCGCCGCGTTCGAGATGGACGACCGGTTCACCGGTCACCGCCCCGAGGACCTGGCCGGGCTCGGCTTCGACGCGGGCAAGCTCCTGCTGCGCATCGACCACGAGGACCCCGGCTCGCTGCGGACGCTGCACTCCGCGGCCCGCGTCATCGACGAGATGGCCGCGCGCCGGCTGCCGGTCTTCGTCGAGCCGTTCCTCTCCCGGCGGGTGGCCGGGCGGGTGCACAACGACCTGAGCGCCGAGGCCGTCACCACCTCCATCGCCGTCGCCTCGGGGCTCGCCGGGACCTCCGCGTACACCTGGCTCAAGGTGCCCGTCACCGACGACCCCGCCGACATGGCCCGGGTGCTGGAGACCACGACGCTCCCCACCGTGCTGCTGGGCGGCGACGTCGCCGACGGCACGTACGAGAAGTGGCGGGCCGCCCTGCGGCTGCCCACCGTGCAGGGGCTCGTCGTCGGCCGCTCCCTGCTCTATCCGGCCGACGGTGACGTGGCCGGTGCCGTCGACACGGCGGTAGGACTGCTGTGACGCTTGAGTCCCCGCACGGCGTCAGGAGAGACGAGAACTCATGACCTTCGCCACCCACCACCTCCCGGCCGGCAGCGCGGCCGACGGCCCGTACGCCCTGGACATCCGGCCCGAGCGGGCCGGGTGGAGCCACTCCTCGCTGCGCGTCCTCGCCCTCTCGCCCGGCTCCACGCACACCTTCACGGCCGGTGACAGCGAGTGGATCGTGCTGCCGCTGGCCGGGGGGTGCACGGTCACGGCCGACGGGCAGGTCTTCGAACTGGGCGGCAGGAAGAGCGTGTTCGAGGGGGTGAGCGACTTCGCGTACGCGCCGAGAGACGCGCGGGTGACGCTTCACTCCGGCGCGGGCGGCCGGTTCGCGCTCGCCGGGGCACGCTGCGAGCGGCGGCTGCCCGCCCGCTACGGCCCCGCCGCCGACGTCCCCGTGGAGCTGCGAGGCACCGGCAACTGCTCGCGGCAGGTCAACAACTTCGCCGCCGCCGGGGCCTTCGCCTGCGACCGGCTCATCGCCGTCGAGGTGCTGACCCCCGGCGGCAACTGGTCCTCCTATCCGCCGCACAAGCACGACGAGCACCACCCCGGCGAGGAGTCCCTGCTGGAGGAGATCTACTACTTCGAGATCGAGGGCGGCACCGGGCTCGGCTATCAGCGGGTCTCGCCCTCGCGGTCCGGCGGCACGGACGTGCTCGCGGAGGTCCGCAGCGGTGACGCCGTGCTGATCCCCGACGGCTGGCACGGCCCGTCCATCGCCGCCCCCGGCCACACGATGTACTACCTCAACGTCATGGCCGGGCCCGCCCCCGAGCGGGAGTGGCTCATCCGCGACCACCCCGGCCACGCCTGGATCCGGTCCACCTGGCCCGGCCTGCCCGTCGACCCCAGGCTGCCGCTGTACACCGCAGGAGAGGACCGATGACCGCACCCACCCGGCGACTGACCGTCGCCCAGGCCCTGGTGGAGTTCCTCGCCCACCAGTACACCGAGCGCGACGGCACCCGGCAGCGGCTGATCACCGCCTGCTGGGGCATCTTCGGCCACGGCAACGTCGCCGGGATCGGCCAGGCGCTGCTGGAGTCCGGGGACGCCATGCCCTACCACCAGGGCCGCAACGAACAGGCCATGGTGCACGCCGCCGTCGGCTACGCCCGGCACCGCGACCGGCTCTCCGCCCACGCCGTCACCACCTCGATCGGCCCCGGCGCCACCAACCTCGTCACCGGCGCCGCCCTCGCCACGATCAACCACATCCCCGTCCTCCTGCTGCCCGGCGACACCTTCGCGACCCGGCCCGCCGACCCCGTGCTCCAGCAGCTCGAACACCCCGGCGCCGGCGACATCTCCGTCAACGACTGCCTGCGGCCCGTCTCGCGCCACTTCGACCGCGTCACCCGCCCCGAGGCGCTGATCCCCGCCGCCCTGGAGGCCGCGCGGGTGCTCGCCGACCCCGTCGAGACCGGTGCCGTCACCCTCGCCCTGCCGCAGGACGTGCAGACCGAGGCATACGACTGGCCGGAGGCGTTCTTCGCCGACCGCGTCTGGCGCGTGCGCCGCCCCGTGCCCGACGCCGAGGCCCTCGCCGAGGCCGCCGAGGCCGTACGGGCGGCACGCCGGCCGCTGCTGATCGCCGGCGGCGGCGTCGCGCACAGCGAGGCGTACGACGCGCTCGCCTCCTTCGCTGACGCCACCGGCATCCCCGTCGCCTGCACCCAGGCGGGCAAGGGCGCGCTCACCCATGGCCACCCGTGCGACGTCGGCGGGCTCGGCCACACCGGCACCGCCGTCGCCGACGGACTCGCCCGCACCGCCGACCTCGTGATCGGCGTCGGCACCCGCTACAGCGACTTCACCACGGCCTCCTCGACCCTCTTCGCCGCGCCCGGGGTGCGCTTCGTCAACCTCAACATCGCCTCCTTCGACGCCCACAAGCTCGCCGGGCTGCCCCTGGTCGGCGACGCGCGGGCCGGGCTGGAGGCGCTGGCCGGGGCGCTGCCGGGCCACCGCGTGCCCGAGGAGTACGCGCGGGAGTACGCCCGTGGGAAGGCCGCCTGGGACGAGGCCACGACCCGCGCCTTCGCCGCCCCCGACGGTGACGCCCGCCCCACCCAGGCCCAGGTGCTCGGCGCGCTCGACCGCGTCGTGACCCCCGCGGACGTGATCGTCAACGCCGCCGGCTCGCTCCCCGGCGACCTCCACAAGCTCTGGCGCGCCCGCGGCCGCCGCGGCTACCACCTCGAATACGGCTACTCCTGCATGGGCTACGAGATCCCCGCCGCGATCGGCGTCCGGATGGCGAGCCCCGACCGCCCGGTGTGGGCGCTCGTCGGCGACGGCACGTATCTGATGATGCCGACCGAGCTGGTCACGGCCGTGCAGGAGGGGATCGCGATCAAGGTGGTGCTGCTCCAGAACCATGGCTACGCCTCCATCGGCGGGCTCTCGGACGCCGTCGGCGCCGAGCGGTTCGGCACGGCCTACCGCTTCCGGGCCCCCGACGGCACGTACACCGGCGACCCGCTGCCCGTCGACCTCGCCGCCAACGCCGCCTCCCTGGGGATGTCCGTGCTGCGCGCCCGGACGGTCCGCGAGCTGGCGGACGCGCTGGCCCGGGCGCGCGCCGCGACCGTCCCCACATGTGTCTATGTGGAGACCGAAATGGCCGACACAGTGCCGGGCGCGCCCCCTGCCCAGGCGTGGTGGGATGTGCCTGTCGCCGAGACCGCGACCCGTCCCGCGGCGGTCAGGGCCCGTCAGGAGTACGAGCGGCGGGCGGCCGCCCGCCGCCGTCATCTCTGAGGCACCGCCGCGCCGTTCCCGGCCGCCACGTCATCGCGGCCGCGTCACCGCAGCAAGTCATCGCAGCCATCCGCCAGAAGGGCTCCCGAAGATGAAGACCGTGCACCACTGGATCGGCGGCAAGGCCGTCGAGGGCGCCTCCGGCACGTTCGGGCCGGTCACCGACCCCGCGACCGGGGAGCGGACGACGCGCGTCGCCTTCGCCTCCGTCGAGGAGGTCGACGCCGCCGTGGCCGCCGCGAAGGAGGCGTTCCTCTCCTGGGCCACCTCCTCGCTCGCCGCCCGCACCACCGTCCTCTTCCGCTACCGCGCGCTCCTGGACAGCCACCGCGAGGAGCTCGCCCGGCTGATCACCGCCGAGCACGGCAAGGTCCACTCCGACGCGCTCGGCGAGGTCGCCCGCGGGCTGGAGATCGTCGAGCTGGCCTGCGGGATCACCACACAGCTCAAGGGCGAGCTGTCGTCCCAGGTGTCCAGCGGCGTCGATGTCGCCTCGATCCGGCAGCCGCTCGGCGTCGTCGCGGGCATCACGCCCTTCAACTTCCCGGCCATGGTGCCGATGTGGATGTTCCCCCTGGCCATCGCCTGCGGGAACACGTTCGTGCTCAAGCCGAGCGAGAAGGACCCGTCGGCGGCCTTCCTGCTCGCGGAGCTGGCCGCGGAGGCGGGCCTGCCCGCCGGTGTCCTCAATGTGGTCAACGGCGACAAGGTGGCCGTCGACCGCCTCCTGGAGCACCCCGACATCGCGGCCGTCTCCTTCGTCGGCTCCACCCCGGTCGCCCGGCACATCCACGCCGTGGCGACCGCCCACGGCAAGCGCGTCCAGGCGCTCGGCGGCGCGAAGAACCACATGCTGGTGCTGCCCGACGCCGACCTCGACGCCGCCGCCGACGCCGCGGTCTCCGCCGCGTACGGCTCCGCGGGCGAGCGCTGCATGGCCATCTCCGCCGTCGTGGCGGTCGGCGCCACCGGCGACGAGCTCGTACAGAAGATCGTCGACCGCGCCGCGAAGATCAAGATCGGCCCGGGCGACGACCCCGCCTCCGAGATGGGCCCCCTCATCACCAAGGCTCACCGCGACAAGGTCGCCTCCTATGTGGAGGGCGCCGCGGGACAGGGCGCGCGGGTCGTGCTGGACGGCACGGGCTTCACCGTCGAGGGCCACGAGAAGGGCCACTGGATCGGCCTGTCCCTCCTCGACCACGTGGGCACGGACATGGACGCCTACCGCGACGAGATCTTCGGCCCGGTGCTGTGCGTGCTGCGCGCCGACACCTACGAGGACGGGCTGGCCCTGATCAACAGCTCGCCCTGGGGCAACGGCACCGCCATCTTCACCCGGGACGGCGGCGCGGCGCGCCGCTTCCAGCTGGAGGTCCACGCGGGGATGGTCGGCGTGAACGTGCCGATCCCGGTGCCGGTGGGCTACCACTCCTTCGGCGGCTGGAAGGACTCCCTCTTCGGGGACCTGCACATCTACGGCAACGACGGCGTGCGGTTCTACACCCGCGGCAAGGTGGTGACGACCCGCTGGCCCGACCCGTCGGAGGGCGGGGTCGACCTGGGCTTCCCGAGCCACAAGTAGCAAGCCCCCGCGCGCCGCGCGCCGGTGACGGCGCGCGGCGCCGCCGGTCCGGGGGCCACCCCCGGTTCGTCCGGGCATGATCGTAAGCTCGGGGTATGACCTGGTCGAGTGCCCTGAGAGAGACCGCACGGGCCGGGCTGACCGTGGAGCGCACCAAGCTCACGCCGCTCGTCGCCGTGCGCGGCGCCGCGGGTGTCGCGATCGTCATCGGGCTGATGCTGTGGCTGGGGAACCCCACCCTCGCCGTGTCCTCCGCGTTCGGGGCGTTCGCCTCGGGCCTGGCGACGTTCCAGCGGAGCTGGCGGCCGCGGCCCGTGCTGGCCCTCGCGGTGGCGGTGGGCCTGGCGGTCAGCACGTTCCTGGGGTACGTCGCGGCCGCCGACCACGTGCTGTTCGCCACGCTGCTGACGGTGTGGACCCTGTGCGCCGGCATGGCCTGGGCGGCCGGGCCGGTGTCCGGGCTGGTCGCGACGCAGACCATCGCGGTCATGCTGGTCACGGTCACCCTGCCCACGTCGCTGCTCGGCGCCCTGGAGCACGCCGGGCTCATCGCCTTCGGCGGTCTGGTGCAGGCCGCGCTGATCGTGCTGCTGCCCATCCGGCCCTGGGGCGAGCAGCGGGACGCGCTCGCGGACGCGCTGGCCGCCGAGGCGGACTACGCGCGCAGACTCCGCCACGACCCCATGGCCCGCTTCGACCCGCAGCCGCTGATGGACGCGCGCGAGGCCGCCGAGCTGACCCCGCGTCAGGCCAGAAACCGGCCGCGCCAGCTCGGCGGGCCGCGCGGTGTGGCCGAGAGCATCCGGCCCGTGCTCGCCTCGCTCGCCGACCCCGTGCTGGGCGCCCCCGCGGAGGGCCCCGAGCGCGACCGGGCCCGCGACCTGCTGGCCGCCGCCGGGGCGGTCCTGGACGCCGTCGCCCGCGCCATCCGCTGGGGCAGGCCGGTGCGGCTGCCGGCCGAGGCGATGGCGGTGCTGGAGGTGCCCGCGTCGGGGCCGATGCTCAAGGGGCCGGCGCGGCGGTCGGCGTACCGCCTGATCTCGCTGCTCGGCGACGCCGTCGACGCCACCGACGAGCCGGTCCGCACGGAGCCCCCGCGGGCGCGGGCCGGGCAGGAGCACCGGCATCTGCCGCGGCCCTCCGTGCCCCGCCTCGCGCCGCTCGTGCTGAGCGCCGTGCGCCGCGAGGCACGCTGGTCGTCGCCGGTCGGCCGGCACGCGGTCCGCACGGCGGTGGTCGTGCTGGCCGGCTATGCGCTGGGCACCGCGCTGCCGCTCGGGCACGGCTACTGGGCGCCGATGACCTCGGTGATGGTGATGCGGCCGGACTTCGGCCAGACCTACTCCCGGGGAGTCGCCCGCTTCGCGGGGACCGTCGTCGGGGTCCTGCTCGCCGGCGCGCTGGTCGCCGTGGCCCACCCGGGGGAGTGGGTGAACGCCGGGCTCGCCGTGCTGTGCATCGGCCTGATGTATCTGCTGATGCGCACCGGCTACAGCGTGGCGTCGGCGTGCATCGCCGCCTACGTCGTCTTCCTCCTGGGCATCGCGGGCGGGAGCTGGTCGCAGACCGTCCAGGCGCGGGTGGCCCTCACCCTGCTCGGCGGGCTGCTCGCGATGGCCGCGTACGCGCTCTTCCCCACCTGGGAGACGCCCCGGCTGCGCGACCGCCTCGCCGACTGGCTGACCGCCAACGGCCGCTACGGCCTGGCCGTGCTCAAGGCGTTCGGCAGCCCGGCCGAGCGCCGCCCGCGCCGGGTGCGCGAGGCGCTGCTGGCCTCGCGCTCGGCCCGTACGGCGTGGGACGAGGCGGCGGCCCGCGCCCTGACCGAGCCCGTGCGGCACCGGGGCCTGTCCCGCACCAAGGAGCGCGCGGCGGACGCGGCGCTCGCCACCATGGGCCGGGCCACCATGCTGATGGAGGCTCACCTCCCGGACCGCGACGCCGAACCCGCCAAGGGCGCCGAAGCCTTCGCCGCCGCCCTCGAGGAGGCCCTCCCCGCCGCCGCCACGGCCGTACGCGAACGCGGCCACCTCGACTGGACGGGCCCCCGCGCCGCCCTCGCGGCCTGGCAGGCGGAGGTCGGCGACGAGGGCGTCGCCGTCCGCGGCGCGGATCTCCTCATGGACGCCCTGGACGATCTCGCGGCAGCCCTCTCCCCGGGCCCGGGCGGCCGCAACAGGGCGGCGCGAAGGCCGTGAGGGGCCTCCCCTTGACGGTCGGTGGCAGCACCACCCCGTCCGCGACGGAGGACACCGTGAGCGCGCGGCCCGACGGTCCGTACGGCCCGCTGATCCCCATGCCGGAGCTCACACCGGATGCCCTGCGGGCAGCAGTGGCCCGGATCGCCCCGAGCAGGATCCCCGACCTGACCCAGCATCTGTTTGAAGCGACGACGAACGCACAACAGACACAGAGCCTCGCCCCGCTCCGGACCTTCGTGCACCACTGGGCCGTGTTCATCGCGATCGAGCGCCACCCCGAGCGCGCGGCGCGTCTGCGCGAACCGGAGAACGCCGCGCGGACCACGGAGAGCAAGGACGCGCTCCGTCCGGTGCTCGCCGAGATCCGCCGGATCCGCCGGACGGCGGAGACGGAGGCGGGGCTGCGCTCCGGGACAGGAGGCCGTCCCTGCCCGCTACCGCGTGAACAGCCGCTCCAGATGCGCGTCGAGCAGCCGCAGCGCCTCTTCCGGGGAACAGACGTCCAGGAGGGTGTGGCTGGTGAGGCCGTCCGCCAGGGCGATCAGGAGCATCGCCTCCGCGTCCGGGTCGCGGTCCGCGGCGATCTCGCCCCGGGCCATGCCCTCGCGCACCTGGCCGGCGAAGAAGGCCCGTAGTGCCGGGATGCCCTCCTTGGCGTGGGCGCGCAGCCGTTCGTCGTGGAGGGCGCGGACGAAGTAGGCGATCTGCACCAGGTTGCCCGTGCGGCTCGCCTCGTCCAGGGGCAGGATCTCCGCGACCGTCTCCCGCAGCACCTCGCGCGGCGCGGGCGCCGCGGGCAGCGCCCGCAGCCGCTCGGTCACCCGCCGCGTCGCGAGCTCGCTGATGTGGCCGAGGGCGAAGACGAGCATCTCGTCCTTGCTCGCGAAGTAGTGCTGCAACTGCCCGAGCGAGATGCCCGCCTCCGCCGCGACGTCGCGCAGGCTCGCACCGTCGAGACCGCGCTCGCACGCGATCCGCCAGAGGGCCTCCGCGATGGTTCCGCGGCGCTCCTCGTGGTCCACGCGCTTGGGCACGGCCGCCACCTCTCATTTTTACGGGTCGGTTGTATTGCTATAGCTTAGCGCTTGCCAGTACAACTGACTTGGAAAGAATCGGGGGACGCAGCGATGACCGCACACCGGCACCATCCACAGGTCAGGCTCCGGCCGCCGCGGCACGGCGTCGACCCGCGGGCCCGGCGCTGGTGGGCCGCGCAGGCGCTGCTCACCGTCAGCGGGCCGCTGCTGCTCGCCGCCCTCGCACTGCTCGTGCTGTCCCTGCTCTTCTTCCCCGGCGCCCTGCCGTGGCTCGCGCCCCTCGTGACCGGCGTGCTCGTGCTGCCCGCCGCCGGCTATCTCCTGGTGATGCCCCGGCTGCGTTACCGCGTCCACGCCTGGGAGCTGGGGGAGCACGCGGTCTACGCCGCCCGCGGCTGGCTGTGGCAGCAGCGGCGGATCGCCCCGCTGTCGCGGGTGCAGACCGTCGACACCGTACGCGGGCCCCTGCAACGGTCGTTCGGGCTCGCCACGGTCACCGTCACCACCGCCTCCACGGCCGGCGATGTGAAGATCGCCGGCCTGTCCGACGCCGACGCCCGGCACCTGGCCGAGCGCATCACGGACGCGGCGCGGCTGATACCGGGGGACGCCGCGTGACCGCCCCCGGCTGGCGCACCCTCGACGCCCGTACGCTCGTCCTGCACTGCACCTGGATGGGCGCGCCGCTCGGCTCGCTCGCCCTCACCGTGCTCGCCACCGGCGGCCGGCCGGGCACCCGCGCGTGGATCACCCTCGCCGTCATCGGCGCCGTCTTCGCCGTGCTCACCACGGCCGGGCTCGTCACTTGGCGGCGCACCCGCTTCCGCGTCACCGCGGACTCCTTCGAGCTGCGGACCGGCCTGTTCACCCAGAGCCTCCGCGCGATACCGCTGAGCCGGATCCGTACGGTCGACGTCACCGCCAGCCTCGCGCAGCGCGCCCTCGGCCTCGCCGTGCTGCGCGCCGGCACCGGCGGCCGAAGCGGGCGGCTGGCCCTGGAGGCGCTCGCCCGCCCGGAGGCCGAGCGGCTGCGCGCCGAGCTCCTCGCCCGCGCCGGGGCGCGCGACGCCGACGACCCCGTGCTCGCCGTCGCCGACCCCCGCTGGCTGCGCTACGCGCCGCTGACGTTCTGGGTGTTCGGCGGGGTCTTCGTCGCGGGTGGCACGGTGTGGCGGGTGCTCGACGGGATCGGCGTCGAGCCCTGGCGCATCGGCTTCGTGCGCCACGCCTTCCAGGAGTTCGGCAACAGCGCCCTGTGGATCACCGTGCCGCTGGCCCTGCTCGCCGTGACCGCGCTCGGCGTCGTGGGCGCGGTGGTGCTGTACGCCGAGAACTGGTGGAAGTACCGCCTGGAATGGGACGGTTCGCGCACCCTCCGGGTCCGGCGCGGCCTCTTCACGACCCGCTCCGTCTCCATCGAACGCGCCCGCCTGCGCGGCGTGACCCTCTGCGAACCCCTGCTGCTGCGGGCCGGCGGCGGGGCGAGCGTGCGGGCCGTGGCGGGCGGCCTCGGCAACCGCGAGGAGAACCGCAAGCGCAGCGTCATCATGCCGCCCGCGCCCCGCGCCGAGGCGCTGCGCGTGTGTGCCGGCCTGCTGGGCGAGGACGAGGCGCCCACCGGCGGCGCGGGGCTCACCCCGCACCCGCGCGCCGCCCTGCGCAGGCGGATCGTGCGCGGCCTCCTCTGGTACGTCCTGCCCCCGGCCGTGGCGCTGGCCGTGCTCGGGTGGCTGCTCACCCCCGTACTGCTCTGCTGCGCGGCCGGCTATGTCCTGCTCGCCGCCCCCGTCGCGTGCGCGCTCGCGCGCAGCGCCTACCGCGGGCTGGGGCACGCCGTGCGCGGGCGCCATCTGGTCGTGCGGTCCGGCACGTTGGGGCGGCAGACGGCGGTGCTCGACCGGCGGGCCGTCCTGGCCTGGACGTTCACGGACAATCCGTTCTCGCGCCGGGCCGGAGTCGTCACGCTCACGGCCGCCGTCGCGGCGGGCGAGGAGGGCTACCGCGTCCGGGACATGGCGGCGGCGGACGCGGCGGGCTTCGCGGAGTCGGCCGCCCCCGGCATCGTGGCCGAGTTCCTCGCGTAGTTCCCCGCCGGTCCCTCGCGTAAAAAATTTCTCTCCCTTTTCTGTTATCCCGTGCGTCGCCCCACGTCTCCTATGTGTCGGACCGAACGGAAAAGCGAGAAGGGGTGGCGCGGCGTGAACAGTGACAGCGTGGCCGTGGTCGAGGCGGCGCGGGCCGGGGACCAGGCGGCACAGGACGAGCTCGTCGCCGCCTGCCTGCCACTCGTCTACAACATCGTCGGACGGGCCCTCAACGGCCACGCCGACGTCGACGACGTGGTCCAGGAGACGATGCTGCGGGTCATCAACGGCCTGGACGAGCTCCGGGACCCCGCCCGCTTCCGCTCCTGGCTCGTGGCCATCACGACCAATCAGATACGCGGCCACTGGCGGGCCCGCCCCGAGGCACCCGTCAGTGGCCTCCAAGAGGTCGCCGAAGTCCCCGACCCGCGCGCCGACTTCGTCGACCTCACCATCGTGCGGCTGGGCCTCGCGGGCCAGCGCCGGGAGGTCGCCGAGGCGACCCGCTGGCTCGACGAGGACGAGCAGACCGTGCTGTCCCTGTGGTGGCTGGAGGCGGCGGGCGAGCTGACCCGCGCCGAGGTCGCCGCCGCGCTGGAGCTCTCACCCGCGCACACCGCCGTCCGCGTCCAGCGCACCAAGGAGCAGCTGGACACGGCCCGCGGTGTCGTACGCGCCCTCGGCGCCGCGCCGCGCTGCCGCGAGCTCGCCGGCCTCGTCGCCCCCTGGGACGGCGCCCCCTCCGCGCTCTGGCGCAAGCGCGTCGCCCGGCACGCGCGCGCCTGCGGGGCCTGCGGAGGATCGTGGTCCGCGCTGGTCCCCGCCGAGCGGCTGCTCGTCGGCCTCGGCCTGGTGCCGGTGGCGGGCGCGCTGCTCGGCTGGTGGAGCGGCGGGGCGGTGCTCCACACGCAGCCGGCCGCGGCAGCGGCCCCGGCCACCGCCTCCGTGCCCGGCGCCTCCCGAGCCGCCCGCCGCCGCGCAGGCGGCAGCCGTACGCACGGCCACCGCGCCGCCTCCCGGCCCCGCACCGCGAAGCGGGCCGCCGCCGGAGCCGCCGCCCTGGCCGTCGTCGCGGGCGGGGTGCTGGGCGGTGTCTATCTCTTCACCGACTCCACGGACCGCCCGGACCGGCAGGTCTCGGCCGGGGACGAGATACCCACCCAGGTGAAGGCGCTCGACGCCTCCACCGGCGCACTGCCCCCGAGCGCCTCGCCGTCGCCCTCCGCGAGCGCCTCACCCAGGGCGAGCGCGTCCGCCTCCGCCTCGGCCTCCGCCCCGGCGAGCACCCCCACCAGCGAATCGCCCGAGCCGCGGAAGGCGGACCCCACCACCGCCCGCCCCGCCCCGAAGGCACCTCCGGCGCCCAAGCCGGCCGGCGGCTCCGGCGGCGGCTCGCTCGGGCAGCAGGTCACCGACCTCGTCAACGCCGAGCGCGCGAAGGCCGGCTGCTCGCCCGTCACCGAGAACGGCACCCTGGACCGGGCCGCGCAGGGCCACTCCGACGACATGGCCGCCCGCGACTTCTTCGACCACACCAACCCCGACGGCGCGGGCCCCGGCGACCGCATCACCGCCGCCGGGTACCACTGGAGCACGTACGGCGAGAACATCGCCTACGGGCAGCAGGACCCCGCCGCCGTCATGGACTCCTGGATGCACAGCGACGGGCACCGGCGGAACATCCTCAACTGCTCCTTCAAGGAGATCGGCGTCGGCGTCAACCACGCGCCGGGCGGGCCGCGGTGGACGCAGGTGTTCGGGGCCCGCTGACGCTGCGGGGGCCGTCGATGCCGGAGCCTGTCCCGATAGGTTCCGGCTATATACGATGCGCGGGTGCAGTTCCAGCAGCTCCGCTACTTCACCACGCTCGCCGAGATCCGCCACTTCACGCGGGCGGCGGACGCGCTGCACGTCGCCCAGCCGTCGCTCTCCCAGCAGATCCGCGCCCTCGAACGCGAGCTGGGGGCCGAGCTCTTCCACCGGGCCCGGGGCAACATCACGCTCACCGACGCGGGCGAGGTGCTGCTGCCGCTGGCCCGGCAGATCCTCGCGGACACCGAGATGGCGCGCCGAGAGGTCCAGGAGGTCGTCCAGCTGCGGCGCGGCCGGGTGCGGCTCGGGGCGCCGCCCAGCCTCTGCGCGAGCCTGGTCCCCGACGTGCTGCACGCCTACCACGCGCGCTACCCCGGCATCGAGCTCGTGGTGGACGAGGGCGGCTCCCAGGACCTCGTCCGCACCCTCGCCGCCGGTGAGCTCGACCTCGCGCTGATCATCACCCCGCTGCCCGTCGGCGGCCCCGCCCTGGCCACCACCGAGCTCCTGCGCGAGGACCTCGTCGTCGTCACCGCCCCCTCGGCGCCCCCGCCGACCCGGCGCCGCGCCATCCGGGTCGCCGAGCTCGCCGACCGGCCCATGGTGATGTTCCGGCGCGGCTACGACCTCCGGGAGATCACCACGGCGGCGTGCCGGGCGGCCGGTTTCGAACCGTCCTTCACCGTCGAGGGCGGTGAGATGGACGCCGTCCTCGGCTTCGTCCGCGCGGGCCTCGGCCTCGCGGTGGTCCCCGGCATGGTCGCCGCCCGCTCGGGCCTGCGGGTCACTCCCTTCGAGGGGACGCGGATGCGGCGGACGATCGCGGTGGCTCACCGCAAGGATGTGGCTCCGCCGCGGGCCGCGCGCGAGCTTCGGGGGGTTTTGCTGGAGCACCTGGGCGGGGCGGCGGGGTAGGAGTGCGGGCCGGTTCGCCGCCTGCGGCGGGAGCGCCCTCAAGCGCCGGACGGGCTGATTGTGCTGGCTACGGTCCGCACCTCCAGCCCGTCCGGCGCTTGAGGACAACGTGCGAAGCGTGTTGCGGGGTCCGGGGCACGCGCCCCGGTTTCGGGAAGGGGCGGGTAGGGGAGAGAGCCCGCCGCAGGCGCCACCGGCACCGTGCGGCGGCCCGTCAACCGCCCAGCCATCCCCCCAACGCCACTCCCGCCCACGCCGCCCCCAGCCCGCACACCACGCTCGCCCCCGCGTTCGCCACCGCGTAGACCGAAGCCCCCTCCTCCGACAGCCGCAGCGTCTCGTAGGAGAACGTCGAGTACGTCGTGAGCGCACCGCACAGCCCCGTGCCGAGCAGGAGCCACAGACGGGCGGGGACCGCCGCGCCGGCCAGGGTGCCGAGGATCAGGCAGCCCACGACGTTGACGGTGAACGTGCCCCAGGGGAAGACCGAGTCGTGGCGGGACTGCACGGCGCGGTCCGTGAGATAGCGCAGGGGGGCGCCGGCCATGGCCCCGGCGACGACGAGCAGCCAGTTCACTCGGCGGCCCCCGGCTCCCCGCCGCGGCCGGTGCGGCGCACGACCTCCACCTCGTCGAGCAACACGAGCCCTCCGCCGATCAGTTCGTCCAGCTCGGGCACGAAGGCCCGTACGCGCTCCTCGGAGTCGACGATCACCACGGACACCGGCAGGTCCTCGCCCAGGGACAGCAGCCGCGACGTGTGGACGACGGAGGACGCGCCGAAGCCCTCGATGCCCCGGAAGACGCTCGCGCCCGCCAGCCCGGCGGCGCGGGCGCGGTGCACGACCTCGGAGTACAGCGGCCGGTGGTGCCAGGTGTCGGACTCACCGATGACGACCGTCAGCCGCAGCGCGTTGCCGTGGAGTCTCATCGGGCCCTCCCGCGCAGGAACATCCGGGTGAGGCCGGCCGCCGCCCACACCGCCGCCATCGCGGCGAGCAGGGTGCCCGCGAGATAGGCGAGGGCGGTCGCCACGTGGCCGCCGGCCACCAGGTCGCGGATGTCCACGGTGTATGTGGAGAACGTGGTGAAGCCGCCCAGCACCCCCGTGCCGAGGAAGGGCCGCAGCAGCCGGTGCGGCGCGGCGAGGTCGGCGATCATCACGAGCAGCACGCCGATCAGGGCGCAGCCGACGATGTTGATCAGGAACGTGGTCCAGGGGAACGCGCCCTGCGCGGTCGGCCACAGCAGCCCCGCGCCGTAGCGGGCGGCCGCGCCGGTGCCGCCGCCCAGCGACACGGCGCAGACGATCGGCCACTGCCCGCGCGCGGCCGGGCGCCCGGGGGACGCGGTGGTCACCGGAGGAGAGTCCGCGACGGCTCGTGACGGGCTCATGATCAGCCTCCTACTCGCAGAGTGCCAGCAAGTAGGGACCGTTGGCGGCGCCTGTGCCGCGGTTGGGGTACGGCGGGCCCCACCGCCGCGTGGCGGCCGGCGGCCGTCACCGGCAACCAGGCTACCGTCACCGCCCGGGCACCGCTCAGGCGTCGGCCACCGGCCGGCCGGTCACCGCAGCGAGATAGGCGTCGGCGCGGTCCGCGTCCAGCAGCCAGTCCTGGAAACCGGCCGGGTCGGCGTAGCCGTTGGCATAGCGGCGGGCGACCTCCGGGTACTCCCGCGCCGCGGCCAGCACCCGGCGCACGTGCGGCGGCGGGGACGGCAGCAGCAGATGGGTGAGGGCCACCGTGTGCCGGGCGTGTTCCCAGAACGCCGCGAACGTCCGCAGCATCCACGTCCGGTCGAAGGGCTTGTCGCCGTGGGCGAGGATCGCCCGGAGGTAGGTGTCGGCGCAGCGGGCCGCGGAGTTGGCGCCCTGGCCGGTCAGGGGATCGTTGACGACGACCGCGTCGGCCATGCCGAGGACGTGACGGTCGTCGCCGACCCGCGCCACCGGGTGCCGGACCACCGGGGTGACGGCGCCGGTGAGCGCGGCGCCCGCGTCCGTCGGCTCCATGGCCGCGCACAGCTCGTACTCCCAGGGCAGGTGGTCCCGCAGCAGGCCGAGCGTCCGCTCGACCACGGCGTCCGGGCCCGGCCGGTCCTGCCAGCGGTCGAAGGGCCCGCCGGGCATGGCCTCCCACAGCAGCATCCCGCACGGCCCGCCCGCCGCCGTGCCCTCCATGGCGAGGAACTCCCCGGCACCCTCCACCGGACTGCATCGCAACTGCGGCCAGGCGGTGTCCGGACCGGTCCGCAGGCCGTGCACATAGACGGCGGCCAGGGTGCGCTGGGGGCGGTCGTACGGGCTGTGCCGCTCGTCCCGGCCGAAGAGCTCCGACAGCGGGCCGCGGCCGGTCGCGACGAGCGTCAGGTCGTGCGCCCCGGCGATCCGCTCCAGCCCCTCCGGCTCCACCGTGCCGTACTCGACCCGGCCGCCCCGCTCCTCGAACAGCTCCAGCCAGCGCGCCGTCTTCACGCGCTGGTCGACGCACTGCGCGGGCTCGTCGAACGGCCCGGTGAGGTCGCCGTCCGCGGTGGTGACGCGCAGCGAGCCCAGCCGCGGGGTCCCCGCCTCCCACAGGTGCAGGCCCGCCGCGCGCTCCAGGGCGAGGGCGGGACCGTACATCAGCTGCGTGGACAGGATCGGGCCGGACCGGACCTCGCCCGCGGTCCGCGCCGCGTACACGGTCACCTCGTGGTCCCGGCCGGAGACCAGCCCGAGGGCCAGGTGCAGCCCTCCCTGGCCCGCGCCGACAATCGCGATCCTGCGCATCGTCGCCTCCCGCTCGCCCGTCCCGGGCTCCCGTTTGTAGCCGCGCCGCGGGCGCGCTGTACAGACGGCCTGTCGGAATCCGGCGCCCGCCGGACGCCCCCGCCGATCCGGGGGCGCTCGCGCAACAGCCCAATATGAGCCATGCGCGCAGACCCTCGTTCGGCCGACCGGCCGTGTGCTCCGGACCCCCGGAGCCCCTGATTCCGCGGCGGACGGCGAGTGCGTGGCTCGATCCGGTATGGCAGGAAACCACCGCTTCCGGCGCGCTGCGCTGGGAAGCCTTCTGGCCGGTCAGGCTCCGCCGGCGCGGCGGAGCACCCGACGGCCCGGCCGGTCGCGGGCCGGAGCCGATCCAGGGAGGCACACGATGACAGCGCAACCAAGGTTGCCGCGCTCGCCGGCGCCCCAGGAGGTGGCCCCCCAACTCCAGCGCGCGGGCATGCTCGACCGCGTGGAGGAGCGCCTGCGCGGCCTCCTCAACGACGAACACCGGCGCTGGCGCACCGCCGACACCCGGGGCGCCGGGCTGATCGAGTCCCTCGCCGAGCTCGTCGCGGTGGGCATCGACCGGGTGCGCCCGGTCATCCTGCTCACCGGCTATCTCGCGGCGGGCGGCGACCCCGAGGGCCCCGACTCCGCCGAGGCGGTCGACGCCGCGGCCGCCCTCGAACTCCTCGACACCTGCACCCTCATCCGCAGCGACGTCCGCGACAACGCCGCTCTGCGCCGTGGCATCCCCACCCTCCACGTCAGCCGCGCCGCCGAGCACGAGCGCAACGGCTGGGCGGGCGACGCCGGGCGCTTCGGCGAGTCCACCGCGAACCTCGCGGGCGACCTCTCCCTCACCCTCGCCGACCGGCTCGCGGCCCGGCTGCCCGTCGCCGCCTGGCGGACCTGGGACGAGCTGCGCCTGGAGCGGGTGGTCGGCACCTATGCCCACGAGGCGATGGCCGCCGAGTATCTCGACGACCCGTGGCCCGGGCGGTGCATATCGGGATGCGACCGGGGCTGCACCGCCGGCTGGTACGCCGTGCGGCACCCGCTGCGCCTGGGCGGTGCCCTGGCCGGCCGCCCCGATCTCGACGTCACCTACGACGCCTACGCCCGGGCCCTGCACGCCGCGTGGCGGCTGCGCGGCTTCCTCGACGGCGGCCCGGAGTACGACTGGGACGCGGAGCTGCTGCGGGAGATCCTCCTGGAGCGCGAGGAGCGCGGCATCGCCGAGCGCCACATCCGCGAACTGGTCGACCGGGCCACCCGTATCGCCACGTCCTCGCGGCTGGCGACGGGCTGGTCCGAGGAGCTCACCGCCTTCGCCGCGCGGATGGCGGCGGAGCAGGGCTGAAGCCCGGTGCCGGTGGCGGGCTCCGGCCGCCACCGGCCCTGTGGGGGACACCGGATCAGCCGTCCGGTCCAATGCCGCAAATGAGCGGTCAGAAGGGGTGAAGTCCCGAATCACCCGTCCGCTCCATGTACGAAACCTTTGTGACTATCAGGCGTTGAGCCACACCCCGGCTGTCACCGGTCGGGTGCCTCCCAGAACGACTGAGCAAAGGTGTCTCCGCATGTCTCGAATCGCCAAAACCGTCGTACTGACCGCCACCGTCGGCGCCGCGCTCGCGGGCTTCACCGGAGGGGCCGTCGCCGACTCCGGGGCCCGTGGTGTCGCCGCCGGCTCGCCGGGCATCGTCTCGGGCAACGTCATCCAGGTGCCGCTGCACGTCCCGATCAACCTGTGCGGCAACAGCATCGACATCATCGGCCTGCTGAACGCGGCGTCCGGCAACACCTGCATCAACAAGTCGTGACTCCGCCCCCCATGGCCTGACCGGGGCCCTCGCCCCGGACCGTGCGTGGCGCCCCTGCCCCGTCCTGGGCGCCACGCCGGCCGCGGCCCCGCCCCCTCGGCCGGAAGCCGTCCATCGGCGCGATCTTCCCGATAGCGTGGGCGGATCGCGACTCCGGGGAGGGCAGACGTGGATCCGTTCACGACGGCGGCGGTGCTTTCGGCCGTGAACACGGCGACGTCGGGCGCGCTGTCGGGCGCCGCGGGAGAAGTGGGCCGGCGCACCACGGAACGCCTCGCCGCACTCGCCCGCCGCATCCGCGGACGGGACACCGATGACGCACACTCGCCGACCGTCCCCACGGACCCGGCCGCCCGCCGCGACCTCGCCGAGCAGCTCTTCGAACAGGCCCGCCGCGAACCGGCCTTCGCCCGCGACCTCCTCGCCTGGCTCCGCGAGACCGACCTGCTGCGCGACACCACGGGGCCCGTCCGCGCCACCGTCGCCCGCCCCCGGCTGCTCCCGCCCGGCACGGCCGCCTTCACCGACCGCGAGCCCGTACGGCAGGCCATCGCCGCCCTCCTCGACGACCCCGCCGCGAGCGGCGCGGGCGCCCCGCGCATCGTCGTCCTCACCGGCCCCGGCGGTGTCGGGAAGACCGCCACCGCCGTGCACTTCGCCCGCGCCTTCGCCGACCGCTTCCCCGACGGCCAGCTCTACGCCGACCTCCGCGGCGCCTCCGCGGCCACCGCCGTCGCCCCCTCGGCGACCCTCGTACGGTTCCTGCACGGCCTCGGCGTGGCGGCCGACCGGGTGCCCGCGGCCGAGCAGGAACAGGCCGACCTCTACCGCGACCGCACCGCGGACCGGCGGCTCGTCGTCCTCCTCGACAACGCCCGCTCGGTCGCCCAGGTCGCCCCGCTGCTCACCGCCGCGCCCGGTTCGCTGACCCTCGTCACCAGCCGCCACGGACTGCCCGGGCTCGTACGCGACCACGGCGCCCGCGTCCTGCGCCTCGGCCCGCTGGCCGGGGACGACGCGGTGCTGCTGCTCACCCGGATCGCCGGCCTGGAACCGGCCGGCGCGCAGCGCGCGCACGCCGAGGCGGTGGCGGCGCGCTGTGGGGGCATGCCGCTGGCGCTGTGCGAGACGGGCGCGCTCGCGGCCGGGCGGGACGAGGTCGACTGGGCGCGTCTGGAACGCGAATTCGCCTCCCTCGGCCCCGGGCCGGCCGTCCCGGCCCCCGCCGACCCCACCCGCCTCGCCACCGACGTCGCCTACCGCGCCCTCGCCCCCGCGGCCGCCCGCCTCTACCGGCTCCTCGGTCCGTGCCCCTGGCCCACCGTCCCCCTCGGCGCGGCGGCCGCCGCCGCGGGCCTCGGCCCCGCCGAGGCGCGCGGCCCGCTCGGCGAGCTCGTCGGCGCCCGTCTCCTGGAGGAGGCCGCCGACGGGCGCTACCGCTTCCACGACGTCGTACGCCGGCACGCCGAGTCGCGGGCCCACGAGGAGGACGGCCGCGCGGCGGCCAGGGACGCGGTCGAGCGCGTGATCCGCTGGTACCTGGACCTCGCGGTGGCCGCCGACTACCGCGTCATACCCGCCCGTTGGCACCTCGGGCCCCGCTATGACAGGCTGCCCCGGCCCGCCGCGTCACCCGGCACCGCCCGCGCCGCCCTGGAGGAGCTCACCCGCGAACGCGAGAACCTCGCCGAGGCCGTACGGGCCGCGGAGGAATACGGATTCGACGAGCTCACCTGGCAGTTGTGCGAGGCGATGTGGGCACTGCACCTGCGCCTCGGCTTCCACGAGCAGTGGGTGGCCACCCATGTGGCAGGTGTGGCCGCCGCCCGGCGCTGTGCGACGCGTGAACCCCGGGCCGAGGGGCGGATGCGCTCCCAACTCGCCTTCGCCTACATGGGACTCGGCCGCCTGGCCGACGCCGAACGCGAACTGAACGCCGCCGCGGCCGCGGACCGCGCGGCCGGGCACCACCGGGGCCACGCCAGCGCCGTGGAGTCCCTGGGCCTGCTCTGCCTGCGGCAGTGGCGGTACGAGGACGCCGAGGAACGCTTCCGCCGGGCGCGGACGATCTGGGACGAGGCCGGCCCGGGCGACGACGGCGAGGAGGACGCCCCACGCGCCCTCGCCCTCCTGGAACACCACCTCGGCCGCGCCCTGACCGGCCAGGGCCGCTTCCCCGAGGCCGCGGACCAGCTGCGCCGTGCGCTCACCTGCTTCCGCGCTCTGGAGCGGCGCGATGCCTACAACGAGGCGCGCGTGCGGATGAGCCTGGGCGAGACGCTGCTCGCCGGCGGCGATGTGGCGGGGGCGCGGGTGTCGCTGGACGAGGCGATCTCGGTGATGACGGCGGAGGGGGCGACGCTTCAGCTGGCGGACGCGCTCGAAGTGCGGGCGGGCTGCGGGGAGGATCCGGCGGGGTTTCTGCGGCGGGCGGGGGAGTTGTACGGAGTGGTGGGCGATGCGGGTGGGGTGGCGCGGGTGGAGGCGCGACTTCGGGGCGTGGGTTGATTTTTCCCCAGCCCCGCCCCTCCCCTCCCCGACGGGGGCTCGTGCCCCAGACCCCCGGCTACCGGTCCGTTGCCGCCTGCGGCGAAGCCGTGTCGCGGAGGTCTGGGGGCTTGCCCCCGGTTTCGGGAAGGGGCGGGCAGGGGAAAATCGCCGCAGGCCAACGCGCGCACCCGGAAGCCGGGTCACCCCGCCACTTCCACGCGCACCGAAACCACCCTCCTCACCCCGCCCGTAACCACCCGCACCCCCGAAGCCGCGGCCTCCGCAAGCGACTTCCCCGCCACCAGCCACGCGTACAACGCGGAGCCGTAAGCCGCCGGATCGCACAGATCAGGCCGCCCGTCAGGCCCCGCCCCCGCCGCCAGCCGCACCGTCTCACCGCTGCGCGGACGCACCGTGCAGGAGTCCACCCCTGTCACGTACACCGCGAGCCCGCACCCCGGATGCCGGGCCAGGACCTCCGCCGTCCATGCCGACGGCGGGCCGACGCGAGGGTCGTCGGCGGAGCCGTACCGCACGATGACGTCCGCGAGGCGCAGGCGTGACGCGTCCCGGGTGTCCTCGTGGACGACGGTGTGGGTGTCCCAGCCGATGCCGTCGTCGTCCTCCGGTTCGTACGGGCCCTCCGTGTGGCGGGTGACGGCGATCTCCGGCGGGGCCGCGCCGAGCAGGCGGGTGAGGGCCCGTACAGGGGCGGTGCGTTCGGCCGGTTCGAAGGCGGGCAGGGGCAGCCGGTCGAGCAGGGCGGGCCGGTCGGCGGGCTCGGGGATGCCGATGAGGTCGTGGAAGACCCGGCGCAGCAGCCGCGCCGACCCGCCCGGGGCCGAGCTCGCCTGGTCGGCGAACTCGCGGTAGCGGCCGGGCTCGTGATGGTCGACGGCCTGGTCGAGCTGGGCGCGCAGCCCCTCGTACGGGCACAGCCTGGGCGCGGTCCGGCCGAGGGCGGCGACCGGCGAGTCCGGGTCCAGGGCCGTGTCCGGGAAGGCGCCCAGCAGCACGGGCGTGCCGATGGCGGCGGCGTAGTAGGTGACGGACCCGTGGTCGCCCAGCACACAGTCGGCGGCGATCAGCGCCTGCCGCCAGCCCTCCAGGGGCGGTACGAGCACCAGCCCCGCCCTGCGCGCCCGGTCCAGCCAGGCGCGCACCTGGCCGGGGCCGTGCCCGTGCCAGATGTTGGGGTGGAGGACGGCGGCCAGGCGGTACTCGTCGGCGGGCAGCTCGGCCGTCAGCCGGGGGAGCAGGGACGGCAGCAGGTCCCCGTCGCCGTCGCCGAAGAGGGAGCCGGGCGACCAGGTCGAGTTGACGACGATCAGCCGTTGCCCGTCCGCCACCCCGAGCGCGCGCCGGAACCTGCCCCGGTGGGGGAGGGCGTCGAGGATGCGGTCGTAGCAGGGATCCCCGGCGAGCACGGCGGTGGCCGCAGCCTCGGGACAGGCGGCACGGAGCCGGTCGAGCTGCTCGGGATGGGAGAGCACGGTGGCGTCGGCTATGGGACGGCCGTCATGGAGCAGCCAGTCGGGATCCATCCCGAAGACAGGGGCGGAGCCCCGGGAAACGGTGGGTACGACGGCAGCGGCGGACGCGTCCCGCGCACGGTGTCCGGTGTCCGGTGTCCGGTGTCCGGTGTCCGGTGTCCGGTGTCCGGTGTCCGGTGTCGCCAATCTCTTATTGTAGCCAACGCCGTGTGACAGTATCGCCAACTTGCCCTGAATGAGCGGGAGTTCGCCGCCATAACTCGCCGAGACCGCCAGGTTCACCGGCGTCGCCTTCGCCTGCTCCCACGGCAGTACGGGCAGGCCCGCCGCCGCCAGCAGTTCCGGCACGCCGGCCAGGAACGGCGACGAGCCCGTGCAGGTCGCCAGCAGTTGCAGGCGCGTGTCGTCGGCGAAGAGCGGCAGCACGTCGAGCAGGCGGGTCGCCGAGGTGACGTTGTGCACCACGAAGAGCACCTTCCGGGCCCGCCCGCGCGTCCTCCACCGCTCCGCGTCCTCGCCGACCGGCACCCTCAGCCAGTCCTCACCCGTCACCCGCACCACACGCGCACCCCCAATAAGGCGAACATAACAGTGCGGTGCGGGCGGTGGATCAGCGCTTTCCGGCCTTGCGGGTGGCGCGCAGCCACTCCTTGTTCATGGCGGCGATGGACGGCAGCGGGATGCCCTTGGGGCAGGCGGTGGCGCACTCGCCGGTGAGGGTGCAGCCGCCGAAGCCCTCGGCGTCCATGGTGGCGACCATGTCGAGCACGCGGGACTCCCGCTCGGGCGCGCCCTGCGGCAGCACATTGAGGTGGTTGATCTTCGCGGAGGTGAAGAGCATCGCGGAGCCGTTGGGGCAGGCCGCCACGCACGCGCCGCAGCCGATGCACTCGGCGTGCTCGAAGGCGTAGTCGGCGTCCGGCTTGGGCACGGGCGTCGCGTGCGCCTCGGGCGCGGAGCCGGTGGGGGCGCTGATGTAGCCGCCCGCCCCGATGATCCGGTCGAACGCCGACCGGTCCACGACCAGGTCCCTGACCACCGGGAAGGCCGTGGCGCGCCACGGCTCGATGTCGATGGTGTCCCCGTCGGAGAAGGACCGCATGTGCAGCTGGCAGGTCGTGGTGCGCTCGGGGCCGTGCGCGTCACCGTTGATGACCAGGCTGCACGCGCCGCAGATGCCCTCGCGGCAGTCGTGGTCGAAGGCGACCGGGTCCTCGCCCTCCAGGATGAGCTTCTCGTTGAGGGTGTCGAGCATCTCCAGGAAGGACATGTCCTTCGAGATGCCGTCGACCTCGTAGGTGGCCATGGCGCCGGGGGCGTCGGCGTTCTTCTGCCGCCAGACGCGCAATGTGAGCCTCATGCGTAGCTCCGCTGAGTGGGGTGGACGTACTCGAAGACGAGGTCTTCCTTGTGCAGGACGGGGGCGTCGCCGGTGGCCGCGAACTCCCAGGCGGCGACGTACGAGAACTCCTCGTCCCTGCGGGCCGCCTCACCGCCCTCGGTCTGCGACTCCTCGCGGAAGTGGCCGCCGCAGGACTCGGACCGGTGCAGCGCGTCGAGGCACATCAGCTCGGCGAGCTCCAGATAGTCGACGACGCGGTTGGCCTTCTCCAGCGACTGGTTGAACTCCTCGCCGGTGCCCGGCACCTTGATCCTGCGCCAGAACTCCTCGCGGATCTGCGGGATCATCTCGAGGGCCTTGCGCAGGCCCTCCTCGGTGCGGGCCATCCCGCAGTACTCCCACATCAGTTCGCCGATCTCCTTGTGGAAGGAGTCGGGCGTGCGGTCGCCGTCGACGGCCAGCAGCCGCTCCAGACGCTGTGTCGTCTCGGCGACCGCGGCGACGGCCGCCGGGTGGGTGGCGTCGACCTCGTCGTGGTGCGGGTGGCGGGCGAGGTAGTCGTTGATGGTCGACGGCAGGACGAAGTAGCCGTCGGCCAGGCCCTGCATCAGCGCGGAGGCGCCGAGCCGGTTGGCGCCGTGGTCGGAGAAGTTGGCCTCACCGATCGCGAACAGGCCCGGGACCGTCGTCTGGAGGTCGTAGTCGACCCACAGCCCGCCCATCGTGTAGTGGATCGCGGGGTAGATGCGCATCGGCACCTCGTACGGGTTCTCCGCGGTGATGCGCTCGTACATGTCGAAGAGGTTGCCGTACTTCGCCTCGACGGCCGCGCGGCCCATCCGCTGGATGGCGTCGGCGAAGTCGAGGTAGACGCCCTGCCCGCCGGGGCCCACGCCGCGGCCCTCGTCGCAGACGTTCTTCGCGGCGCGGGAGGCGATGTCACGCGGCACGAGGTTGCCGAAGGAGGGGTAGATCCGCTCCAGGTAGTAGTCGCGCTCGTCCTCGGGGATCCGGCCCGGCGGCCGGTCGTCGCCCTTCGCCTTGGGCACCCAGATGCGGCCGTCGTTGCGCAGCGACTCGCTCATCAGCGTCAGCTTCGACTGGTGGTCGCCGGAGCGCGGGATGCAGGTGGGGTGGATCTGGGTGAAGCAGGGGTTGGCGAAGTACGCGCCGCGCCGGTGGGCCCGCCAGGCGGCGGTGGCGTTGGAGTTCTTCGCGTTGGTGGAGAGGTAGAAGACGTTGCCGTAGCCGCCGGAGGCCAGCACCACCGCGTCGGCGAAGTACGTGTCGATGCGGCCGGTGATCAGATCGCGGGCGACGATGCCGCGGGCCCTGCCGTCGACGACGATCAGGTCGAGCATCTCGGTGCGCGGGTGGAGTTCGACGTTTCCCGCGGCGACCTGGCGGCTGAGCGCCTGGTAGGCGCCGAGCAGCAGCTGCTGGCCCGTCTGGCCGCGGGCGTAGAAGGTGCGGGAGACCTGCACGCCGCCGAAGGAGCGGGTGTCGAGGAGGCCGCCGTACTCCCGGGCGAACGGCACGCCCTGTGCCACGCACTGGTCGATGATCTCGACCGAGACCTGGGCGAGGCGGTGGACGTTGGACTCGCGCGCCCGGAAGTCGCCGCCCTTGACGGTGTCGTAGAAGAGACGGTGGATCGAGTCGCCGTCGTTGCGGTAGTTCTTGGCGGCGTTGATGCCGCCCTGCGCGGCGATCGAGTGGGCGCGGCGCGGTGAGTCCTGGTAGCAGAACTGCACGACGCGGTAGCCCTGTTCGGCCAGCGTCGCGCCGGCCGCGCCGCCCGCGAGCCCGGTGCCCACGACGATCACGGTCTGCTTGCGCCGGTTGGCGGGGTTGACCAGCTTCGCCTCGAAGCGGCGGCGGTCCCAGCGCTCGGCTATGGGGCCTTCCGGCGCCTTGGCGTCGACGAGCGGTTCGCCGGTCGTGTAGTCGGTGTAGGTCATGTCAGCTCACCACTCCGGTCATGACGCCCACGGGGACGGAGATGAAGGCCGCGGTCAGCAGCACCGCCAGCACGTTGGCCACGGCCTTGAGGATCCGGTCGCGCGTCGCGTTGCCCACGCCCAGCGTCTGGGCCGCGCTCCAGAAGCCGTGCCGGATGTGCAGGCCCAGGGCGAGCATCGCGACGATGTAGATGACGTTGCCGTACCAGGTGGAGAAGGTGTCCACCACGTTCTGGTACGGGTGCCCCTCCTGGAAGCCGGGGTGCACGGTGCCCGTCGTCAGGTCGAGGATGTGCCAGACGATGAACAGCGCGAGGATGATCCCGCCCCACCGCATCGTGCGCGTGGCATAGCTCGCGCGCTGCCGCTTGTGCACATAGCGCGTGGTGCGGGCCTTGATGTCACGGCGGCTCAGCTGGTACGCGGAGACCCCGTGCAGGATCACGGACGCCGACAGCACCACGCGGGCGATCCACAGCCCCCACTCGCGGTGCAGGACCGGGGCGCCCATGACGCGCAGCCAGTGGCCGTAGTCGTTGAAGTCGCCGGCGCCGAAGTAGATCTTGGCGTTGCCCAACGCGTGGACGGCCAGATACGCGACCATGATCAGTCCGGTCGCGGCCATCACGGTCTTCTTGCCGACGGTCGATCCCCAGAAGGTGCGCGCGATGGACGGCCGTCGGTCCGTCCGCGTTGCCAATGCCATGAACACGACCTTAGGTCGCTGTCACCCGAGAGGGCCAAGACATAGTCCGACTCATATCGATAGGCATCGGCTATGAATCCAGGCGCACCTGTGATGATCCCGACGACGGCTCCGACCGGGGGGTGACGCGGGCCGCGCGGGGTACGAGCCGGGGGCGGGGGCGCGCGTAAGCTGACGCACGCCACTCCGCCGACCTCCTTGTGCAACCGGACCCTGGGCGTGAAACGTGCTGAAAATCCTCGACGCGAAGACCATCGACAGCCTGCTGTCCGTACCCGAACTCGCGGCGGGGATCGGCGCGGCCTTCACCTCGGGCGGCGGCGCGGCCCCCGCGTTCGCCCGGACGTCCGTGCCCGTCGGTGACGGTGAGCTCCTCCTCATGCCCGCGGCCCACGCGACGACACTGTCGGTCAAGCTGCTCACCCTCTTCGACGCGTCCCCCCAACTGCCCGCCGTCCAGGGGCTCGTGCCCCTCTTCGACGCCGTCACCGGCCGCCCGCTCGCTGTCCTGGACGCCACCGCCGTGACCCGCCTGCGCACGGCCGCGGTCAGCGCCCTCGCCACCGACCTGCTCGCGCCCCGGGACGCGCGGGTGCTGACCGTCATCGGCGCCGGCGTGCAGGGCAGAGGCCACCTCGAAGGACTCGCCGGGCTGCGGCCCTGGTCCTCCGTCCGGCTGCACAGCCGCGACCCGCGCACGGCCCGCGGCCTCGCGGAGTGGGCACGCGGGCAAGGCATCGACGCCGAGGTCCACGAGGACATCACCACCGCCGTCCGCGACGCGGACGTGATCTGCACCGCCACCTCCGCGTCCCGCCCTCTCTTCGAGGACTCCGCGCTGCCGCGCGAGGGCCTGCACGTCAACGCCGTGGGGGCGTACGGCCCGACGCGCCGCGAGCTGCCCACCGAACTGGTCACCCGCGCCCGGCTGTTCGTGGAATCGGAGGAAGCGGTGCTGCGCGAGGCGGGTGACGTCCTGATCCCTGTCTCCGAGGGTGCGCTGCCGGAGCGGCCGGTGATGACGGAGCTGGGGGATGTGCTTTCCGGCCGGCGTCCGGGGCGTCGCTCCGAGACGGAGGTGACGGTGTTCGAGTCGGTGGGGGTGCCGGTGGAGGACGCGGTGGCGTGTGACGTGCTCTACCAGTGCGCCGTGGCGCGGGGGGCGGGGGTGGATGTGGGGTTCGATTGAGGGCGCGGTCGCTTGCGCCTGCGGCGGGAGCGGCCCGCGGCCGCGTCCTCAGTCGCCGGACGGGCTGACTTGGCTGATCCGAGATGCGCAATCCAGCCAGTCCGGCGATTGAGGACAACACGGCGAAGCCGTGTCGCGGGGTCCGGGGCGCAGCCCCAGTTTCGGGAAGGGGCGGGGCTGGGGAAAAAGCCCGCCGCAGGCGCGACCGAGCCGTACCGACTACGCGTGGCAGTCCGGGATCCCGCCGTGGAACTCGATCATCTCCCCGAACAGCGCCGTCATATCGACATGACTACCCGGCAGAGCCCCCCGCTCCTCCGCCACAGCCCGATGCAGATTAGGCACGAGCCGCTCCGAGTCGAGCCACTCGCCGAACGGACCCAGATCCGTCGCCCGGGCGATCTCTACCGGGGAGAGACCCGCCGCCATCCCCTCGCGGGCGAGCGCGCGGACGTACAAGAGGTAGCGCTCGGCGTCGTCCAGGAGCCCCGGCCCCGACACCGGCCCGTGCCCCGGCACGATGACGCGGGGGTCCAGTTCGCGGAGGGAGGCGAGGGCGGCGAGCGAGCCGCTGACCGAGCCCATGGGGACGAAGGGGGTGGCGCCGTTCATCACGAGGTCGCCCGCGAAGAGCACGCGCTGTTCCGGCAGCCAGACGACGGTGTCGTTGCTGGTGTGGGCGGGTCCCAGGTGCAGGAGTTCGGCGCGGACGTCGCCCACGTGCAGCGTCAGCCGGTCGGTGAAGGTGAGGGCGGGCGGCACCAGTTCGATGTCGCCCCAGCAGACGTCGGGCCACAGCCCGGTCAGGTGCAGCCCGGCGGAGAGCATCTCCGTACGGGCCCGCTCGTGGCCGACGACGAGGGCCTCGGGGAAGACGAAGTTGCCGAAGGCGTGGTCCCCGTGGAAGTGCGTGTTGACCAGCGTCCGCGGGGCGGCCGGGGCGACCGCGAGGACGGCGGCGCGCAGCGCTCGCGCGCGGGCCTCCGTCGCGGCGGTGTCCACGAGCACGGCCTGCCCGTCGCCGCCGACGATCAGCCCGGCGTTGTTCAGGCACCAGCCGCCGTCGGGCTGGACATAGCCGAACACCCCGTCGGCGACCTCCTCCAGCCGCCCTTCCGTCCCCTGTACCGCACCACTCATTCGGGCCTCCTCCAGCACGTCGTCGATCCGGCCCATCGTCGGACGGGCGGATGGAGGCGTGCTGGAGTCACCCCCGCGGCGGCCCCCGGCGCGCGGCGCCGGGTATCCGCAGGGAGATGGGAACAGCACACCGCCACCGCCGGAAGCCGCCGGCACACGGAAAAGCCCCCGTCGACGGGGGCTTCACCTTTCCCGTGTCGTCTTCCCATGTCGTCAGCCGACGACGATGGCGACCTTTCCGCGCACATGACGGGTCTCGACTTCACGGTGCGCGTCGGCGGCGCGTTCCAGCGGAAACGTCCGGGCGACCTCGATGCGCAACTCGCCTCGCACATAGCGGTCGACGAGGTCCCGCAGCCTCTTCGTGGAGCGCTGGGAGAAGATGCCGAGCACCCCGAGCTCCTCCAGCCGGTCGAACCCGACCAGCGTGCCGATCCGGTCCCTGTCCTTCAGCAGACCGACCGAGACGTCGAGCGCCTCGCCGCCCGCCCCGTCGAGAACAGCCGTGATCCCGCCGGGTGCCAGTGCGCGGACCCGGTCGGCCAGCCCGTCGCCGTAGGCCACCGGAACGGCGCCCAGGGAGCGCAGGTAGTCGTGGTTGCGGGGGCTGGCGGTCCCGATGACCTTCGCGCCGTACGCCGTGGCGAGCTGGACGGCCACGGTCCCCACACCGCCGGCCGCGGCGTGGATCAGCAGGGTGTCCCCGGCCCCGACCTTCAGCTTCTCCAGTGCGGTATGGGCGGTCTGCCCGGAGGCGGAGAGCACCCCGGCCACCTCCCAGGGCATGGAGGCGGGCTTCTCCACGATCTGGTCGGCGGACACCACCAGGTATTCGGCGTGGCAGGCGAGCACGCACCAGCCGAGCACCTCACTGCCGGCCGGGAATCCCTCGACACCCTCACCGACCTGGTCGACCACCCCGGCGAACTCGTTGCCGATCTTCTGCGGGAAGGACAGGGTCTGCCCGGGGGGTGTCCAGCCGCCCCGCACCGCGCAGTCGGCGGCCTGGATGCCGGCGGCCTTGACCTTGACCCGGACCTGTCCCGGCCCCGCTGTGGGGGTCTCGACATCGAGCAGCTCGACGACCTCCGGCCCGCCGAACGCATTGACAGCTGCTGCCTTCATGAATCGCCTTTCTCCGGGAGCGGAGGCACGGAGGTGTACCGCGTCCAGTGCCTGGATGCGTTCATGCTGAAAGATCAACTGCACTTGAGGTCAAGCCGGCGCCCGCGTCAAGCGGTCCTCAGCGGCGACCTGCCGCTCGCGGGGCGGGCGGAGGGTGCCGCGGCCCGCCCGCTCTCCACGGGCTGAGCCACCGCCACACTCAGCAGATACGGTTCCGGGAGGGCGGATCGCACCAGGCGGGTGGCGAATGACCACTGCCGGTACGGGTCCGGCTCTCCCTCGCCCTCGTCCAGGAGCACGGGCCCACGCGCGCCGGGCGCGAAGCCGAAGCCGCGCGGGGAGCGCCGCAGGCCCACGCCCAGGGCCTTGGTGTACGCCTCCTTCAGCGTCCACAGCCGCAGCAGCTCCGCCGCGCGCTCGTCGTCCCTGAGCCCCGCCAGCCGCTCCGCCTCCTCGGCGGTGCAGACATGCGCGGGGGACAAGGACGTCCCCCGCCCCGCCCGCTCGGTGTCCACCCCGACCGGCCCGTGCCCGCTCACGGCCGCGGCCAGCACCGGCCCGCTGTGGCTGAGGCTGACCCGCAGCCCCGGCAGGCCCCGGACGTACGGGCGGCCCGTCGTCGTACGCGCCGGGCGCACTCCCCGCCAGCCCGTACCCGTCACCGCGCCCACCAGGCTGCGCAGCAGGAAGCGCGAGGCGAGGAACCGGGTCCGCAGCCCCTCGCCGCGCAGCCCCGCCCAGCGGCAGGGCTCGTCCGCCGCGAGCCGCTCCGCCGCGGCATCGGACGGCGGCGCCCAGTCGGCGACCACGCCGTAGGCGAGCACCGTGCCCTCGCGCGCCCAGTCGTCCGCCACCGCCTCCCAGGGCCCGGACGGGGTGAGGAGCCGCACGGGCAGCAGCACGGCCGGCGAAGGAACGGACACGGGAACCCCCTCGGTCAGGAGCCGCCACCGTGCCGCACCCGGCTGGAACGCCGGTCGAGCCGCGCATCGTCCACGCACCCTCCAGTGCAGCTCAAGGCGGCCTCGCGACGCTCACGGCGGATCGGCCGCACTCTCGACAACGGAGGTCACATGTCCACCACCCCTGCCCCCGTCGCCCTGGTCACAGGAGCGACCAGCGGCATCGGCCTGGAGATCACCAGGCGGCTGGCCGGGCTCGGCGCCCGCACCTTCATCTGCGCCCGTGACAAGGCCCGGCTGGAGGGTGTGCTCAAGGAGCTCCGGGACGAGGGCCTGGACGTCGACGGCACCGTGTGCGACGTCGCCGACGCGGGCCGGATCCGCTCCTGCGTGCGCTCCGCCGTCGAGCGCTACGGCCCCATCGGCATCCTGGTCAACAACGCGGGCCGCAGCGGCGGCGGTGTCACCGCCGAGATCCCCGACGAGCTGTGGCTCGACGTCATCAACACCAACCTCACCAGCGTCTTCCTGATGACCAAGGAGGTGCTGAACACCGGCCGGATGCGGGAGCGGGGCCGCGGCCGCATCATCAACATCGCCTCCACCGGCGGCAAGCAGGGCGTCGTGCACGCCGTCCCGTACTCCGCCTCCAAGCACGGCGTCGTCGGCCTGACCAAGGCCCTCGGCCTGGAACTGGCCCGCACGGGCATCACGGTCAACGCCGTCTGCCCCGGATTCGTCGAGACCCCCATGGCGGAGAAGGTCCGTGAGCACTACGCGGGCATCTGGGGCGTGAGCGAGGAGGAGACCTTCGACCGCATCACGAACCGCGTCCCGATGGGCCGTTACGTGGAGACGCGCGAGGTGGCGGCGATGGTGGAGTACCTGGTGAGTGACGACGCCGCCGCGGTGACGGCGCAGGCGCTGAATGTCTGTGGTGGCCTGGGCAATTACTGATCGACCCGGGTCGCGAGCGCCGGCCGGGCCGGACGGCACCCTCCGTGCCGCCGCCCGCGCCCTGGTCGTCCGGACGCGGTCCGGTGAGCGGCCCGGGGCCCGGCCCGGCCGCGTCGCACACGACGTGATCGCGGCCGGTGAAGAGACCGTCCTCCTCGAGTCCCGTCATGTGTCCTACGACTGACCTTCCTCACCAAGGAGTTCACCACCATGCACAGCACCGCAGGAACCACCCCGTGACCCGGCGCGTGGTGATCACCGGGATCGGGGTCCGCGCACCGGGCGGGTCCGGGACGAAGGAGTTCTGGAGCCTCCTCAGCGAGGGCCGCACGGCCACCCGGGAGATCAGCTTCTTCGACGCCGCGCCGTTCCGCTCCCGCGTCGCCGGCGAGGTCGACTTCGACCCACGGGCCGAGGGCCTCGGTCCGCGGCAGATCCGCCGGATGGACCGGGCCACCCAGTTCGCCGTGGCCTGCACCCGGGAGGCGCTGGCCGACAGCGGCCTGGAGACCGGCGGCCTCGACCCGCACCGGATCGGCGTCACCCTGGGCAGCGCGGTCGCCTCCGCGACCAGCCTGGAGAACGAGTACCTGGTGATGTCCGACTCCGGCCGGGACTGGCTCGTCGACCCCGCCCACCTCTCGCCGTACATGTTCGACTACCTCTCGCCCGGCGTCATGCCCGCCGAAGTGGCCTGGGAGGTCGGCGCCGAGGGCCCGGTGGCCATGGTCTCCGACGGCTGCACCTCCGGCCTGGACGCGGTCGGGCATGCCGTCGCGCTGATTCGCGAGGGCTCCGCCGACGTGGTCCTCGCCGGCGCCACCGACACCCCCATCTCGCCGATCGTCGTGGCCTGTTTCGACGCGATCAAGGCGACGACCTCGTACAACGATGATCCGGCGCATGCTTCCCGCCCGTTCGACGGCAGCCGCAACGGCTTTGTCCTGGCGGAGGGGGCGGCGATGTTCGTGCTGGAGGAGTACGAGGCCGCCAAGGCCCGTGGGGCGCACATCTACGCGGAGATCGGCGGTTACGCGACGCGCTGCAACGCGTACCACATGACCGGTCTGAAGAAGGACGGCCGTGAGATGGCCGAGGCCATCCGGGTCGCGCTCGGCGAGGCCCGCCTGGACCGTACGGCGATCGACTATGTCAACGCGCACGGTTCCGGCACCAAGCAGAACGACCGGCACGAGACGGCCGCCTTCAAGCGCAGCCTCGGGCAGCACGCCTATGAGGTGCCGGTCAGCTCGATCAAGTCGATGGTGGGTCACTCGCTGGGTGCGATCGGTTCCGTCGAGATCGCGGCGTCCTTGCTGGCGATCGAGCACGGGGTCATCCCGCCCACGGCCAACCTGCACACTCCCGATCCCGAATGCGACCTGGACTACGTGCCGTTGACCGCGCGCGAGCAGCGCGTGGACACCGTCCTGACGGTGGGCAGCGGCTTCGGCGGTTTCCAGAGCGCGATGGTCCTGCACCGCCCGGAGGCAGCGGCATGAGCGCCCCCGTCCGCACCGTCGTCACCGGCATCGGCGTCGCCGCCCCCAACGGCCTGGGCCGCGAGGAGTTCTGGAAGGCCCTGCTCGCGGACGAGAGCGGCATCGGCGCGGTCACCCGCTTCGACACCTCCCGCTATCCGTCCCGCCTCGCCGGGCAGATCAAGGGCTTCGAGCCCAAGGAGCACCTGCCGTCCCGGCTGCTGCCGCAGACCGACGTCTCCACCCGCTACGCCCTGGCCGCCGCCGACTGGGCCCTCGCGGACGCGGGCCTGGGCCCCGGCTCCCCGCTCGCCGACTACGACGTGGGCGTCGTCACCTCCACCGCGCAGGGCGGCTTCGACTTCACCCACCGCGAGTTCCACAAGCTCTGGAGCAAGGGCCCGGAGTTCGTCAGCGTCTATGAGTCGTTCGCCTGGTTCTACGCGGTGAACACCGGCCAGATCTCCATCCGCAACGGCCTGCGCGGACCCAGCGCCGCCCTGGTCACCGAGCAGGCCGGCGGCCTCGACGCCATCGGTCACGCCCGGCGCACCGTACGGGCCGGCACCCGGGCCGTGCTCACCGGAGGCGTCGACTCCGCGCTCGACCCCTGGGGCTTCGCCTCCCAGCTCGCGGGCGGCCTGGTCAGCACCTCGGCCGACCCGGAGCGCGCGTACCTCCCCTTCGACGCCCGGGCGGGCGGCCATGTGCCCGGCGAGGGCGGCGCGATCCTCATCGCCGAGGACGCCGCCTCCGCCCGGGAACGCGGCGCCGGGCGCGTCTACGGCGAGATCGCGGGCTACGCGGCCACCTTCGACCCGGCCCCCGGCGGCGACCGCCCCTGTGGCCTGGGCCGCGCCGCCGGACTCGCCCTGGCCGACGCGGGCCTGGAGGCCGCGGACATCGACGTGGTCTTCGCCGACGGCGCCGGACGGCCGGACGCCGACCGGGCGGAGGCGGAGGCGCTCCGCGGGATCTTCGGGCCGCGCGGCGTCCCCGTCACCGCGCCCAAGTCCCTCACGGGCCGGCTCGCGGCCGGCGGCGGCGCCGCCGACGTGGCCGCCGCCCTGCTCGCCCTGCGCGACGGGCTCGTCCCGCACACCGCGCACACCGGCTCCGTACCGAAGGAGTACGGCCTCGACCTCGTCGTCGGCCGGCCCCGGGAAGCGGAACTGCGGTCCGCGCTCGTCCTCGCGCGCGGCCGCCACGGATTCAACTCGGCGGTCGTGGTGACCGCGGCAGACCACCGTTCATGAGGGGGAACTTCCATGGCACAGCTGACACTTGACGACCTCCGGCGCGTCCTCGTTGCCTGCGCGGGCGAGAACGACGACGTCGACCTGAGCGGCGACATCCTCGACGTGCCCTTCGAGGAGCTCGGCTACGACTCGCTCGCCCTGATGGAGAGCGCCGCCGCCATCGAGCGCGAGGCGGGCATCTCCGTGTCCGACGACGCGGTCTCCGACGCCAGGACCCCGCGCGCGCTGCTCGAACTGATCAACGGGGCGGTGCGGGCGTTGTGAGGCGGGCACGCTCCGGGCGCCGGACGGCCGTCCGGCGCCCGGAGCGTCAGGACTCAGGTGAACGTCTGGACGTTGGTATGGGCCACCGCCCGCCGCAGGCACTTCGCGAGCTCGACGGCGTCGCCCACGCCCCAGACGTGCGCGAAGAACAGCCGGGGTTCGTCCCGCAGGCTGTGATTGTGGAGATCGACGACCTCGATCCCGTCCCGGCTCAGGGTCCGCAGCACCTTCTGGACCTCGTCGGCCACCATCACGACATCACCGTTGACCGCGGCCCTGCCGCCGCCCAGGGACTGGAAGTTGAAGGCGGAGATCGCACCGAGCCCCGGCGGCAGGACGTGCCCGCCGTCCACGATCGTCTCGCGGCGGGCGAAGACGCATTTGTAGACCCCGTCGTAGTGGGATCCCTTGGCGGACATCGCGGCGTCGATGCCCTCGGTGTCCAGGCCGGTCGCCCGCGGCGGCTGGTGCTGCCGCGGCGGCGGGGTGCCGGTGCGGTCCATCGCGGCGCGCACGCCGCGGGCCAGCGCCACGGGGTCGTCGCCGTGGCCGTGCACATGGGTCCACCACACGTCGGGACGCTGCGCGAGCAGGTGCTTGTGGATCGCGGTCTGCTCCAGCCCGTGCCGCTGCAGGGCCTTGGTCACGTGCTGGAGCTCCGCCTCGGCGACGGCGAGGTCGCCCATCACCATCGTGCTGCCGTCGGCGTATCGGACGAAGGCCACGTGCGAGCCGAGGGCGAGGCCCGAGGAGACGGTGATGCCCCGGGAGACCACGTGCAGGTCCTCGCGCGGATAGTCGGTGTGATAGACCGTGCCGCGCGCCATGTTGCCCTTGCGGCCCAGGACGTCCGCGATGTCCGTCCAGTCCGCCGCGGTGGTGGGCATGGGCCTGACGGGTGTGACGAGGCCGCTGCCTCCCTCGTCCGCCGGCCGGACCCCGGCCGCGGACGCCGTGCCCGCCAGGGCCGGCACGGACGCGAGCGCGCCCGCGGCCAGCAGCGAGCGTCTTGACACGGGCTGCCGGGCCCTGCCGTGTGACTGCGGTTCCGGACCGACCGGTTGCGGGTCTCCACTGACCATATGAGCACCTCCGTGATCAGATCGAATCACGAGTGCGCGAAGGCGTCGTGACCGCCGGGGCGGACGGGTGACGGGTCCGGTTCCGACCCGATAGCGCGTTCCGTACCCCCATCACCTGTTCGGGCTAATTGGGCTACTTCGGTACATGCGTTTGGGGGACCATGGGCATGAACGCCCTCACTGGCCCGCCGCATGGCCGGGCACCTGGCGCAAGCACCCGTCTGGAGTACCTGCGATGGAACCCGACGTTCGCACATGCCCTTTCGACTTCGCCCAGGCCCTCGAATTCGACCCCGTGCTCGAGCGGCTGCTGACGGAGGAGCCCGTCGCCCGCATCCGCATGCCCTATGGAGAGGGTGAGGCATGGCTCGTCACCCGCTATGAGGACGTGCGCACCGTCACCACCGACCGCCGCTTCAGCCGCAGCGCGGTGGTCGGCCGTGACTATCCCCGGATGACACCCGAGCCGATCATCCAGCCCGAGGCCATCAATGTGATGGACCCGCCGGCCAGCAGCAGACTCCGCAGCCTGATCGCCAAGGGCTTCGCGCCCCGCCATGTGGACCGGATGCGGGTCCGCACCCAGCACGTCGTGGACGACCTGCTGGACCGGATGGAGCGGCACGGCCCGCCGGCCGACCTCGTCGAGCACGTGGCCTCGCCCCTGCCCATGACCACGATCTGCGAGGTCCTCGACATCCCCGAGGCCGAGCGCACCCAACTGCGGCGCAACGCCTGGACGATGATGGGCGTCGGCGCGAGCGGCCGGGAAGCGGCCGTCAAGGCCAAGGCCGAGCTCCGCGCCTATTTCGACACCCTGACCGCCCAGCGGCGCGCGAACCCCGGCGACGACCTGATCAGCACCCTGGCCCTGGCCCGCGACGGAGACGAGATCCTGAACGACGAGGAGCTGTCCGTCATGGCCATGGTGCTGCTCATCACCGGCCAGGACACCACGTCGTACGAGATCGGCAACATCTCCTACACCCTGCTCACCCGGCCCGAGGTGGCCGCCGTCCTGCGCGACAGGCCCGAGCGGCTGCCGCAGGTGATGGAGGAGCTGCTGCGGTTCATCCCCTTCCGCAAGGGCGTCGGCATCCCGCGCGTCGCCATGGAGGACGTGACGCTGAGCGGCGTCACGATCAAGGCCGGCGACATGGTGCACGTCTCGTATCTGACGGCCAACCGCGACGAGCGGAAGTTCGAGCGCTCCGGCGAGCTGGACATCGACCGCAAGTCGCCACCCCACATGACCTTCGGCTGGGGCTCCCACCACTGCCTCGGCGCCCCCCTGGCGGCCATGGAGCTCCAGGTGGCCCTGGGCACCCTCCTCCAGCGCTTCCCGGGCCTGGCCCTCGCGGTCCCCAAGGAGGAGGTCCCCTGGAACACGACCTCGATCTGGCGCTATCCGACCTCACTGCCCGTGAAGTGGTGAGGCCGGCACGGGCGGGGCACTCCCGTCGCTCACCGGTCGGCGGTGAGCTTCCCGCCCGTGCCCCAGCTGTCGGTGGGCACCTCATGGATCCAGACCTGCACGGCCTCGGCCGGGATCCCGTACGTGTCCACGAACGAGTCGGTGATCTGCTTGACCAGCTCCCGCTTGAGCTCGACGCTGCGCGGACCCTGGTGAACGGTGACGATCGGCATGACCGGGCTCCTGTCTCCCCGGCGGCGCCCCGGCCGTTCCGGGCCGCTCACCGGCGGAACCCAGTCCACCGCCTGCGGCCCGGCCGGCCAAGAAGCACTTTCCGCCGACAGTGATCACGAATCGAGATCACTGCCTCCGGCCTGCCGCCGATCTGCCCTCGACCTGCCTATGACCAGCGATGACTCAGTGCCCAGCCGGCGTGGACCGCCCCGACGGAACGGGGTGCTCCAAGGTCCGCGGGTCCGGCTTCGGCGCGTCCCAGGCGGGCCCTACGGAGAGATAGCTGGTCCGCGTGAGGAGGTCCCCGGCCCGGAGCTTCTGCGTCCCCCACTTCATGCCGTCGTCCCGCGCCGTGTCCACGGCCTCCAGCACGTGCAGTGTCCCGGTGTCGATGATCAGCCGCCGCCGCCAGGTACCGGCGTCCAGGTCGACGGCCGTGCCCGCGCGCCCGGTGCTGTCCTTGACCCGCTCCGTCACCCGCGCCCCGGGAATCCCGGTGAGGACCTCGAACAGCGCGGCCCGCAGCCGCGGTCCGGCGGGTGACCGGGCGAGCAGATCCTCGATGCCGTTGAAGAGCCCCTCCTCGGTCTCCTCCCCGCCTGCCTTCCCCACGAGCCGGGCCCGCAGCGCCGCCGGGCCGGTGGGCAGATCCTTGAGCTCGTCCCACCGGACCTCTTTGTCGCCGATCCTGTAGGCCGTCCCCGCGATATCCAGGGAGAAGAGCTGGACCGGACCGTCACCGGACCGCCCGCGTGTGTCGCTCCGGCTCAGCCATTCGGTCTTGTCCGCCCCGTCCGGCCGCTGGGTTCCCTCGCTGCTCCGGCTCCACTCGGAGGTCCGCACCTTCCAGTACGGTGCCGTCCCCGTCTGCTCCCGCGGCGTCGTCGACGCCGCGGGCGAGCCGCCGCGCGTGTCCCCGGAGTCCTGCCAGGGCTGGAGCGCGACACCCAGCACGACCGCCGCGACCGCCGCCGCCGAGGCGAGCACGGGAAGGCGCCGCCGCCACGTCCGCACCGGGACGACCGCGGCCGCCGGCTCCCAGTCGAGCTCGACGGCGGCCCCCTCCGCCTTCTCCTCCCGGCCGGCCGCCGACCGCACCGCGGCCAGTGCCGCGGCGACGGCGGCCGCCGAGGGCGGCGCGACCTTGCCCGCGGCCTTCAGCCGCCGGGCGCCGGGGAAGTCGAGGAGGTCCCTGGCGTTCATGTCCTGCTGCCCGGTCATGCGAGGTCTCCTGTCAGGGGAAGCGGGGCGGAGGGTCCGAGCGCCGCGCGCAGCCGGGTGCGCGCCCGGTGCAGCCGCGATCTGGCCGTACCCGCGGGGACGCCGACGACGGCCGCGGCCTCGGTGGGGCTGAGCTGCTCCCACGCGATCAGGAGCAGCAGCTCCCGCTCCACGGCGGGCAGTTCGGCCAGGGTCCGGCGCATCAGCGGCGCGACCGCCGCGGCGTCCAGCCGCCGGTCGACCGCGTGCCACGGATCGCTGCTCGCCTCGCCGGCGAACGTGGCGGCGGCCGCGGGCCGTTCCCGCCCGCGCCAGTGCGCGGCCAGCACATTGCGGGCCACGCCGAAGAGCCACGCACGGACCGGTCCGCGGGCCGCGTCGTAGGTGCCGCGCCCCGCGTAGGCCCGCAGCCACGCCTCCGCCAGCAGATCGTCCGCCGCGCCGGGCGCCCGGCGCGCGAAGTAGCCGTGCAGTGCCCTCGAATGGCGCTCCACGAGCGGTTCGAAGGCCGACGCGTCGGTTCCCGAGCGCGCCAGCAGTTCCTCGTCCGTCGCCACGGACCTCCCCTTCCACGGGCCACGCCTTCCGCGGCCCCCTCCCTTCCTTGTCCCCGCCCCACGAAAGCGTTCGCGCCCCGCCGCCTACGCCCCGACGGCACGCCCGCCAGCCGGCCCCGGTCGGCGAAAACGCCCCCTCCCGGCCCGGAGGGGGCGTGCGGCGCACAGGGAACACCCCCGGCAGGACGTATAACCTACGGCCGAGCGCTCGGAAGGCGCCTGACAGGGCGGTCCACGCAAGCTCATGACCTCCATGGGTCCTGGAAGCCGTCGGTTCGTCGGCCGGGCGGGGGCATCGGCAGCGGCTTCGGCCGCCTGACCGAGCGGTGCGGCGGCCGCGTCAGCCGTGTTTCTCCTCTTCGGCCTCCATGAGCCGGATGCCTTGGTGTGTCAGCGTGACCATGGCGGGCGTATTGCCCGCGGCCCAGTCGACCGTGATGAGGCCCTCTCCCACCAGGTAGGTACACGCCGCGGCCAGGTCTTCCCCGGGGACGCCGAGCTCGTCGCGCAGCTTCGCCCCGGTGACGCCGAGCAGACGGTTGCCTTCGGTGGTCTCGTACAGGGCCCGCATGACCTTCTCGCGGTAGGCCCTTCGTTCGTGCAGCGTTGCCATGACTGCCGCCCTCTCGTATGCGGCTGGTGCTCCGCGGCGCGACTCGCCGTGGCCTGGTGCCTCAGGCATCGTCGTCCCGCGAGCGGTCGCCCGGTGAGGTCCGGCCGGCTGCCGGCCAGGAACGCGCGGGCTCGGCTGGGTGGGCGGTGTCCACGGTGAGCTGGAGCCGGGTGCCGCCTTCATGACCGGCCGGGTAGCCGCGTTGCTCGGTGGAGTCGAAGCAGTTCCGGAGAACTTCCGCGACGCGTCGGGCGGCCTGGGGGACGCGGCGACGATGCGGACATCGGCGTGCCCCGCCGAAGGGGCCGGCCTCGCGGGTTCCATGACGGCCTCGTTCTCGGATGAGGTGTGGTGGCGGGTCCGGTGGAGCGCGTCGGTGTCGGACCCGTCGCCCTCTGCCGGGGAGAGCCCGCGCCGTACGCGGTCCTCGTGACCGTGCTCCAGGGCGGCCCGGGCGATGAGAGGCCCGGCGGGGTCGATCGCCGACCGCGGGCGGTTCCGGCTTCTGCTGTCGCGCCAGGGCAGGACGCCGCTGTAGTGGAAGCCCGCGATCCTTTCGTCGTGCTCGGTATTGAGCCGGTGGATCAGGAGGACACCCACAGCGATCATGGCGAGGATCACGGCAAGCGTGACAGCGATCTCCACGGTCCTCACACCCCTTCGACGGAGTGGTCGGCGTTCCCGGCAGCCGGGCTGGTTTCCGGCGGGATGACCGGCAGGTCCCGGCGGCCGGTCGGAAAGGAGAGCAGGGACAGCCTGTGCGGGTCCCGCTCCTCCGCGAACCGTCCCACGCGCACCGTGTGCCCGGCGACGGCCACCTCGTGGGGGACCACCGGCCAGAGGGCCGGGTGCACCGTGACGCGCGTCCACTGTACTCCGGGCCGTGGCCCGTGGGACCCGCACGACCAGGCATTTCCCCGGGGCGCGGGCCCGCGACCGGTGGTGCGGCCCACAGGCCCGCGGAGTACGGTGGGGGGTGGCTGCGAGCGCTTCGCCCGGGTGGCCGATGCGGTCCGGACGATGTGCGACGCGCCGTCCCGGAGGCAGGTGAGCACACCGTGACCGATTCCGACACCCCACACCTCCCCAGGCTTCTGCCGGACGCGATTCACCACGCCGTGAAACCCGGGACAGCGCTCGTGCGGCTGGAGACGACGCATGAGCGCGGGGGGATTCTGGACGGCGCGTGGTGGCCGCGGTCCCGCGACATCGGTGCCGAGCTTCCCGGCCTGATCACCGCGCTGACCGAGCACCTGGGTCCCATCGCACGCGTCGGCCTGGACGACAGCGCCTGGGAAGATCTTCCGACACGGCTGACTGTCGGCGACCGGATCGTGCACATCGACGCCTTCCCCGTCGGTGACGACACCGTCCTCATCACCCGTGGCGACAATGACCACTTCGCCCTGCTGGTGGTCCCACCCGACGCGGCTCCCGACACGGCGCGCACCGCGATGGCCGAGGCCGTACGGGCCGACAACACCGCCCAGGCCGAACAGATCCTCATCGACACCGGTGCCGTCCGGCAGCCCTGAACCCCGTGGGACGGGGCCCGGAGGATTCAGGCGCGACGGGCGGCGGCGATGCGGGCGGGGGTGGGCCAGCGCACCTCGCGTACCCAGCCCAGGTGTTCGAAGAGACGGATCGCGGCGGCGGAGGGGTCGAGCCGGCCACGGCCGACGCCGTGACGGGCGCTGGTGGGGTCGGCGTGGTGGAGGTTGTGCCGGCTCTCGCCGAGGGAGAGCAGGGCCGGCGGCCAGAGGTTGGTGGCCCTGTCGTGGCACCGGGTGTGCGAAACGGCCGTGCGCCGACCAGCTGGCAGGGGGAGTTGACGCTCCACGTCACATGGTGGAGCAGGGCTATGCGGACAAATCCCGTCCAGAGCAGGGCCGTTACAGGGTGCCTCCAGGTTCCGCCGGGAGCCCAGCCCGCGGCGAACGGCAGGGCCAGGGTGAGAGCGCACAGGGCGGGGAAGGCCCGGCTGACCGCGCGGATGTCGCGGTCGGCCAGGAGGTCGCGGAGTTGCAGTGCCAGGGGGTGGGCCATCATGGTGTCCGAGGCGTCCCCGAGCGCCGCGGCGGCGAGCGACTCGCCCTCGGCGTTGATGATCTCGGCGCGCTTCTCCCGCTCGGCCTGCCGGGCCATCGCGCGCTTCATGCTGTCGGGCGGCTGGATGTCCTTGAGCTCGACCAGGGTGATCTCCACGCCCCACTCCGCGGTGGCGACGTCGAGGGTCGCGCGGATGTCGAGGTTGATGCGGTCGGTCTCCGACAGCGTCTCGTCCGGCGTGTGCCGGCCGACGACCTTGCGCGGCGGCCGTCAACGGGCGGCCGCGGGTGCGCCGGTGTGCGGCGGGACCACCAGGAGGTCCCGGCGGCCGGGGCTGGGGAGCGGGATCTTGTGCGGGTCCAGCTCCGCCGTGCGCCAGCCGGGGGCGCCGCGGTCCGTTGTCCTGGTTGGACGCCGGCCGGGACGGCTCCGATCGCCAGGTCCGGCTGTCCTTCCTCGGCCGAACCGTCCTGTTCGGTCCTGTTCGCGGTGTACGGGCGGGGCTAGGCTGTGTGCTGAAGCCCCGGTCCCCGGCAGCGTCGAGGTCTGCTCCGCTCCGAGGAGGCACGTGATGCCCGTAGATCCCGGAATCGCTCTCATCCCCACCCCCCGGCGGCTCGTTCCCGCCGGCACGCGGCAAGGCCACGTGGTCACGGTCCGCGGGAAGCTGGACCTCGCCGGGGTGCCGGGGCTGCGCGAGCGCCTTCTGCGCGTATCCCACACCCCCGGAAGCCGGTTGATCCTCGACCTGTCCGGCGTCACCTCCTGCGACGCCCTGGGCCTCGGACTGCTCGTCGCCACCGCCCGCCGGGCCCGCCGCGCCGGGGGCGACCTGTGCCTTGTCGCACCGCGTCCCGCTGTCGTCCGGGCACTGGGGGCCAGCGGGCTGAGCAGGCTCCTCCCGACCCTTCCCGGCGCCGGGACGACGGTCCGCTCCGCGGGTGCTGCCATGGCAGGACCGCGGAACGGGAACGCCGCTTAGGAGACCCGGCGGATCCGCCGGTGCTGACTGTTCCGGGCGCGGCCGCGCTGTCCTGGACGGGACGACGGAAACCGGGCGGGCCGCGCCCCGGCGGTCCCGGTACCGGCTGGACTCCGACGATGGGGACGGAGCCTTACCGGTCGTCCTGCCGCGCCGGACTGCCACTGCCACTGCCCCGACCAGGGGCCACTCCGCCGCTTACGCCCCCACTACGGCACGCCCGCTAGCGTGCGCCTGAACAGCGAAAACGCCCCTCCCGGTCGGGAGGGGCGTGCGGCACAAACGGAGCGCCCCCGGCAGGACTCGAACCTGCGGCCAAGCGCTTAGAAGGCGCCTGCTCTATCCACTGAGCTACGGGGGCCGGTGTACGGCGGTCGCGGACGGGTGAAGCCCCAGGCTCGGTGGTGCCGTGACCTTGCCGGGGACAAGGATAGGGCTCCGCTCGCCCCGTCCCGGTTGCTTCACCTCCGTGCCACGATGTGCAGGTTTGGTGAAGCGGTCCTGATAATCGCAGGCAGGTACGAATCTTGCACCGTTTTTCACGCCCCAGGCGTCGGGTGTTGTGTACTCGTTATGCCTGAGTCCCATTCGCCACGCCTCGCGCGCCAGGGGCTATACGCTTCAAAATCACACCAGAATTGGGCATTCTGCACGTGTGGCGACCTTGGACGTACGGCCCCGGATGCTCGACGCGCTGTCCGCACTGCGTGACCGTGTCGACGCCGCACGCTTCCCGCTCCCCCTCCCCGGCGCCGCCCGCGCCCGTCGAAACCGTGCCGAACTCCTGGCGCAACTCGATGACTACTTGGTGCCCCGGCTGTGCGCCCCCGAAGCGCCGCTGCTGGCGGTCGTCGGCGGATCCACCGGAGCCGGCAAGTCCACCCTCGTCAACTCCCTGGTGGGCCGCCGGGTCACTGCGGCCGGGGTCCTACGGCCGACGACCCGCACGCCAGTGCTGGTCTGCCATCCGGACGACCACCACTGGTTCGCGGGCCGACGGGTGCTGCCGGAGCTGCGCAGGATGTGGGTCCCGGCCCAGGAGATCACCGAGTACGAACCCTGCGACCTGCGGCAGATGCGGGAGCTGATGGGGACCCACGAACTGCTCGACCCGCGTGAGCTGCTGGAGCCGCACGCCGGGCGCAAGCCGCACGCCCAGGGCGGGTGCGGCGCGGCCGGCGGAGAGGAGGACGGCCGGGGCGACGACCCCGAGGAGCTCCCCGCGCTGCGCATCGAGACGGACCGGAGCCTTCCGCTCGGACTCGCCCTGCTCGACGCCCCCGACATCGACTCCCTCGTCGCCCGCAACCGCGACCTCGCCGCCGAGCTGATCTGCGCGGCCGACATCTGGGTACTCGTCACCACCGCGACCAGGTACGCCGATGCGGTGCCGTGGCACCTGCTGCGCACGGCGAAGGAGTTCGACGTCACGCTCGTCACCGTGCTCGACCGGGTGCCGCACCAGGTCGCCGCCGAGGTGTCCCGCCACTACGGCGCGCTGCTGGCGGCGGCGGGCCTCGGCGACGTGCCACGGTTCACGATCCCGGAACTCCCGGAGTCCGCCGGCGGCGGCAACGGGCTGCTGCCCGCCACGGCCGTCGCGGGGCTGCGGGCCTGGCTCGACCAGCGGGCGCAGGACCCGGCGGCGCACACCGTCGCGTCCGCCCGCACGGTCGCCGGGCTGCTGGCCTCGCTGGGATCCCGGCTGCCCGGTCTCGCGGGGGCCGCCGCGATGCAGCACGCCGCGGCCGTACGGCTGCTCCAGCGGGTGGAGGACGCGTACGGGCGGGCGAGTGAGCGGGTGCGGCAGGAGGTCGCCGCGGGCGAGGTGCTCGCCGGTGACGCGCTCACGCACTGGCGCGGACACCCCCAGGACAGCACCGCGGACGAGCTGCTCACCGCGCTCACCAGCTCGCTGGCGGCGGTGCTGAGCTGCGCCGTCGCGGCCGCCGACGAGGAGATCGCCGCGGCGTGCGCGGGCGACCCGGCGGCCGCCACCGTGCTCGCGCCGCGCGACCCGGACGGGGCGATCGGCCGGATCGGTGTGGCCGTACGCCGCTGGCGCCGCTGTCTGGAGGAGGTCGCGGAGGAGGCGGTGCGGACGGCCGAGCGCGGCACGGGCCTCGACCCGGACCGGGCCGGTGCCCTGCTCGCGGTGTCGCTGCTGGGCGGCCGCAGGTCCCGTACGGCGGGGGAGATCCTCGCCGGGACGCTCGGCCGGCAGGGCGTGCTGCGGCTGCGCGACCGAGGCGCGCAGCTGCTGGCCGACTGCCTTGAACGGGTGCTCGAAGGAGAGCGTGACCGCCGGACCGCGCCGCTCGAAGCGCTCGACATCACCCCCGACCACCAGGTCGAACTCATCGCCGCGCTGTCCGTACTGCAGAGGGAGAGGTGACCGCCGTGTCCACGTCCGACAGTCGTGAGGAAGTCGCCGAGAAGCCTGTCCCCGAGGCCGCGCGCGGCACGTGGGACGACGGGCTGATCGCGCGTCGTGCGCGCCCGGAGCGCGCGCCCCGTCCGTACGCCGTCCAGGAGATCCCGAGCGCTGAGCGCGCGGTCCGCACCGAGGACAGCGCGCCACAGGAGCGTGCGAACACCTCCGAGCGCTCCCTGTACGCGCCTGACCCCACTCCCACGCTCCCGGTCGGAGCCGTCCTCAGGCCCCGCCTGGACGCCCTGCGCGAGCTCGTGGGGCTGTCGCGGGCGCGGCTGGACCGGCGGACGCTCGCGGAGGCGGGGCGGGTGCTGGAGGAAGCGGCGGCCCGGCAGCGGCACTCGCTGGACCTGACCGTCGTGGCGATCGCCGGGGCGACGGGCAGCGGCAAGTCGACCCTCTTCAACGCCCTCGCCCGGACGCAGCTTTCGGAGGCCGGGGTGCGCAGGCCGACGACGGCCGTGCCGATCGCGTGCGCGTGGACGGACCGGGCGGACGGCGCGGACGGGCTGCTGGACCGGCTCGGCATCCCGCTGCGCGCGCGCCGGCAGCCGGTCCGCCCTTACGACCCGGGCATGCACGGTCTCGTTCTGCTGGACCTGCCCGACCACGACTCCGCGACACCCGGCCACCGCGAGCAAGTGGACCGGCTGCTGCGGCTGGTGGACGCGGTGATCTGGGTGGTGGACCCGGAGAAATACGCGGACGCGGTGCTGCACGAGCGCTATCTGCGGCCGCTGGCGGGCTACGCCGAGGTCACCTTCGTGGTGCTCAACCAGGTGGACCGGCTCTCGGAGGACGCCGCCGACCAGGTGCTCGACGACCTGCGACGACTGCTGGACGAGGACGGGCTGGCCCTGGGCGAACACGGCGAGCCGGGCGCCGTCGTGCTGGCACTCTCGGCGCTCACGGGGGCGGGGGTCGGCGAACTCCGCGAGACCCTCACCCAGTTCACGGCCGGGCGTAACGTGGCCGAGCGGCGGCTGGTGGCCGATGTGGACGGCGTCTCCGCGCGGCTGCGGCCCGCCTACGTGGCCCAGGGCCGGCCAGGGCTGACGGAGGCGGCGCGGCAGGAGTTCGAGGACCGGCTGGCGGAGGCCGTGGGCGCCCAGGCCGCCGGCCTCGCGGCGGAGCGCGCGTGGCTGCGCGACGCGGACCGCGCCTGCGGGACGTCCTGGACGCTGGCCCACCACTGGTTCGGACGGAAGCGGGGGGCGCGGAAGGCGGCACGCGTGAAGGAGAGCGCACAGCGGATCGCACTCGGGCGTACGAGCGAGCGCGCGAGCGGGAGCGCGCTCGGCGCCCCTGCGCCCCCCACGGCCACCGACGCCGTCGGAGCCCTCGCCGAGCTCGCGTCCTCGCCGTGCCGCACGGTGTCCCGGCCCCTGGTGGAACAGGCGGTACGGGCCCTGGCGTACGAGGCGTCCGCCGGGCTGCCCGACCCCTGGGCCCAGGCGGTACGGGAGGCGGCGGCCCGTGGCGCGGAGGGCCTGGCGGACGCCCTCGACACCGCGGCCTCGGAGGCGGCGGCCATGGCGAACCGCTGGACGGGACGGACCGGGGTGGGCCTGCGCGCACGCGGGCCGCGCACGGGAGCGGGAGGCCGCCACGCCAAGGGCGGCGGACCCCGCACGGAGGCGCGGGGCGTGACGACGTCCGGCGTGCTAGTCAGCGGAAGCGGCGGGTGGCGAGGTCCGGGGGAGGCGGGCGGACCCGCCCAGGCCCCCGCGCTCGTGGCCCAGGAACCCGCTACCTCCGAGCTGGTGCCCGCCGGGCTTGGGGAAACGGGCGGTGCGGGTGCCGGTGGCCGGAGCGGGGCGGTCGGCGCGGCCGGCGGTGCCGGCCGGTGCTCCGCCCCCCGGGACGCTTCCGCCAAGCGGGCCCGCTTCCCCCTTCCGCGTCTCGCGGCTGCCTCCAGACCCGTGAAGCGTTCCGGAAGCAAGGGCTCCGGGGAGCCGGGCAGCTCGCGTACGCGCTCGGGGCGGGTGAGCACCTGGCGCACACGCGGGGGTGCGCGCCCGGCGCGCCCCGGCTGGTGGGCTGTGGCCGGGGTGATGCAGGGCGCGCTCCTCGGGCTGCAACTGGCGGGGACGGTGTGGCTGATGGGCCTGGCGACGGAGGTGGTCGGGGGCGAGTGGTGGGCTCCCGGGCTGCTGCTGACGGGCGGGGGCGTGGGCGGCCCGGTGCTCACCTGGTGCTGCCGGATGCTGGCGCGGGGCCCGGCGCGGCGATACGGCCTGGAGACGGAGCGGCGCCTGCGCAGCGCGGCTGCCGGGTGCGGCCGGGAGCGCGTGCTGGAGCCGGTGGCGGCGGAGCTGCTGCGGTACCGGGAGGTGCGGGCGCAGTTCGTGATCGCGGCGGGCGGCTCGTAGGCGCCTGCGGCTGCGTTGAGCGGCCTGTGCGGGCCGCCGCCTGTCGGGCTTTTCACCTGCCGCGCCATGACCTGTTGGCCTGTCAGGTGTCGAGCCGTCACTCGCTGGGCCGGCACCTGCCGGAGCATCGCCCGTGCGCGCGGTCCTGCCGGCGGTGAGTGCCTGAGCGAGCTCGGACTCGGAGGCATCGCCCGTGCGTGCGGTCCTGCCGGATCCGTCAAGCCCGTCCGGTGTCCGTGAAGCTGCCCCGGTCGGCCCCCCACGGGTGACGGACATATCCACAAAGTGCTCGTCGTCCACAGCCCTCAGCGGGTTCGTGCGAGCGAGGGCAGCATGGGTCTCGTTGCAGGCCCAACGCGGTGGGGGAGGCGGCTCGGATGAACGAGACATTGGTGACGGTCGTGGGGAATGTCGCGACGCAGCCGGACTACAGAGAGGTGGCGAACGGCTCGGCGGTCTCACGGTTCCGGATCGCGGCGACGGTGCGCCGCTGGGACCGCGGCCGGGATGAGTGGGTCGACGCGTACACGAGCTTCTACACCGTGCGCGCCTGGCGCACGCTGGCCGCGAACGTGGTGGCCTCGGTCACGATCGGCGAACCACTCATCGTGCAGGGAAAGTTGCGGATCCAGGATCAGGAGCGGGACGGAAAACGGTGGCTCTCGGCGGAGATTGACGCCGTGTCGATCGGCCACGACCTCACTCGCGGCACCTCGGCCTTCCGCAGGGTCTCACCGGCCAGACCGCTGCCGGTCGAGCCGGTGTGGATGGCGGGAGCGAGAGCGGAGGCGATGGCTCCGCCGGGGGTGCGAAGGCCCGCTCCGGACGGTCCGCCGACGGGTCCGGGAGCTGTGGGGGCGGGGGCGGTGAGTGCGGGATTCGCCGGAGCCGGCGAGGTCGCGGCCGGGGCAACACCCTTGTGAAATGGGTGGTTTATCCCGCCGATTTATCGATAATGCCAGGTCAGGCGGCCTTCTCCGATAACGATTCCGATTCGGATCGGTTGGGCGGAGCCCTCGGTGGGGAAGCCGTCGCGCCCGCTCCTTAAGATCACGTTCGCAGCACGTGGCAACGGGGGCTTCTGAGTTTTGAGTTCGCTGGCGAGGCGTGTCGACTGGTTCTGCGCGCGCCCGGAAGGAAATCGATGACTTCTGTCAAGAGGCGGGGAGCAGCCCGCCTTGCCGCAGTGGCCTTGGTGTCGGGTCTGGCTGCGGTAGGCACGATAGTCGTGGCGGGCCCCGCCGCCGCGGAGGACGCGCCGAGGAATTCGGGCGGCGTCAGTGCCACCCTCGGCAGGATCACGGCCGGGTCGGGAGCCGTCGTCCACGACCGGCGCAAGACCGGCGACATGCAGGCGGGCCTGTTCGAGATGAAGGTCGAGGGCGGTGGCTCGCTCCAGACTTACTGCGTCGACATACTCACCAGCACCGTGGACGGCGCGAAGTACAAAGAGGTCGGCTGGGGCGAGTCGCCCCTCCACGGCAACAAGGACGCGGGCCGGATCCGCTGGATCCTCCAGCACTCGTATCCCCAGGTGAACGACCTCGCCGCGCTCGCCAAGGACGCCGACTCGGGCCCGCTCGACGCGAACACCGCCGCCGCGGGCACCCAGGTCGCGATCTGGCGCTATTCGGACGGCGTCCAGGTCGACGCCAAGGACGGCGCGGCCGAGAAGCTCGCCGACTATCTCTACAAGAACGCGCAGGACGTCGAGGAGCCCCCCGCGTCCCTGACGCTGACCCCGTCGGCGGTCTCCGGGAAGTCCGGCCACCGGCTCGGCCCGGTCACCGTCCGCACCAGCGCGAGCAGCGTCACCGTCACCCCGGCCGGGGACGCCGAGGCGAAGGGTGTGAAGATCGTCGACAAGGAGGGCAAGCCGGTCACCTCCACCGGCGACGGGGGCGAGCTCTATTTCGACGTGCGGCCCGGCGCCCGTGACGGCTCGCTGTCCCTGAAGGCCGCCGCCGTCACCAAGGCCCCGGTCGGCCGGGTCTTCATCGGCGACCACACCACCACGCAGAGCCAGATCCTGGCCGGCTCCAGCGAGAGCACCGTCTCCGCCACGGCCACCGCGACGTGGGCGGAGAAGGGCGCCATACCGGCCCTGTCCGCCAGGAAGAACTGCGCCAAGGGCGGCGTGGACATCACCGCCGACAACAAGGGCGACGCCCCATTTGCCTTCGATCTCGACGGGACCAGGCACTCCGTCCCCGCGGGCCGGTCGGAGACGACCTTCGTGAAGGTGGGCGAGGACCAGGCGTACCGCTTCACGGTCAAGGGTCCCAACGGCTTCACCAGGACGTTCTCCGGGATATTGGACTGCATGACCGCGGAGAGCGGCGCGGCCGCCGCCACCGACGGCGGCACGGCGGCGGGTACGGGCACCAAGGCGGAGCGCGCGTCCCGGATGCGCCCGGCCTCGGCCGGCGGCACGGGGAAGGGCGTGGTCAACGCCTCCGCCGAGGGTGACCTCGCCGAGACGGGCGGCAACCACACCGACCCCACGTTCACGGGCGTGGCGATCGCCCTGATCGTGGTCGGCAGTGGGGCGGTCTACCTCCTGCGCCGGCAGAAAGCGGCCTCCGGAGAGTGATCCCGGGCCCCGGCCGTGGTGCCCGGGCGGGCCGCACCCGCCCGCGCCCCTGGGGGCCGGACGTGGCTGCCGCCCGACCGTGCGCTCCGGGGCCGGGCGGCAGCCACTCGACCGCGCCGCCATGGGAGCGGCCGGCTGCGGACCGACCGCGCCCCACGGGGTCGGGCGGCTGCCGAACGACCGCGCGCCACCGGACCGGATGGCCGCAGTCTGACCGTGTGCCCCCGGGGGCGGACGGCGGCCGCTTCCGGCCCGCGCGGCGCTCGACCGCGTACGGCTGTGACCAACCCGTTTCCGCCCGGGGCTACCAGTCCGGCATGATGGGGTGTATCTGCCCTCACGCGGCGGAGCCGCACATTGGCCCTTCTCGATTGCCGGACGGTTTCTCTTGGCTGAGTACATCTACACCATGCGCAAGACGCGCAAGGCGCACGGCGACAAGGTCATCCTCGATGACGTGACGCTGAGCTTCCTGCCCGGTGCGAAGATCGGTGTGGTCGGCCCCAACGGTGCCGGTAAGTCCACCGTGCTCAAGATCATGGCGGGTCTGGAGCAGCCGTCCAACGGCGACGCCTTCCTGTCGCCGGGCTACAGCGTCGGCATCCTCATGCAGGAGCCGAAGCTGGACGAGGCCAAGACGGTCCTGGAGAACGTCGAGGACGGCGTCGCGGAGATCAAGGGGAAGCTCAACCGCTTCAACGAGATCGCCGAGCTGATGGCGACGGACTACTCCGACGCGCTGCTGGAGGAGATGGGCAAGCTCCAGGAGGACCTGGACCACGCCAACGCCTGGGACCTCGACGCCCAGCTGGAGCAGGCCATGGACGCGCTGGGCTGCCCGCCCGGCGACTGGCCGGTCGTCAACCTCTCCGGTGGTGAGAAGCGCCGCGTCGCTCTCTGCAAGCTGCTGCTCGAGGCCCCCGACCTGCTGCTCCTCGACGAGCCCACCAACCACCTCGACGCCGAGTCGGTGAACTGGCTGGAGCAGCACCTCGCCAAGTACGCCGGCACCGTCGTGGCGATCACCCACGACCGGTACTTCCTGGACAACGTCGCCGAGTGGATCCTGGAGCTCGACCGCGGCCGCGCCATCCCCTACGAGGGCAACTACTCCACCTACCTGGAGAACAAGGCCGCCCGTCTGAAGGTCGAGGGCCAGAAGGACGCGAAGCGCGCCAAGCGCCTCAAGGAAGAGCTGGAGTGGGTCCGCTCCAACGCCAAGGGCCGCCAGGCCAAGTCCAAGGCACGTCTCGCTCGCTACGAGGAGATGGCCGCCGAGGCCGACAAGATGCGGAAGCTGGACTTCGAGGAGATCCAGATCCCGCCGGGCCCGCGCCTGGGCTCCGTCGTGGTCGAGGTCAACAACCTCTCCAAGGCGTTCGGCGAGAAGGTCCTCATCGACGACCTGTCCTTCACGCTGCCGCGCAACGGCATCGTGGGCGTCATCGGCCCGAACGGCGCGGGCAAGACCACGCTGTTCAAGATGATCCAGGGCCTGGAGACGCCGGACTCCGGTTCGATCAAGGTCGGCGACACCGTCAAGATCTCCTACGTCGACCAGAGCCGCGCCAACATCGACCCCAAGAAGACGCTGTGGGCCGTCGTCTCCGACGAGCTGGACTACATCAACGTCGGCCAGGTCGAGATGCCGTCCCGCGCCTATGTCTCGGCGTTCGGCTTCAAGGGCCCGGACCAGCAGAAGCCGGCCGGTGTGCTCTCCGGTGGTGAGCGCAACCGCCTGAACCTGGCGCTGACCCTCAAGCAGGGCGGCAACCTGCTGCTCCTCGACGAGCCGACGAACGACCTCGACGTCGAGACCCTCTCCTCGCTGGAGAACGCCCTGCTCGACTTCCCGGGCGCCGCGGTGGTCGTCTCCCACGACCGCTGGTTCCTGGACCGGGTCGCGACGCACATCCTGGCGTACGAGGGCGACTCCAAGTGGTTCTGGTTCGAGGGCAACTTCGAGTCGTACGAGAAGAACAAGATCGAGCGCCTCGGCCCGGACGCGGCCCGTCCGCACCGCGCCACCTACAAGAAGCTCACCCGGGGCTGACCGTGGCGCGTCACGTGTACTCGTGCCCCATGCGCTGGTCGGACATGGACGCGTTCGGCCATGTGAACAACGTGGTCTTCATCCGCTATCTCGAAGAGGCGCGGATCGACTTCATGTTCCGGCTGGCGCCGGGGGAGGGGAGCGCGTCCTTCACGGGCGGCTCCGTCGTGGCCCGGCACGAGATCGACTACCTGCGCCCCCTGGTGCACCGGCATGCTCCGGTGACCGTCGAGACGTGGGTGACGAAGCTGGGTGCGGCGTCCCTGACCGTCGCCTATGAGGTCAAGGACGAGGACCGGGTGTACGTGAGGGCCACCACCGTCGTCGTGCCGTTCGACTTCGAGGCGGGCCGCCCGCGGCGGATCACCGCCGAGGAGCGGGCCTTCCTGGAGGAATACCGGGACGACGACGGGGATCCGGACGGCCGCCCCGCCGCGAAGGGGGCCGTCGCCGCATGACGGAGCGATCCGTTCCGTACGGGCAGCGGCTGTGCTTCGCCGATGCCGGGGAGGCGGCCGACCTGGCCGCCTTCCTGGCCCGGCTGATCCACTACGACCGGGCCGCCGCGGTCCGGATCCAGGCGAGCGGCGGGGTGCTGGGCGTCTTCGGCCGCCCGCCGTCCTTCGAGGTCCTCGCCATCCGCACCGCGCGGCTCGCCGAGCCCCCGGCGGGCGGGGAGCGGACCGTGCTGGACACCACCGTCTCCGCCGGCCAGCTCGCCGACGCCCTGGACGCGGCGGAGGCGGCTCCCGGCGCCGGGCCGGTCGTCATCGTCCCCGAGGCCGTCACGGGCCCGCCGTGGGCCGGGGTGCTGCCCCCGCGCAGCGGCTGGCAGCGCGTCGAGGGCCTGCCCGACGTGGAGGCCGTGCGGGGCGCCGTGGCCGCCGCCGTCGCCGAGTTCCGCACCCGGGACGGGGCCCTGCCCGATCAGCGGCGCACGCGCACCGAGCGGGACCGCATCGGCCGGGAGATCTGGTCCCGCACCCTGGGCGGGACGGCGCTGCCGCTGCGCGCGGTGCACGCCGCCCAGTCGCTGGGCTTCCTGCGGCCCGTACGGACCGCGGCGGCCGCCGGGCCCGCCGTGGGCCGGGCCGGTGCCGCGCTCGCCTTCGGCCCCGAGCCGCTGACGCTCTTCGCCGCGGGCGGCTGGCTGCGCCTGCGCACCCCGTACGGCTCGGTCGCCGTGCGCACGGGCGGCCTGCAGGGTCTGACGGTCACGCCCGCCTGAGGCGCGCCGTGACCACGGGCAGGGGCGCCCGGAGCGGCGCCCCTGCCCGGGCTCAGCCCTCGGTGTTGATCATCGAGGCGGCGGCGTAGGTCAGGTACTTCCACAGCTGCTCGGCGTGCGCCGGGGAGAGCTCCAGCTCGTCGACCGCGACCCGCATGTGCCGCAGCCACGCGTCGTGCGCGGCGCGGTCCACCGCGAAGGGCGCGTGCCGCATCCGCAGCCGCGGGTGGCCGCGATTGTCGCTGTACGTACGGGGGCCGCCCCAGTACTGGATCAGGAAGAGGAGCAGGCGCTCCTCGGCGGGGCCGAGGTCCTCCTCCGGGTACATCGGCCGCAGCAGCGGGTCCTCGGCGACGCCCTGGTAGAAGCGGTGGACCAGGCGCCGGAAGGTCTCCTCGCCGCCCACCTGCTCGTAAAACGTCTGCTCCTGCAGTGTGCCGCGCGGAATCTCAATCACCCCTCCATGGTCTCAGACCACACGGCCGACGACCGGAGAAGTAGGACCATCGCCCTTTCCGGGGCCGCCCGCGCGCCCGGCAGCCTTCGCACCCCGCCCGGCGGCGGCGCACCCTGGACACATGGCCGATGACGCCTACGACCGAGAGCTCGCGGCCGCCCTGCGCGCCGGGCTCGTACGGGAGCTGACCGCCCGCGGCGAGCTGGCCGACCCCCGGTGGCGGCCCGCCTTCGAGCAGGTCCCGCGCGAGCTGTTCGTGCCGTACTACTACGTGGGCGCGCCCGGTGGATACCGGCGGCACTCCCGTGCCGACCCGGACCCCCGGGCCCGCGAAGCCTGGCTGACGGGGGTCTACGCGGACGAGCCGCTGGCCACGTACGTCCGGGACGGCGAGCTGATCTCCTCCAGCAGCCAGCCGTCCCTGATGGCCGGGATGCTCGCGGTCCTGGACCCCCGGGAGGGCCACGCCGTCCTGGAGATCGGCGCGGGCACCGGCTACAACGCCGCCCTGCTCGCGCACCGCCTGGGGGACGCCGCCGTCACGACCGTCGATCTCGACCCCGAGATCACGGAAGCCGCCCGCGCGCACCTCGCGGAGGCCGGTTTCCACCCCACGGTCGTCACCGGCGACGGGGCGCTCGGCTGCCCGTCACGCGCCCCCTTCGACCGGATCATGGCCACCTGTGCCCTGCCCTCCGTGCCGCCCGCCTGGATCGCGCAGAGCAGGCCGGGCGCGCTGGTCCTCGCCCCGCTCGCCACCGGGCTGATCGCCCTGCGGGTCACGGACGCGGCACACGCGGAGGGGCGGTTCCTGCACACACCGGCCTACTTCGTGCCGCTGCGTGGTGCCGCCGTGCCACCGGTGCCCGACCGGAGCGGCATCCCCTGCCGCCTGCTGCGAAACGATCAGTTCCAGTTCCTGCTGGCGGTGAGCCGGATGGCACCGGCGGACGCCCTCGCCCTGTGGCACGACGAAGGCCGCCCGCCGCGCGAACGCTACGGCCTGACCGTGGCCGGGGACCGCCAGTGGACCTGGCTGGACACCCCGGACGGCCCCTGGCGGTGGCCCCTGGACCGGGAGATCAGCCCCGGCGGAGTGTGATCGTGGTCCAGGCGCCCACGTGCACCCGGTCGCCGTCGTGGAGCGGCACCGGCACGTACGGCTGGATGGGCTCCTCCGAGCCGTTGATCGTCGTGCCGTTGGTGGAGTCCTGGTCGACGACCGCCCAACTGCCGTCCGGCTGCTGCACCAGCATGGCGTGCTGGTGCGAGACGCCCGGATCCTCCGGCGGCCGGGACAGGTCGATGTCCGGGGACTCCCCGGTGCTGTGCCGGCGGCGGCCGATCGTCACCTGCGGGCCGCTCAGCGGGAGCTGGAGCTCGGGGGAGTAGGCGGGCAGGTTCAGCCCGGCCGCCTCCGGCCCGCTGCGGTTCATCATCGCCAGGAAGTAGTCGCGGTCCGGTGCCACCACAGCCGTCCAGCCCGCGGCCGCGGCGGGCGGCCCCGCCTGCGGCGGCACGCCCTGCGGCGCCCCCTCGGCCGCGGGCTCCTGATACTCCTGATACGGCGACGCGTGCTCCGCGTACGGATACGCCGACGCCGGCGCGGAGTTCGGGGGCGAGAGCATCCAGTCGCCGTCGTCGCCGTACGACGGAGTCGCCGGGTGGGTCTCCGGAGTGAGCGGCTCGGCCGGGCGGTTGATCCGGGACGGACGCGAACCGTAGTACTCGTACGACTGCGGCGGCTGCGTGTGCTGCGGGGCAGGCGGCGGCGCCGACTGGAGGTCCCGCGCCTGCGGCACCGGCGGCGGCCCGAACGAAGCCCCCGTGTGCGTCAGGAAGTTGTGCCGGCACTCCTCGCAGAACGGCGCCTGCGCCTCACGCGGCGTACGGCACCGCGGGCACAGCTCCGCCTGGACGGTCGTCTCCCCGTAATAGCCACCGCCCGGGCCGGACAGGGGCGGTGCGGAGGGCGGTGGTGGCGGGGGCACGGCACCCGCGGGGGCGGCCGCCGACATCCGGTGGCCGCACACCTCGCACCAGTCGTCGGCCGCCGACTGGTGGCCGTTCGGGCAGGTCGGCATGTCGGTTGATCCCCCTTGTGTGCCGTTTCGTCGCCGGTCTGTGCACCGGTCGCTCGCACCGGATCGTCTCACCGGGCCGCGCACCGGTGACCGCCGGGCCGCCACCGGACCGGGGCGGACCCGGCCCGGACCGAGGCGCGACGCCCGGCCGGTCTGCCGCCGGGAGGCTCCACCGCGGCCCTGGCGGCCGCCGCGCGCCCCCGCGCGGTTCCTCGCTACCTCTTCACTCGTACGGTCTTGGTCGAGCGCGTTTCGAGCGTCATCCGGGCCTCGGCCGTGACCTTCGCCTTCAGCCGCACAGTACCCGTCGCGGCGTCCACGACGTCCACCACTTTCGCCAGGAGTTTCGCGGTGTCCTCATTGCCGGACCGGTTCGCCAGCTGCACGGCGCGGCCGAGCTTGGCCGTGGCCCCGTCGACGTCACCCGACTTCCGCAGGTCCAGGCCCTGTTGGATGACCTCGGCCAGCTCGGCCTGGCCGGTGTAGTGGGCCACCTGGGGGTTGATGGACGTCGACGCCGCCGGGTCGTCCGTCCAGATGGCCCGGACCAGCCCCTGCGCGAGCACCTCCGGCGGGGAGCCGTCCGGCGACGGCAGCACGAGCGAGACCCGCGCGGCCAGCATCTCCTCGCCCACCGCGGCACTCGGCACCCGTACGCCCACGTGGTAGTCGCGCGACTCGTCGCCCCACGAGCCCGTCGGATAGTCGCCCGTGCGCGGCCCCGACTCCGCGCGCCTGCCCGTCAGGTCCCCCATCGACGGCGCGACCTGCTTGACGAACCGCACCTCCGCGCCCTGCGGGGTCCACAGCCGCAGCGCGATGTCCGCGACCTCCTTGCCCATGGTGGCCTGCATCATGCGCGTGAAGTCCGTGGCCAGCCCGGCCGGATCGGCGACGATGTCGGCCGTGCCCAGCAGCGCCGAGGCGATGCCGGTGACCTCCTTGACCTCCCAGTCCGTCCCCACGCCCCGCGCGTCACAGGTGAACCGGCCCGCGCACACGTCCAGCGTGGCCCGCAGCGCCTCCGGCTCCTCGTGCTCGTTGCGGCCGTCGGTCAGCAGGATGCCGTGGCGTATCGCGGCACCGGAGGCGTCCAGCAGCCGGTCGGCCAGGCGCAGCCAGGTGCCGATCGCGGTGCCGCCGCCCGGAGTGAGCTTGCGCAGCGCCTCCTTGGCCTGCTGCCGGGTGACGGGACCGGCCACCGCGAGCCGGCCGCCGCCCGGATACGCCTCCTTCGCCTGGTGCGTTCCGGCCACCACGGCGAAGGCCACGCCGTCGCGCAGGGTGTCGATGGCGGCAGCGGTGGCATCGCGGGCGTTGCGCATCTTGGTGGGCGGATAGTCCATCGAGCCCGAGCAGTCGACCATGATGACGACGGCGGCGTCCGGGGCCTGCGCCCGGGGCGCGTGCCCCGCCGGGGAGAGCTGGGCGGGGATGGGCGTCTCTCCCGTCGCGCTGCCACCGGTCGAGGTGCCGGTCGAGGTGACCGTGACGATCGCGTCGACATCGCGGCCGCCCTCGGGCAGATGGGCGTTCTGATACACCTCGACCGCGAACCGGGGCACACCCGGCTTGGAGAAAGTGGCCATCTGATCCGCTCCTCGGTACTCGGCAAAGCAACAAGTGGGCGGGGACGGCCGCGCGCCCGGCACCGCGGCGTGCATCCCCCGTGGACACGCGCGTCAGGCCGATCCTGCCCCTTCGAGCGGCAGCGGGAACGGCAGGACCGCCACCGTTACGTTGTCGTGGCCCCCTCCGTCGAGCGCGTGGGCCAGCAGCTGCCGCGCGCACTCCAGCGGCCGCTGACGGGCGTCCGCCGGGGTGATCGCGGCCATGTGCTCGGCGGATTCGGCGTAGTTCCACAGCCCGTCGGTGCACACGATGACGACGCCCTCCCGGTCCGGGTGGAACGACGCGGTATGCGGCTCGACCTCGTACGCGTCGGCGCCCAGCCAGCCGGTGATCGCGTGGGCGCGCTCGTCCGCGTACGCCTCGGCCTCCGTGAGCAGGCCCGCCGCGACCATCTGGGCGGCCCACGAGTCGTCCTCGGTGAGCCGGGCGGGCTGGGTGGCGCGGTCCTCCGGCACCCAGTAGGCGCGGCTGTCGCCGATCCAGCCCACCGTCAGGAGGTCGCCGGTGATGACGGCGCTGACGATGGTGCAGGCGGGGGCGTTCTCATGGCGGTACCCCTCGTGCCGCCGGGCCTCTTCCGCGGGCGGTGCCGAGGCCAGCGCGGTGACCGCCTCGGCGGCCTGGACGATCGCGTCGTGGGTGGCCTGCCGGGGGTCCGTACCCGCCGGCAGGGCCGCCACGAGCCGCTCGCGCGCCGCGGCGCACGCGGCCGCCGATGCCTCGTCGGGCCGGGTGGCGGACGACACGCCGTCACTGACGACGGCGACGGTGGCGGGGCCGCCGTCCGCGAGTGCCACGGTGGACACGGCGTACGCGTCCTCGTTCCGGTGGTGGCGCAGGCCGCGGTCGCTGACCGCCGCGACGCCTGGCAACTGGTGCTCCATGTGATCCCGTTCGCGCGGCTGTGCATGACCGCAGTGTTCGCAGTACCCGTCCTTGTCGATCATGCCGGATCGGCAGGACCCGCAGATCCTGCCGGTGCCGTCCGCGCCGGGGTGCGCGTGGCCCGGCTCCGGCGGCGCGCCGAAGGCACCGTGCGCCGCCTGCGCGGGCACACCCCCGAACGCGCGCGTCTCACGCGGGTCCGGGCCGGTCCCGGGCGCCGCGGAGGCATCACCGCCGGGCGGCGGCCCCGGGACGGTCCGGCCGGCCGCCCGCGCGGCCGCGTGCCCCTCCGGCGCCGGGCGCGGAGCCGCGGGAGACCCGGCCGGCGGCAGCGGCGGCGCCGAGAGATCGGCACCGCAGCCGCCGCAGAAATTGTCGGCCGGCTCCAGCGGCTCGTGGCAGGAGGGACATACCGTCAGCTGTGGGGGGCGCGGCAGTTGCGACATCGATCACACCCATGTCCTGGGGCGGAGACGGTTGGCCCGCTCCACCAGTTCGATCCGTTCCTCACCGCGCTGGGCGAGGCGCGCGAGCACGCGGTACGAGCGCTCCAGCCCGAACCGCAGCCCGCGCTCGTCCAGGCCGCAGCCGAGCAGCGTGGCGGTGCGCCCGGGGAGCACGGCCGCGCCCGGCGGGGCCGACAGCACCCGGTCCAGGGCGGTGCCGAGCACCTCCGTGCACAGCCGCTCCCGCCGCACGGCGTCCAGCCCGAAGTCCGCGAGCCGCTCCACCTGGCCGGCCGCGGCCAGCAGGTCGTCCAGCCGCACGTCCTGGGGGAGGCGTCCGCGCAGCCGGGCCCGTACCGCCGCGACCCGTGCCGCCGTGCAGTGGACGGACGCCTCCGGTATGGACTCCAGCGCGGCCACGGCACCCGCCCGGTCACCGGCGGACAGCCGCACCCGGGCCAGCCCGAACGCGGCGCCGACGAAGCTCTGGTCCGTCTCCCACACCAGGCGGTAGTACTCGGCGGCGTTGTCGAGCTGCCCCAGCACCTCCGCGCACACCCCCAGCGCCAGCTTCGGCGCGGGCTCGCCCGGGAAGGCGTCGTAGACGGCGTCGAAGGACAGCGCGGCCGTCTCGCGGTCACCGGTGGCCAGCGCGTGCAGCCCGCGGTACCAGACGACCCGCCAGTCCTCGGGGTGCGCGGCTTCCAGCGCCTCGATCGCCTTCGTCGCGAGCTCCTCCTCGCCGAGCTCCAGCTGGGCCCGCACGCGCCGCAGCCGCAGCTCCGGCGAGGGCGTGGGCGCCGCCTGGAGCGCGGCGTGGAGCTCGGCGGGCTGCGAGGCCAGCAGGCCCGCCAGGAAGCCCGCGTTGGGGTCGTTCGGGTCGACCAGCGGAACCGGCAGGGCCAGCGCCGCGGCCCGGGTGTCCAGCGGGGTGACGGCCGCCGCCCGGCCGGTGCCCGGGCCCGCGGGCTGCCGCTGCGCGGGCACCGCGGCGGCCGCGGTCTTACGGCCGCGGCCCGTCACCCGGGCGCCCAGCACCGAGGTCTCGCAGACCGCCTCCTCGAACAGCCGGGTGTCCACCACCCGCAGCTCGGGCCCGAACAGCGTCGACAGCGCGGGCCGCGGCCGCCCCGTCTCGAGCGCGACGACCTCCCGCAGCACGCCCGTCAGCTGGTCCGCCATCTCCTGCGCGGACCCGAACCGCCGCCCCGGATCGGGGTCGGTCGCCCGGACGAGCAGCCGGTAGAAGGACTCGTAGCGGGTGAAGACCTCGATGTGGTCGGGGTCCGGGAGGCTGTCGGCGAAGACGTTGGTGTAGCCCTGGAAGTCGAAGGTGAGCACCGCCAGCGTGCGGGCCACCGTGTAGAGGTCGGAGGCGACGGACGGACCCACCTCCGCGACCTCCGGCGCCTGGTAGCCCACGGTGCCGTAGATCGCGCTGTCGTGGTCGTCCATCCGCCGGACCGCGCCCATGTCGATCAGCTTGAGCTGGTCCTGCTGCTGGATGGCGTTGTCGACCTTGAAGTCGCAGTAGAGCAGGTTGCGGCTGTGCAGATGGCCCAGCGCCTCCAGGGCCTCGATGCCGTACGCGCACGCCTGCCCGACCGGCAGCGGGTCGCGCCGCCCGTCCGGCTGCCGCCGCCCGTTGGCGATCTCCTTGAGCGACTTGCCGCCCACGTACTCCATGACGATGTAGCCGTCGAGGCTGCCGGTCCGCTGGTCGAGGTGCTCGACGAAGTTGTAGATCCGGACGATGTTGGCGTGCTCGATCTCCGCGAGGAAGCGCCGCTCGGAGACGGCCACCGCCAGCGCGTCCTCGTCACCCGTGTCCAGCAGGCCCTTGAGGACTACCCAGCGGTCGGAGACGGCGCGGTCCACGGCGAGATAGATCCAGCCCAGCCCGCCGTGCGCGAGGCAGCCCGCGACCTCGTACTGCCCGTGCACCACGTCGCCCGCCCGCAGCTTCGGCACGAAGGAGTACGGGTGCCCGCACTTGGTGCAGAAGCCCTCCGTGCGCCCCGGCAGGTCCCCGCGCGAACGGCCCACCTGCGCACCGCAGTCGCCCTTGCTGCAGAACCGCTTCCGCTCGGGCACCTGAGGGTTCTCCAGCACCGCCGCGCGCGGATCCGGGCGCGGCACCTCCGGCACACTCACCAGCCCGGCGCCCAGCTTGCCGCGCCCGGAGGCCGGGGCCGCCGAGGAGTGCGAGCTGCGCACCGACACCGACCGGGTGCCCGCCGTGCCCCCGGACCCCTGGGAGCCGCCGGACGGCGAGCGCGACAGCCTGCCGGACACCGACCGGCGGGAGGACGAGGACCGGGACGATCCCGACGACGAGCCGGACGCGGACCGCCCCGAAGGGCCGCTCGGGCCCGAGCCCAGGCCCCCGGCCGTCATCCCGGTGGCCGGGGACGCCAGCATGCCGTGCGGCGAGACCACCGGGGTCAGCCCGCAGGTGTCGCAGTACAGCTCACCGCCGCCCACGTCCTCGTACGCCCCGGCGCAGCCCGGGCGCTGGCAGGCAACGCTCAAGATTCCCCCCTACGGTCCACGGGCTCCGGGGCCCCGGTCGGTGGCGGCGCCAGCGCGTCGGCGAGCGCCTGCTGATAACGCAGAACGGCCATTTCGGCGGCCACCAGATCACATGGCGCGCTCCACAGCATGCGGCGCGCCGCGTCGTGCCGCTCGATCAGGAAGGAGTCCTCCGTCAGGCCGTGCCTGCCCGCCTTCGCGCGGTACGCGTCCAGCCGCCCGCGCAGCTCGGCCCGCACGGCCAGCGGGGCGGTCACCGCGGCCAGCGACTCGCGGGCCCGCAGCAGTTCGTCCTCGGCCCGCTGCTCCAGGCCCTCCAGCAGCGGCGACAGGCGGTGCCACCGCGCGTGCCTGCGGTGGTCGGCCGCCGCCGCCAGCTGCTCGTACAGCGCGGTCGGCGGGCCCGACACGGCGGGCACCTCGAACGCGGCGATCTTGGACAGGACCTCGGCGCGCGCCTGCCGCGCCTCCGTCAGCGTGCGGTCGGCCCGCGAGAGGACGTCCCGCACCTGGAGCAGCCGCTGCTCGGCGTCCTGCCGGACGTCCAGGACGGCCTCGACCTCGCGGCGTACGTCCTCCAGGGCGCGGGCCGCGCGGTCGTAGCGCCCGGTGTCGGGGCGGCCGCCGCCCGGCGCGGAGCTCGGCGACGCGCCCGCCCAGAAGGCCAGCGGATCGGCTATCACCTCGGACCGCAGCGCGGCCAGCTCCAGGGTGATCTCCTCCAGGTCGTCGCCGGAGGGGTGCTCGCCGGGCCGCACGCCGACCGAGTGGGCCAGGGAGCGGACGCGCTGCAACTCCGCGGTCAGCAGGTCGATCCGCGCGGGCAGCGCCGACCAGACCGCGTCGGCGGTGACCACCACGTCGAGCGCCTGGGCGTACCAGCCGTTCATCCGCTCCAGGAGCTCCTGGAGGCTCAGCCGCTCGCTCAGGCGGGCGGCGGTGCCCTCGGCGGCGAGGGTGAGCGTGGCGTCGCCGGGCAGGGTGACGCCGCTGCCGCGCAGCAGCTCGGTGAGCTCGGACAGCTCGGCCTGGCTGGGCCAGCGGCGCCGCGCGCGCAGCTCGCGGGCGGCCGTCAGGGCCGCCGTATAGGCGTCGAAGCACACCCACAGCCGGCTGATGAGCAGCTCGGCCGCCGCCCACCGGCTCTTGGTGGTGCCGGTGAGCTCCGCCCCCTCCAGGAGGCGGCGCCCCGCGTGGTCCTGGAGGGCGAGCAGCGAGGTCTCGACGGCCTCGTGCTCGGCGCCGAGCCTCGCCAGCGCACGGTCCACCTCCTCGCGGCTCAAGGCCGGCCCGGTGGGCCCCGCGACCGCCATCGGTCCCCTCTCCTGTCCGCGGCCCTGCCGCCGACCTCTCCTCAACGGTGGTGCCCGTCGCTCCTCGCGCGTGCCCGCTGTCAGTCCCGGTACTCGGGTGCCGGCGGGGCGTCGGCCTCACCGAGGCCGGAGGCGAGCCAGTGCTGGTACGCCTTCATCCATGGGCTGTTGGCGCCACCGCTGCGGTAGTCCTCCAGCACCTTGTTGACCCGGCGTACCAGGTCCACGTCCTTGAGGTTCATCGCCACGCCGTACGGTTCGGTGGTGAACGGCTTTCCGACCAGCTGCACGGAGGGGTCCTGGGCGGCCTGACCGGCAGCCAGGGCGTTGTCGTTGACCACCGCGTCGACCTGGCCCAGCTGGAGCCGCACCAGGCAGTCGAGGTGGTTGGGGACGGTCACCAGGGTCGAACCGTGCGGCTCTTCCCGCACCTTGGCCTCCGCCGTGGATCCCTCGGCCGTACAGACCTTCTTCCCCTTCAGCGAGTCGTCGAACGCCTTCACCGGCGACCCCTTGGGGACCAGCACCTGCTGCCCCGCCTCGAAGTAGGCCGTGGAGAAGGCGACTTGGCCGATCCGGGTGCAGTTGACGGTCATGGTGCGCGCGACGATGTCCACCTTGCCCGACTGCACGGCGGGGATGCGGCGGTTGGTGGGGATCGTGAGGAAGACGACCTTGTCCGGGTCGCCCAGGATGTCCTTGGCGATGGCGCGCACCAGGTCGATGTCGAAGCCGCTCAGCTCGTTGGTGGCGGGATCGCGGTAGCCCCAGCGGTAGCTGTTCTGGTCGACGCCCGCGATCAGCTTGCCGCGGGCCTTGATGCGCCGGACGGCCGGGCCGTCCAGATCGCCCGTCGGCCGCAGACTCGCCTCCGGGTCGGTGCACTTCGGCGCCGCGGCGTCGCGCGCCGGCCCGGCGGCCGCGGCCGGGGGCCGCTCCGGGCGCTCCGCGGCGGCGCCGCCCTGGACGGGCAGCAGCACGGCGGCCGTCGTCGCCAGCGCGCAGCCCGCCGCCGTCACGGCCGTGAGCAGTGGCCTGGAGCGCACTCGTGTGCCGAGCGCCCGCAGTGGTGCGTTCACGCCCTCGCCTCCCCCCGTCACCGGTACTCCGACAGTCTGCGCCCGATGCCGAGGACGGCGCCCGCCGCCCCCAGGACGGCGAGCACGGCGGCGCCGGCCGCCAGGCCCGAGAGCGCGCCGCGCCCGTCGTCCGCCGCCTGCCGGAACTCGTTCTGCTCGTGGTCCAGGGCCTGCCGCAGCTCGTCGTCGACGCGGTCGAAGGACTCGCCCGTGCTGCCCTTGTCGCCGATGACCTCCGAGACGGCCTTGTCGTAGAACCCGCCGTCGTCGGCCGCGCGGGCGTCGCCGTGCCGGCGCTGCCACTCCCGTACGTCCGCGATCGCCGCGTCCACGGGGTCGCGCCCGGCGCGGTCGTCGGCGAGGCCGCGGGCGCGGTCCAGGAGGGAGCCGGCGGCGGGGCCGCCGTGGCCGCCGCCGATGAGCTTGTCCATGCCCTCGCGGTAGCTCGTCTCGTACGCGTCGTCGCCGCTCTTGGTGAGGACGGCGCCGCGCGCGACCAGGGTGAGGTTCTCGTCGCCGCGGGCCTGGAGGGAGCCGATCCGGGCCTCGTTGAGGACCTGGAGGGACTCGGCGCCGTGGGAGGAGGAGCGCTCCAGGCCGGAGCGGGCCACCGCGTGGCCGACGGCCAGCCAGAGCAGCGCCACCGTGGCGGCGCCGGTCGCGGCCAGCAGGCCGTGGTTGAAGACGCGGTTGGTGCGCAGGAAGGAGCGCCGCTGGGCCCAGCCGAGCGCGGCGAGGGCCAGTACGCCGGTGCCCAGGGCGGCCCAGGGCCAGGACTCGGCGTCGGTGTAGTCGGAGCCGAGGCGGGCGGTCTCCGATTCGTAGAGCCCGCGGGCGGCGGGCAGCAGCCGGTCGCGCATCCGGTCGCCCGCGTAGCGCAGATAGGCGCCGCCGAGGGGGAGGCCCTGCCGGTTGTTGGCGCGGGCGGCCTCCACCAGGCCGGTGTACTGCGGGAGCTCGGCGTTGAGCTCGGCGATCCGGCCGCGGGAGGCGTCCGGGCCGCTGCTGTCGGTGGCGGCCTTGACCAGCAGCTCGGAGGCGCGCGCGATGTCCTTCTCGTAGCGCTCGCGGACCGCGCGCGGCTCCTGCGCGCCCGCGAGGAAGCCGCTCGCGGCGGTGGTGTCGGCGTCGGCGAGGGAGCGGTAGATGTCGGCGGCGTCGGCGCTCAGCGGCTGGCTGCGGTCCACGACGGCGTCGGCCGCGGAGGCCCGGGATGACACCTGCCAGGCGGTGACCGTGCCGAAGGCGACCAGCAGCACGGCCAGGACGGCGCCGATGATCCGCAGCCGCCCGGGCTCGGTCGTCGCCGCGGCCCGCAGCCGGTCGAGCGCCTCGCGCCAGGCCGGTGACCGCTCGGGCGGGCCCGGTGGCACGGGCGAGGCGGGCGGAGGCGCGGGCGTCGCCGGCGCGACGGCTCCGGCCGGCTGCGGATAGGACACGAGACCTCCCCCTCGGTCGCTGAGGGCGGCCCGTCATCCGGTGCGGTGGAGGACAGGTGCCCGGCCAGTCAGTATGGCCGCAGGGACTGACAAACACACCGGCCTCCGGCCGATCTTGTTCGGATCGGGATCTTCGCCGGGGCCCGCGTCGGCCTCTGTACCCCACCACGTACGGCGGGCCCGTTCGGTTCCCGGGCCCGGCCGGACGACCGTCAGCGGTCGTAGGTGTAGAACTTCGTGTGGTCGAGCATGTCGGCCGGAGTGACGTTGTTCCAGGGGCGCATGGTGTCGTTGAGGTCCACGACGTTCGGGGTGTTGCCGGCGGGCAGATAGCCCGAAGTGGGGTGCATGCGCTGCCAGTCGGACCACAGCTTGTCGATGAAGCAGTGGTGCAGCCAGAAGACCGGGTCGTTGGGGGAGGTACCGGTGGCCATGTGGCCGCCGATCCACACGTGCACGCTGTTGTGGATCCGGCCCGGACCGCGCCAGCCCTCCAGGAGGTTGCGGAAGCCGCTCTCCGACTGGCCGTTCCAGGGCGCCACGTCGTAGACGGGCACGGCGAGCACGGCGTCCACCTGCGCCCGCGTGGGCAGCTGGCCGCCGGCGCCCAGCTCGCGCTGGAGGTAAGGGCGGTTGTCGACGCTGACGTTGATGTTCCACTTGCCCGTGGAGTACGCGAACGGGCCGGTGGTCACCTGGGCGTCACGGCTGCGGCCGTTGCCGCCGAGGAAGTCGGCGCCCCAGATGGAGGCGTTGGTCCCGCGGTCGGCGGTCCAGTCCCAGTAGGGGAGCGAGACCGAGGAATCTATCTTCTGGAGCTCCTGCTCGAACTGGATCAGGAAGCGGCGGTGCCACGGCAGGAAGGACGGCGCGTGGTGGCCCACGCGGTCGCTGTCGTCGCGGTCGCTCATGATGAACTGGTCGTGCGTCCGGACGAAGTCGTCGTAGCCGCCCTTGCGCTTCAGCTCCAGCACGGCGTTGACGAAGTTCCGCTTCTCGGTAGCGGTGAGGTTCGCCTGGTTCTTGCGCACTGCCATGGGGTGTCGTGTCCTTTCGGGTCGGGTTCGTGGGAGGGCAGTGACGCGTCAGTGGGCCATCGTCATCGGGACGAGCGTGGCGCCCCGGAGCTTCTCGACGGCGGCACGGGCGAGCGCGCGCGGGTCGTCGAGGGGGAGGTAGTGATTCACGACGCTGATCCAGGTCCCGTCGCCGAGCCGCATGATGTGCAGCTCACGGTCGTCTATGAAGACCGCGAAGGTGCCGCCGTGGTGGGCGCTCATGCTGCCGGGCTCGGCGGCCTTACCGACGATGTGCCGGCCCTGGTAGATCTCGTCGAACGGCTGGGGAGCGGTGTGTCCGGTGTGGCCGGAGTGGTCCATGGTGCCTGCCATGGCGCTCCGGGTGGCGGCCATCGCGGTCGGAGCGGCCAGTGCGGCACCGGCCACGGCCACGGCGGTCCCTCTGAGTACAAGACGTCGGGTGACGTTGGACGACATGGGTCGAACCCCCCTCGAAAGGTGATCAGGTGCAGGGTTGTCACGAATGCACCCGCAAATCCCTTTTGATGGCGGTTGCTTGTTGTATTTCGTGATCAATCCATGCGGACCGGATGTTTGCACGGGTGCCGGGAGGGTGAGGAATGGTTGGCCGCTTTATGGACATTCGGTGCGTGAAAGGTCAACTATCGTCAAGGGAGAAGTTTCTGGCGTATGGCGTTATTGACGCCGTGTCAGGAGATTCTTCAGCCGAAAATGATCTTGAGTGGCATTTCTTCGGAACGCACCCGTCCGCAGTGACGGTTCTCACGGCGCGAGGATGACGCGAACAGGCGCTTGGCCGGGGAATGCGAGAGGCCGGACTGGTGTTTCCAGCCCGGCCGGTGATCGGGATCGAGCCCTAGGCGAAGTGCCCCCGCAGCCGGGCGTACGCGGAGGCCGGAGCCTGCGCCCGGTCCAGGGAGAGGAGCGCCGCGCCGAGCACCGGCGGGGCCGTCACCACCACCGGCACGGCCTTGGGCGCGCGCGCCGCCAGCAGCTCCACGACCCGGTCGTGCAGCAGCGGATGGCGTGCCGCCAGGACCCCGCCGCCCAGCACCACCCGCACCGGCTCCGCCAGCAGCCCCAGCCGGCCCAGCGCCACCGCCGCCATGGCCACGACCTCCTCCGCCTGCCGGGCCACGAGCGACTCCGCCACCGCGTCCCCCGCGGCCGCCACCGCGAACAGCAGGGGTGTGAGCTCGTGCCGCCGCTCCTCCTCCACCGTGCCCAGGTGCAGCGCCTCGATCAGCGCGGGCATGTCCGCCAGCCCGAAGTGCGCGGGCAGGGCGCGGGCCAGCTCGGTCGCCTCGCCGCGCCCGTCGTCCGCGCGCGCCGCCCACCACAGGGCCTCGGCCGCCAGGTGCCCGCCGCCACCCCAGTCGCCCGAGAGGTGGCCGATCGCGGGGAAGCGGGCGGTGCGGCCGCCCGGCGCCAGCCCCGCGCAGTTGATGCCGGCCCCGCACACCACGGCCACGCCCGTGGGCTCGTCCCCGTCGGGCAGCCCCGCCCGCAGCAGGGCGAAGGTGTCGTTGGCGACCGTGACCGTACGGCCCCAGCCGTGCGCCTCGACCGCCGCCGTGAGCCGCTTCTCCTCCACCGGGAGATCGGCGTTGGCCAGGCACGCCTGGATGTGGCCCACCCGGACCGGGCCGCGGTGCCCGGCCCGCGCCGCCGCCTCGGCCAGCAGCGGCCCCAGGGCCGCGACCGCCTCCCCGGCCCCGGTCCGCTGCGGCTGGAAGCCTCCGCCCCGGGCCCGCCCGAGCACGGTCCCGTCCGCGGCCACCAGAGCCACGTCGGTCTTGCTGTTGCCGGCGTCGATCGCCAACGCCGAGTCGCTCAGGCCCACGCGAGGTGCTCCCGGTTGTGTGCGATCAGCTCGTCGGCCAGCCGGTCCGCGTAGGCGGCCTGGCCGATCAGCGGATGTGCGAGCAGGGCCTCGAACACCCGGTCGCGGCCGCCCTTGAGGGCGGCCTCCAGCGCCAGGTGCTCGTAGGCGGTGACGCCCGCGACCAGCCCGGCGAACAGCGGCTCCAGGGGGCGTACGGGCGCCGGGTGCGCGCCCCGGGCGTCCACCGCCGCGGGCACCTCGATGACCGCGTCGTCCGGCAGGAACGGCAGCGTGCCGTTGTTGAAGGCGTTGACGACCTGCACGTCGCCGGTGTCACGCAGCAGCGAGGAGGTCAGCGCGACCGCGGCCTCCGAATAGAACGCGCCACCCCGCTTGCCCAGCAGCTCCGGCTTCTCGTCCAGCGCCGGATCCCCGTACAGCGCCAGCAGCTGCCGCTCCATCGCGGCCACCTCGGCGGCGCGCGAGGGCTTGCTCAGCAGCTCCTTGACGACCTCGTCGTGCTGGTAGAAGTAGCGCAGGTAGTACGAGGGCACCACGCCGAGCCGGTCCAGCAGCCCGCGCGGCATGCGCAGGTCGGCGGCGATGGCCTCGCCGTGCTCGGCGAGCAGCCGCGGCAGCACGTCACGGCCGCCGACGGTCACCGACCGCTCCCACGTGAGGTGGTTGAGCCCCACGTGCTCCAGCGCGACCGCCTCCGGCGCGACGCCCAGGTGCCCGGCGAACTTCCGCTGGAAGCCGATGGCCACGTTGCACAGCCCGACCGCCCGGTGCCCGGCGGTCAGCAGCGCCCGCGTCACGATCCCCACCGGATTGGTGAAGTCCACGATCCACGCGCCAGGGTTGCGCCGCCGTACGCGCTCCGCGATGTCCAGCACCACGGGCACCGTGCGCAGCGCCTTGGCGAGGCCGCCCGCGCCCGTCGTCTCCTGGCCGACGCAGCCGCACTCCAGCGGCCACGTCTCGTCCTGCTCGCGGGCCGCCTGGCCGCCCACGCGCAGTTGGAGCAGCACGGCGTCGGCGCCGTCCACGCCCGCGTCCAGGTCCGCCGTCCAGGTGATCCGCCCGGGGTGGCCCTGACGGGCGAAGATCCGCCGGGCGAGCGGGCCGATGAGCTCCAGCCGGTCCGCGGCCGGGTCGATCAGGACGAGTTCCGTCAGCGGCAGCGTGTCGCGCAAGCGGGCGAAGCCGTCGATGAGTTCGGGGGTGTAGGTCGATCCTCCGCCGACCACTGCGAGCTTCATGTGCGCATCATGGGAATCAGCCCTTTACTCCGGTGAGAGTGACGCTTTCGACGAAGGCTTTCTGTGCGAAGAAGAAAACGACGATGACCGGCGCCATGACGAGCAGCGTCGCCGCCATGGTCAGATTCCAGTTGACGCTGTGCGCGCTCTTGAAGGACTCCAGACCATAACTGAGTGTCCAGGCACCCGGGTTCTGCGCCGCGTAGATCTGCGGGCCGAAGTAGTCGTTCCAGCAGTAGAAGAACTGGAAGAGCGCGACCGCCGCGATGCCCGGCTTCGCCATCGGCACCACGATGCCCAGCAGCGTGCGCAGTTCACCGCAGCCGTCGACCTTCGCCGATTCCAGGTATTCCCTGGGGATCGTCAGCAGGAACTGCCGGAGCAGGAAGATCGAGTACGCGTCCCCGAACGCCAACGGAATGATCAGCGGCCAGAGGGAGCCCGACAGGTGCAGCTGCTGCGACCACACCAGATACATCGGAATGACGACGACCTGAGGCGGCAGCATCATCGTGGAGATGACGAGTACGAGTGCCGTCCGGCGGCCGCGGAAGCGGAATTTGGCGAGCGCGTAGGCCACCGGGACCGACGAGCACACGGTGAGCAGGGTGCCGAGCCCCGCGTAGAGCAGGGAATTGCGCCACCAGTCGAGGAAGCCCGGGGTGTCGAACACCTCCGCGTAGTTCGACCAGTTCCACTCGTGCGGCCACAGCTCGCCGCTCATCGCCTGGTCGTCGCTCATGACCGAGGTCAGGAAGACGAAGACGAACGGCAGGACGAAGAAGAGCGCGGCGGCGACGGCGGTGGTGTGGACCGCTATCCAGTGCAGAGCGCGGCGACGTGTCTTCACGCTCAGTCCTCCGCCGTCAGCAGGCCGGTCCGCTTGCGCATGAGCAGCGAGGTCGCGGCCATGGCGATGGCGAAGAGCACGAGCGAGAGCACGCACGCGGCGCCGGTGTTGAAATTCTGGAAGCCCAGCGAATAGACGAGCTGCGGCACGGTGAGCGTGGAGTGGTCGGGATAGCCGGGCTGGATGACCGTGCCGGGCCCGACGCTGACCCCGGAGGCGAGTTTTCCGGCGACCAGGGCCTGGGTGTAGTACTGCATGGTCTGCACGACGCCGGTCACCACCGCGAACATCACGATCGGCAGAATGGCGGGCCAGGTGACGTAGCGGAATGTCGCGAACGGGCCCGCGCCGTCCAGTTCGGCCGCCTCGTACTGCTCCTTGGGCACGTCCAGCAGGGCGGCCATGAAGATGACCATCAGGTCGCCGATGCCCCACAGGGAGAGCAGCACCAGCGAGGGCTTGGCCCAGTCCGGGTCGTTGAACCAGTTGGGCGCGGACACCCCCACCGCCGAGAGCGCCTCGTTGACCGGCCCGGTGCCGGGGTTGAGCAGGAAGACGAAGGCGACCGTCGCGGCCACGGGCGGTGCCAGATACGGCAGATAGAAGGCCGTACGGAAGAACCCGGCACCCGTCTTGACCTTGGTGACGAGCAGGCCGACGCCGAGCCCGAAGGCGACGCGGAGGGCGACCATGACGACCACGAGCCAGAGGGTGTTCCACAGCGCCGGCCCGAAGAGGGGCATCTGCTCCAGCACATAGCGCCAGTTCCGCAGGCCGACGAAGACCGGGGCCTGGATCTGGTTGTAGTGCATGAAGGAGAAATAGACGGTGGCGAGGAGCGGATAGCCGAAGAAGACGGTGAAGCCGACCAGCCACGGGGAGAGGAAGCCGAGTGTCCGCAGCCGTTCTCGGGTGCGTCTGCGGCGCAGTTCGGGTGCTGGGGATATGGCCATGGCGGGCTCCGTCAGTTGCGGGACTGGAGGTTGTCGTCGTCTATCTGCCGGTCGAGCCGGCGCAGGCCCTTCTCGAGGTCGTGGACCCGTCCCGCCTCGACGTCGAAGGAGAAGTCGCGGAGCGAGACGATGTACTGCCCGCCGTTGACGGACGGCGGCATTCCGACGCTGCGGGGATTCGCCGCGATGCCGAGGAAGGTCCGGAGAGTGGCGTCGCGGTCCAGTTCCGGTGAGGCGAGCGCGGCGTTGGTGGACGGGAGATTGTGGATGGCATTGGCGAACGCGACCACCTGACCGGTGTCCGCCGTCAGGAATCTCAGCAGTTCCCACGCCGCGTTCTGGTGCTTGCTGCTGTGCGCGATGCCCGCGACCGTGCCGGTGAGATAGCCGCGGCCGTAGGTCTCCGGGCGGTCGTCGGGCACCGGCATGGGGGCCGTGGCCCAGCGGAAGGAGGGCCTGGCCTCGTCCAGCATCCGCCCGCGCCATTCGCCGTCCATGTGCATGGCCACCTTCCCGGTCAGAAAGGCGTTCTGCGAGGACATCTCGTCACCGAAGGTGGTGCGGAACGTCTCCAGCGGGCCGTAGCCGCCCTGCGCGCTGATCAGCTCCCGCTGGACGCGGAAGAATTCCGCGGTGTCGGGGGAATCGGCGAGCCGGGCCTTTCCCTTGTCGTCGAAGTAGCGCGGCCCCCACTGGGCGAGGAGCCGGTCCGGGCTGTTCTGGTAGAAGCGGAAGTCCGGCATATAGCCCAGCTGCCGGTACGAGCCGCCGGAGGTCCGCCGGGTGAGCTTCGCCGCGTCCTCGCGGAATTCGGACATCGTGCGCGGGGGACGGGAGATGCCCGCCTTCTCGAAGGCGTCCTTGTTGTAGTAGAGGCCGTAGGCGTCCGCGAGCAGGGGCAGGGCGCACTGCTTGCCCTCGTAGGAGGTGTAGCTCAGCAGGGTCTTCGGGAAGACCTTCTCCTTGTCGAGGCCCGATTTCCGCATGAAGGGGTCGAGATCGGCCCACATGCCGGAGGAGCAGTACTGCCCGACGTTGTCGGTGGTGAAGGAGGACACCACGTCGGGCGCGTCGCTCCCGCCCGCGCGCAGTGCCTGGCCGGCGGTCGCGTCGCTGACGTTCCCGGTGGCCTTCACCCGGATGTTGGGGTGCAGCTTCCTGAACCGGGCGATCGACGCGTCGATCGCCCTGACCTCGTCCTTCTCCGACCAGCCGTGCCAGAACCGCAGGGTCACCGGCCGGGTGGGGTCGTCGTCGGCGCTGCCCCGGGCCGGGTTCGCGCAGGCCGCCAGCAGGCCCACGCAGAGCAGCAGGGGGACGAGGAGGGCCGGCGCGCGGCGGTGCGTTCGCGGCATGGCTGGACTTCCTTTGCGGCAGGGGGCGGGGAAGTGGCGCGCGGGAACGTGGGGGAGCGGCGGGCCGGCCGGTCAGGCGGTGTCGAAGACGGTGTCGCGGGCGGCGGCGAGCGCGACCCGCAGCGCCCCGGTGAGGATCGGCGAGCCCTGGACGGCGCTGAGCCGCAGCAGCGGCCGGGGCAGGGACAGCCCCGTGAGCTCGGCCTCGACCATCGAGCGCAGCCGCTCGCCGCCCGCCTGGCAGACCTCGCCGGAGAGCACCACCAGCTCCGGGTCGACCACGGCGACGACGGCCGCGAGCCCGACGGCGAGCCGCCGCCCGAGCTCGGCGAGCAGGTCGTCACCACCACCCGGGGTGGCGGCGGCCAGCGTCAGCGCCTCCCGTGCGGTGGTGGCGTCGATGCCGTGGGTGGCGGCGAGCGCGAGCACGGCGGGCGAGGCGACGAGCATCTGGAAGCCCCCGCCGCCGTCCGGGCCCGCGGTCGCGTCCTCGCCGCCGCGCGCGAGCGGCGCGCCGGGCAGCGGCATATAGCCGATCTCGCCCGCGCCCCCGGTGGCGCCGCGCAGCAGATTGCCGCCGAGGACGACGGCGGCGCCGACGCCCTCGGCCGCCCAGACGAGCACGAAGTCGTCGAAGTCCTGGGCGGTGCCGTCGTGCTGCTCGGCGACCGCGGCGAGGTTGACGTCGTTCTCGATGACGACGGGCGTCCTGAGCGCCGCGGCGAGCTCGTCGGGGAGGGCGCGGGACTGCCAGCCGGGCAGGTGGGGCGCGTAGCGGAGGGTGCCGCTGCGCGGGTCGAGGGCGCCCGGGGTGCCGATGACCGTGCGGTGCAGGGCCTCGCGGCCGAGGCCGGCCGTGGTGAGTGCCCCCTCGACGGCCTCGGTGACCAGGGCGGCGGTGTGCGTCCGTACGGACTCGGCGCTCGCCTCCGCCTCGACGCGGTGTTCGCCGACGACGCGCCCGGTGATGTCCGCGACGGCGGCGGTGATGCCCTCGGGGTCCACGGCGAGGGCGGCGACGTGGGCGACGCCGGGGTTCACCTCGTAGAGCTGGGCGCTGGGGCCGGGCCGGCCGGTGACGTTGCCGGTCGGGCGGACCAGCCCGGCGGCCTCCAGCCGGGTGAGCAGCTGGGAGGCGGTGGGCTTGGAGAGGCCGGTGAGCTCGCCGAGGCGGGTGCGGGTGAGGGGGCCGTGGGCGATGAGGAGGTCCAGGGCGGCCCGGTCGTTCATGGCCCGCAGCACACGTGGGGTCCCCGGGGCACCGGCCATGGTCTCCGCCTCATCTGTCAGGAACTCAGCTGTCAGGAAAGCAGCCGCCGACGACGCGGCCGCACAGCTGTTAGGAAACTTTCCTATCAATGAGACAGGACGTTAAAGCCGCAGCAGGGCGACGTCAATGGGTGCGGCGGGGTTCTTTCCCGGCCCCGTCGCGACGGATCACTTCCCGAGCGTGGGGCCCGGCGGTATCGGCACGGTGGCCTGGGACTGCGGGGAGGCGGGGTTCGCCAGGGCGGAGGGGGCGGCCACCGCGGCCGCCGGGTCGGCGGCCGCGGTCTCCAGGTCCGCGTCCAGCGGGCGCCCGACGATGCGGATGCCCTCCGCGTCCAGCGCCTGCTTGATCCGCCAGCGCAGCTCCCGCTCCACGCCCAGCGCCACGCCGGGCATCGTCTTCGCGGACACCCGGATGACGACGGAGTCCAGATAGACCGCGTCCAGGCCGAGCACCTCGACCGGCTCCCACAGCCGCTCGTTCCACGGCTCGTCCTTCTGCATCTCCTCGCCGGCGCGGGTGATGATCCCGCGCACCCGGTCCAGGTCCTCGTCCGAGCGGACCTGGATGTCGACGCCCGCCGTGGCCCAGCCCTGGCTGAGGTTGCCGATGCGCTTGACCTCGCCGTTGCGCACGTACCAGATGGCGCCGTTGGAGCCGCGCAGCTTGGTCACGCGCAGGCCCACCTCGATGACGGTGCCGGTGGCGACGCCGGCGTCCACCTCGTCACCGACGCCGTACTGGTCCTCCAGGATCATGAAGACGCCGGAGAGGAAGTCCGTGACGAGGTTGCGGGCGCCGAAGCCGATGGCCACGCCCGCCACACCGGCGCTCGCGAGCAGCGGGGCCAGGTTGATCTTGAGTACGGACAGCACGGTCAGCGCGGCCGTGCCCATGATGAGGAACGAGGTGACGCTGCGCAGCACCGACCCGATGGCCTCGGAGCGCTGCCGCCGCCGCTCGGCGTTGACCAGCAGGCCGCCGAGCGCGGTGCCGTCGAGATGTTCGGTGGTGCGGTTCATGCGGGCTATGAGCTTGGTGATGGCCCGCCGGATCAGCGACCGCATGACGACCGCGATCACCACGATCAGGATCATGCGCAGGCCGTTGCTGAGCCAGATGGACCAGTTCTCCTCCACCCAGCCCGCGGCGTCGTTGGCCGTCCGTTGAGCCTCGTCCAGGGACACGGGACGGGGCGTCGAGTCGGCGGCCGGGGCAGCGGACCAGATCACAGCGGTAACCCTCCGTATGAGCCATGCCCGCGCGCGAAGGGCGGCGCGGGCAGCACACCACACTAACGGGGCAGCCGCGTTCCTCCGTTGCTCTGTTCGAGATGGAGCAGGTCTTGAGCGGGGGATGAACACACTGTGTTCCAAAACACCCGTGGCCCGTTACCTGGCGATGGTGGCGCTCCGGCCGGGGGCCGGGGGACACTTGCAGGAGATCGTCCCGGCGCGAGCCACGCGCCGCCGGCGTACAAGGAGGCACCCGTGCCGCATGTCCTGGTCCTCAACGCGTCGTACGAGCCGCTCGGCGTCGTACCGCTCCGCCGCGCGCTCATACTCGTCCTCAACGAAAAGGCCGTCAGCCTTGAGGATTCCGGCGCCTTCATGCACAGCGCGACCTGCACCATCCCCGCACCGAGCGTCGTGAGGCTCAAGCGCTTCGTGCGGGTGCCCTTTCGGGGGCCCGTTCCGCTCACCCGCCGCGCCCTCTTCGCCCGTGACGGCGGCCGATGCGCGTACTGCGGTGGCGTCGCAACCAGCGTCGATCACGTCGTCCCGCGCAGCCGTGGTGGCCAGCACGCCTGGGAGAACGTGGTGGCCGCGTGCCGCCGCTGCAACCACGTCAAGGCCGACCGGCACGTCGCCGAGCTGGGGTGGAGGCTGCGGCACCAGCCGGCGCCGCCGTCCGGGCTGGCATGGCGCATCATCGGCACGGGACATAGGGATCCGCGCTGGCTGCCTTATCTGGAGGCATTCGGCGCGGAGGACGCGATGGCCCGGATCGACGGCATTTCCGCCTGAGTCGACCGGGCCATCGTCATAGGTGCGCGCGGTCGCCCGCGCGCGGGCGGTGGCCCGGTCTCAGGGCCTGCCCTGCTGATCGACCACGGCGTACGCCTGCACCTCGGTCAGGGCGTACGAGTCCCCCGTCGCCCGCTTCCCGCCCTGGACCCGCACGAACCGGGCCCCGGGCGCGTCCATGCGCACCGTCTCCGTGCCGCCCTCGCCGTGGCCGACGACGGCCGCGTCGCGCCAGGTCCGGCCGTCCGGCGAGACCTGGACGCGGTAGCGCGAGGGGTGGCCGTCCTGCCAGTGCAGCACGAGGCTGCCCAGGTGGGCCGGGCGCGCCAGCTCCAGCTGCCACCAGGCGCCGTCCACCGGCTCGGCGGTCCACCGCGTCGCCGGGTCGCCGTCGACCGCCGCCGACGCGGGGGAGTCGGCCGAGGCGTCGCCCGAGGACGCCGCCTTCGCGCCGCGCGCCAGATCCGGGCCGCCGGACCGCGGGTACGCCCGTACGGTCAGGGTCCGCTCCACGTCGCCCAGTCTGACCGGCACGGTGAAGGTGCGGGCCGCTGACCCGGCGGGCACGGACAGCTCGATCCGGGCCGTGGCCACGCCGCCACGCGCCACCTCCACCTCGGCGGGCGCCTTGACCGTGACGCCGGAGGGCGCGCGCACGGTGAGCTTCTCGCGGACCGTCTCCGGCCGCCGGTTGATCATCCGGGCCTCGGCGACGGCGGGCTGCCCGCCGTTCTCCGCGGCCACGTCGGAGTCGGTGAGCTCGAAGTCGGCCGAGGGGGTGTCCCCGAACCACGGCGCGATCTCGTGCACGGCCGGCCGGTCGCCGCCGTCCGCCCAGACCAGCCGCAGCGCGTCGGCCCGTACGTCCTTGCCCGGCACCTGGGTCCAGCCGCTGTCGGACACCGCGCCGAGCCGCTGCCAGCCCTTGGCCGGGTCGTGGGCCCAGGCCGTGCCCCGCACGCCCTTGCCCGGCGCCGTGAGCACGGTGACGGCCGTGAGCGGGTGCTGCCCCGTCAGCCGTACGGTCAGCGGCTCGCCCGCGGGCGGGGTGACCGCCGTCGCCGGGTCGCCGTCGGTGGCCGCGCCCGCCGTGCGCACCGGCCGGTCCACGCCCGTCCAGCCGTCGGCGCGGGCCAGCGCCTGGTCGAGGAAGGGCGCCAGCACCCCCTTGCCGACCGTCACCGGGCTGTCGTCGATCTTCTCCCGCAGCTCCTGCACGTCGAGCTGGGCCCGCCAGGCCGCCGCACCGTCGCCGCGCGCCTGGGCGGTCAGCATGTCCACGGCCCTGATGCCCGCCCGGCCGTGCCGCGCCAGCTGGTCCAGCCACGGCCGCACCTCGTCGCCGAAGCCGTCGGGCTCCCGGGCCAGCCGGTCCGGGGCGTCCCGCATCGTGCCGAAGGCCGACCGCAGCCGGTCCGCCGCGTCGGTCAGCCGGCCCTGGTCCGTTCCCGACAGCGCCTCCCAGAAGGCGTCCAGCAGCGGCCGCAGATACGCCGACTCCTCGCCGCCGAGCACGGACGACGCGTCGTTGCCCGCCAGCGCCCGCAGTGCTTCGCGGGTCGGCCCGTCGGTGCCCGCGAGGTCGTCGACGGCCGCCTGCCACGACTCGTCGGGGCGATAGCCCTGGGGGTTCCAGGCGTAGTCGGCGGCGGTGAACAGCGGGATGCGCGAAGCGGTGGGCTGCGCGGCCGCGTTGGCGAGCAGCGCGGCGGAGCCGGTCGCGACGGCCGGCTCGCGGCCGGTGTACGGCCCGAGGAAGACGCGGTCCTCGGCGAAGTCGTTCACCGGATAGTTGTCCATGGTGACCAGCGGGTGCCCGAACGCCGCGCGGGCGTCGGAGAGTTCGCCGCCGGTGATGGTCCTGGGCACCACCCCGACACCCGTCCACGCCACCTCCACCCGCGGGTCCAGCTGGTCCGCGAGCGCCCGGCGGAACTCGGTCCGGCCGTCCTGGTAGTACTCGGTCGGCAGCAGCGACAGCGGCGCGGCCTCGGCGCCCTTGGCCGCCAGGTGCCGGGCGATCGCGCCCGCGACCTTCGCCTGCGCCTTCGCCGCCGCCTTCGGCCCGGAGCCGAACGCCCGCGAGTCCGCGTCGCAGTGCCACTCGCTGTAGCTCACGTCCTGGAACTGCAACTGGAAGGCGCGCACGCCCAGCGCCCACATCCCGTCGATCTTCCGCTCCAGGGCCCGCAGGTCGCCCGCGGAGGAGAAGCACATCGACTGCCCCGGGGCGACCGCCCAGCCGAGCGTCACGTGGTTGCGGCGGGCCCGCTCGGCCAGCGCGCGGAAGTCGGCACGCTGCTCGGCGGGGTACGGGGCGCGCCAGCGGGCCTGGCGGTAGGGGTCGTCACCGGGCGCGTAGAGATAGCGGTTCTGCTTCGTGCGCCCCATGAAGTCCAGCTGCACCAGCCGCTGTTCACGCGACCACGGCCGGCCGTAGAAACCCTCGGTCAGCCCGCGCACCGCCGTGCCCGGCCAGTCACGGATCACCGCGCCCGCGAAGGCGTGCCCGCCGTCGCGCGCCACCGCCAACTGCCGCAGCGTCTGCGCCGCGTGGAAGAGCCCGTCCGGCCCGTTGCCGGAGAGCGCGGCCGTGGGCCTGCCGTCGACCTGGCCGGTCGCGAGGCGGTAGCCGCCCGTGGGCAGGTCCCCGGCGGCGGGCGCGCCCAGCGACGTGAGGGCGTCCTCGGCGGCCTGCCCGCCCGCGAGGACGATCAGCCCGCTCGGCGGCGGGGTGCCGCCGGGCGCCGCGTCCACGACCGTGCGGGCACCGGCCGCGCGCAGGATCTCGCGCAGCGCGTCGAGGGCGTACGGGTCGGTGCCGCTGTCGGCCATCAGGGTGACCAGGTCGCCGACCGGTACGGACGCGCCCAGCGCGCGCGAACTCTGCGGGCGCGGCCACACCGGCGGCAGGCCCGAATCGCTCTCCCGGTCGGGCGCGGAGGCCGCGGTGCCGTCGGGGCGGGGCGTGGCGAGGGCCTCGGCCGACCCGCCGAGGAGAGCGCCGAGGAGCGCGGCGGCCAGAACGGTGGCCCCGGCGCGGCGAGGGTGGGAGAAGGCGGAGTCACTGCCCCGGAAATGCACGGTCCGTTTCCCCTTTTCCCACGTTCCCCGTGTTTCCCCGTGTCGGTGAGGGTCGAGCCCATCACCAGCGGGTGAAGGTGTCAACGGACGTGACCGAAGTGCGGTTATTGCCCTGCGGAGTCTTTGGTTGCTGTCCGTGTCCGGGCGCGGGTTCGTCGCCGCCTTGCGGCGGGCGTCCTCGGGCGCCGGACGGGCTGGGGGTGGCCGGGGTGGGAGCCCACGTGCGGGTTCGTCGCTCCCCCGGCTGCCTCCCCGGACTCCGTCCGGGGACGCCCCCCAGAGGTGCCCCCAGCGGCGGGCGTCCTCAAGCGCCGGACGGGCTGGATTTGGCTGGGATGGGTGTGACGTGCGGGTTTGTTGGTGCCTGTGGCGGGGGTGTCCTTGGGGTTCCCCGGGCGGAGTCCGGGGGAGCGTCCTCAGGTGCCGGGCGGGCCGGGTGTGGCCGGGACAGGTGTCATGTGCGGGTTTCCGGCGTCTGCGGCCCGTGTCCTCAAGCGCCGGAGGGGCTCATTTCGCAGCGGCGAAGGTGCCCGGGCAGCGGCGCGGAACCCCCCCGCGTCACGGTCGGGCGAGGGGTGATCCGCCAAAGACATGCGTCTGCCGTCGCCATCCGTGGGTAGGCCATGACGTGACCCGCCCCCGTCACCCACAGGAGGCCCCCGTGGCCGCGTCCGCTCTTCTGCTGCTCTCCGGGCTCACCAGCTGCACCGAGCCGCCGCTGACCAGCGAGCCGCCCCTCGCCGACACCACGCCTCTCACCAGCGAGCCCCCGCTCACCCCCGAGCCCCCGCTGACCAGTGAACCCACCGCCCGTAATCCCTGCGGCACGGACAGCCCGGAGATCTGAGGCGGTGGGGATGGGCAGAGCGCGGCTCGCCGCCCTGCACGGCGTCGCCACCTCCTACGCTCCCGCCCCCGGCCGGAGCGTCGCGGTGTCCGAGGACACCGTCGTCGCGGTCCTCGCCGCCCTCGGCGTCGACGCGTCCACCCCCCGCTCCGTCGGGGAGGCCCTGGAGGCCCGGGAGCAGGCGGACGCCCTGCGGCTGCTGCCCGCCACGGTGGTGCTGCGCCCCTCGCGGCCCGGACTGCCCGCGCTGCCGGAAGGCACGCTGCTGCGGGTCGAGACCGAGGACGGGCGGAGTGTGGCGTGGCAGGGGCCCACATGGGATCCGGCAGGCGCGCGGAATGCCGTGCGCGCCGGTCGCGTGCCGGACGCCTCCGATTTCTCCGGCGGCCTGCCGTACGGCAGGCACCTCCTGCGGGCCCAGGCCCCCGACGGCCGGAGCGCCGGAGCGTCCCTGATCGTCTCTCCCGAGCGGCTGCCCGAGCCGCCGGAGCGCTCCCACGGCTTCCTCGTCCAGCTGTACTCCCTGCTGTCGGCCCGCTCCTGGGGCATGGGCGACCTCGGTGACCTGGCGGAGCTCGCGGCCTGGTCCGGGCGTACCTACGGCTCGGACTTCGTGCAGGTCAACCCGCTGCACGCGGCCGTGCCCGGCACCCACGGCGCCCCCACCGACCCCTCGCCCTACCGCCCGTCCTCCCGCCGCTTCCCCGACCCCGTGCACCTGCGCGTCGAGGACGTCGCGGAGTACGCCCACCTGGCCGGCCCCGCGCGCGAGCGGGCCGAGGCACTGCTGACCCGGGCGGCCGCGCTGCGGGAGGGCGTGCTGCGCGGCGGCGAGCTCATCGACCGGGACGCCGTCTGGGCGCTCAAGCGGCGCGCGCTGGAGCTCGTGCGCGCCGTGCCGCTCGGCCCCGGGCGCCGGGCCGCCCACGACGCCTTCCTCGCCGGGCAGGGCCCGGCGCTGGAGGACCACGCCACTTGGTGCGCGCTCGCCGAGGTCCACGGCACCGACTGGCGGGGCTGGCCCGGCGGCCTGAGCGATCCCCGCTCCGCCGCCACGGCCCGCGCCCGCGAGGAGCTCCACGACCGCGTCGGCTTCCACCGCTGGCTGGCCTGGCTGACCGACGAGCAGCTGGCCGCGGCGCAGCGGGCGGCGCGCGACGCGGGCATGCGCGTGGGGCTCGTCCACGACCTGGCCGTCGGCGTCCACCCCTCGGGCGCCGACGCCTGGGCGCAGCAGGACGCCTTCGCCGCGGGCATGTCCATCGGCGCGCCCCCCGACGCCTTCAACGCCCGCGGCCAGGACTGGGGTCTGCCGCCCTGGCGGCCCGACGCCCTGGAGGCCGGCGGTTACGGACCGTACCGCGATCTGCTGCGCGGCCTGCTGCGGCACGCGGGCGCGCTGCGGATCGACCATGTGATGGGCCTGTTCCGCCTGTGGTGGGTCCCGGAGGGCCGGGAACCGACGCTGGGCACGTACGTCCGCTACGACCCGGAGGCCATGCTCGGGGTCCTCGCCCTGGAGGCGCACCGCGCGAACGCCGCCGTCATAGGGGAGGACCTCGGCACGGTCGAGCCGGGCGTGCGGGACGCGCTCGCCGAGCGGGGCGTGCTGGGCACCTCGGTGCTGTGGTTCGAGCGGGACTGGGCGCGCGAGCCCGCCGAGCCCCTGGAGCCCGCCCGGTGGCGCACGTCCTGCCTGGCCACCGCGACCACCCACGACCTGCCGAGCACCGCTTCCCGCCTGACCGGCGACCACGTCGGGCTGCGCCACCGGCTGGGGCTGCTCGCCCGCCCGCTCGCCGACGAGCAGCGGGAGGACGCGCGCGAGGTCGCCGAGTGGCTGGCGCTCTTCCGGCGGCTGGGCCTGCTGCCGGAAGGGGCCGACGAGGAGGCCGCCGTCCGGGCCGTGCACCGCTATCTGCTGCTCACCCCGGCGCGCATGATCGGCGTCTGGCTGCCGGACACGGTCGGGGACCGGCGGCCGCAGAACCTGCCGGGCACGTGGGACCAGTACCCCAACTGGCGGCTGCCCGTCGCCGACGCGGAGGGCAGGCCCCTCTCCCTGGAGGAGCTGGTGGCCTCGCCCCGGCTGCACGCGCTGATGGAGGAGGTCAGGGCGGTGAGGTCCCCGTAGGGCCACCCCGGACGCGCGGGCCGGGCAGGTGTCCTATACGTTGAGCGCGTGAGCAATAAGGTCAACAAGAACGCCGTGCGTGCCGGTGCCATCGCCACCGGCACAATGCTGATGCTGCTGATGTCGTCCCCCGCGTTCGCGCTCACCCGCGACGACGGTGACGACCCGGGTCCGGGCCTGAGCGTGCTCGACACGCTCGGCCTCTATGTCGCCGCGCCGATCGTCCTCTTCCTGGTGATCGCCGGCATCGTGATGGTCGCCTCGCGCCACGGTGACAACCCGCACACCCGCGACACCCACCACGCGCGCACGCGCTGACCCTTCCTCTCTTCCGCCGCCCGGCGTCCACGGTCCTTCAAGGGCCGAGGACGCCGGGCGGTTCTGTTGTGTGCCCGCGCCGTCCTTGTCCGCGCCCGCCGAGAAAGTGAGAGATCAAATTCCGGTCACCCTTGCCGTTTACGGCGGTCTTAACCTACGGTGTCGTAACCTACGGATCCGTAAGTAAGATCATCCCCCCTGCCTGGAGCTGTCTGTGACCATCGCCCCCCTCCGCCACCATGCCCGGGCCGTGTGGAGCGACAGCCGACTGCTGTACGCGCTCGAAGAGGTCGTGGAAGCCGAGCTCAACCGGCATCTGACGGTCGCCAAGGAGTGGATGCCGCACGAGTACGTGCCGTGGAGCGACGGGCGGAACTTCGACGGCGTGCTGGGCGGCGAGGCATGGGCGCCCGAGCAGTCCAAGGTCACCGACATCGGGCGCACCGCCCTGATCGTCAACCTGCTGACCGAGGACAACCTCCCCAGCTACCACCACGAGATCGCCTCGCTCTTCGGCCGGGACGGCGCCTGGGGCACCTGGGTGCACCGCTGGACCGCGGAGGAGGGCCGGCACGGCATCGTCATGCGCGACTACCTGCTGACCTCGCGGGCCGTCGACCCGGTCGCGCTGGAGCGGTTCCGGATGCGGCACATGTCGGAGGGCTTCGAGTCCGACAACCGGCACAGCATGCTGCACTCCGTCGCGTACGTCGCCTTCCAGGAGCTGGCCACCCGCATCTCGCACCGCAACACCGGCCACCACTCCGGCGACCCGGTCTGCGACCGCATGCTCGCCCGCATCGCCACGGACGAGAACCTGCACATGGTCTTCTACCGCAACCTCCTCGGCAAGGCGTTCGAGCTGGCCCCCGACCAGACCATGGCCGCCGTCCGCGACGTCGTCGTGGGCTTCCGGATGCCGGGCCACGGCATTCCCGGCTTCGAGCGGGCCGCCGCCCAGATGGCCATCGGCGGGATCTACAACCTCCGCATCCACCACGACGACGTGCTCCAGCCGGTGCTGCGCTTCCTGAAGGTCCTGGAGATCACCGGCCTCGGCCCGGACGGCCTGCGCGCCCAGGAGGAGCTCGGCCTCTACATGGGCGGCCTGAACGCGGAGGCCACGAAGTTCGACGAGCGCCGCGAGGCGCTGCTCGCCCGCCGCAAGGCCCGCGCGGAAAGGGCCTGAGCCGGCGCGGAGGCGCTCGGCCGGCTGTCCGTTCCTCGGCTGTCCGTCCCTTGAACAGCGGATTGGACTTTTGGGCCACCCAGCACCACATGATGGAGTCGCACATACAGGCGTACAGGAGTAGGGAGTGCCCGTGAGGATCGGAATCGTCGGAGCCACCGGCCAGGTCGGCGGAGTCATGCGCAAGATCCTCGCCGAGCGGGTCACGACCGGCCCCATCGGTGAGGTCACCGAGCTGCGCCTGTTCGCCTCCGCGCGGTCCGCCGGATCCACGCTCCCGTGGCAGGGCTCCGAGATCACCGTCGAGGACGCCGCCACCGCGGACTACTCCGGCCTCGACATCGTGCTCTTCTCCGCCGGCGGCGCCACCTCGCGCGCCCTCGCGGAGAAGGTCGCGGCCCAGGGCCCGGTCGTGATCGACAACTCCTCCGCCTGGCGCATGGACCCCGAGGTCCCGCTCGTCGTCTCCGAGGTCAACCCGGACGCGATCGCGAACCGCCCCAAGGGCATCATCGCCAACCCGAACTGCACCACCATGGCCGCCATGCCCGTGCTGCGCCCGCTGCACGACGAGGCCGGCCTGACCGCGCTGATCGCCACCACCTACCAGGCCGTCTCCGGCTCGGGCCTCGCCGGTGTGGCGGAGCTGGACAGCCAGGTGCGCGCCGTCGGTGACCGGGCGCCCGAGCTGACGCACGACGGCGAGGCCGTCGCCTTCCCCGAGCCCGCGGTCTACAAGCGCCCCATCGCCTTCAACGTGCTGCCCCTGGCCGGCAGCATCGTCGACGACGGCCGCTTCGAGACGGACGAGGAGCAGAAGCTCCGCAACGAGTCCCGCAAGATCCTCGGCATCCCGGAGCTCAAGGTCTCCGGCACCTGCGTGCGCGTCCCGGTCTTCTCCGGCCACTCCCTCCAGGTCAACGCCCGCTTCGCGCGCCCGCTGACCGTCGAGCGCGCCTACGAGCTGCTCAAGGGCGCCCCCGGCGTCGAGCTGTCCGAGATCCCCACGCCGCTCCAGGCCGCGGGCAAGGACGCCTCCTACGTGGGCCGCATCCGCGCGGACGAGACCGCCGAGAACGGCCTCGCGCTCTTCCTCTCCAACGACAACCTCCGCAAGGGCGCGGCGCTCAACGCCGTCCAGATCGCGGAGCTGGTCGCCGCGGAGCTGCGCGGCTGAGCCGCGTGTGACATGAAGGGCCGGACGCGACCGCGTCCGGCCCTTCGCGCTGTCCGCACCCCGGCCCCCGCCCGGCCCGGGGGCGGCATGGAAGGATGGCGCGAACGTCGCAATGCAGAAGGAGATGCCCAGGTGCCTGGAACGAATCTGACCCGCGAAGAGGCGCAGCGGCGCGCGCGGCTGCTCACTGTCGACTCGTACGAGATCGAGCTCGACCTCTCCGGTGCGCAGGAGGGCGGCACGTACCGCTCCGAGACCCTGGTGCGGTTCGACGCGGCCGAGGCGGGCGCGGAGTCGTTCATCGACCTGGTGGCGCCGGCCGTGCGCGAGGTCGTGCTGAACGGCGCCGCGCTGGACCCGGCCGCGGTGTTCGCGGACAGCCGTATCGCGCTGCCCGGCCTGCTCGCCGGGCGCAACGAGCTGAAGGTCGTGGCGGACTGCGCCTACACCAACACCGGTGAGGGGCTGCACCGGTTCGTCGACCCGGTCGACGAGCAGGCTTATCTCTACACGCAGTTCGAGGTGCCGGACGCGCGCCGTGTCTTCGCCTCCTTCGAACAGCCCGACCTGAAGGCGACGTTCCGGTTCACCGTGAAGGCCCCCGAGGGCTGGACCGTGATCTCCAACTCGCCGACGCCCGAGCGCCCCGCCGACAACGTCTGGCGCTTCGAGCCGACCCCGCGGATCTCCACGTACATCACCGCGCTGATCGCCGGCCCGTACCACAGCGTGCACAGCTCCTACGAGAAGGACGGCCGCAGCATCCCGCTGGGCATCTACTGCCGTCCTTCGCTGGCGGAGTTCCTCGACGCGGACGCCGTCTTCGCGGTCACGCGCCAGGGCTTCGAGTGGTTCGAGGAGAAGTTCGCCTACGACTACCCCTTCGCGAAGTACGACCAGCTGTTCGTGCCGGAGTTCAACGCGGGCGCGATGGAGAACGCGGGCGCGGTCACCATCCGCGACCAGTACGTCTTCCGCTCCAAGGTGACGGACGCGGCGTACGAGGCGCGGGCCGAGACGATCCTGCACGAGCTGGCCCACATGTGGTTCGGCGACCTGGTCACCATGGAGTGGTGGAACGACCTGTGGCTGAACGAGTCGTTCGCCACCTACACCTCCATCGCCTGCCAGGCGTACGCGCCGGGCTCGAAGTGGCCGCAGGCGTGGACGACCTTCGCCAACTCCATGAAGACGTGGGCCTACCGGCAGGACCAGCTGCCCTCCACCCACCCGATCATGGCCGAGATCCGCGACCTGGACGACGTGCTCGTCAACTTCGACGGCATCACCTACGCCAAGGGCGCTTCCGTGCTCAAGCAGCTCGTGGCGTACGTGGGCCAGGACGAGTTCTTCAAGGGCGTGCAGGCGTACTTCAAGGCGCACGCTTATCGCAACACCCGCCTGTCCGACCTGCTGGGCGCGCTGGAGGAGACCTCCGGCCGCGACCTGAAGACCTGGTCGAAGGCGTGGCTGGAGACGGCCGGCATCAACATCCTGCGGCCCGAGATCGAGGTCGCCGAGGACGGCACCATCACCTCCTTCGCCGTCCGCCAGGAGGCCCCCGCCCTGCCCGCCGGCGCCAAGGGCGAGCCGACCCTCCGCCCGCACCGCATCGCGATCGGCCTGTACGAGCTCCAGGGCGGCAAGCTCGTGCGCACCGACCGCATCGAGCTGGACGTCGACGGCGAGCTGACGCCCGTCGAGGCCCTCGTCGGCACCAAGCGCCCCGCCGTCGTGCTCCTCAACGACGACGACCTGTCGTACGCGAAGGTGCGCCTGGACGAGGAGTCCCTGCGGGTCGTCACCGCTCACCTGGGCGACTTCGCCGAGTCCCTGCCGCGGGCGCTGTGCTGGGCCTCCGCCTGGGACATGACGCGCGACGGCGAGCTCGCCACCCGCGACTACCTCTCGCTGGTGCTCTCGGGCATCACCAAGGAGTCGGACATCGGCGTCGTCCAGTCGCTCCAGCGGCAGACGAAGCTGGCCCTGGACCTCTACGCGGCCCCCGACTGGCGCGAGAAGGGCCTGGCCACCTGGACCGAGGCGGCGCTGGAGCAATTGCGCGCGGCCGAGCCGGGCAGCGACCACCAGCTGTCGTGGGCGCGCACCTTCGCGGCCACCGCCCGCACGCCCGAGCAGCTCGGCCTGCTCCAGGCGCTGCTGGACGGCACGGAGAGCATCGAGGGCCTCGCCGTCGACACCGACCTGCGCTGGACGCTGCTGGAGCGGCTCGCCGCGACCGGCCGCGCCGACGAGCAGGCGATCGCCGCGGAGCTGGAGCGCGACAAGACGTCGGCGGGCGAGCGGCACGCCGCCGCGGCCCGCGCCGCCCGGCCGACGGCCGAGGCCAAGGCGGAGACGTGGGCGCGGGTCGTCGAGTCCGACAAGCTGCCCAACGCGGTGCAGGAAGCGGTCATCGGCGGCTTCGTCCAGACCGACCAGCGCGAGCTGCTCGCCCCCTACAGCGAGAAGTACTTCGCGGTGGTCAAGAGCATCTGGGAGAGCCGCAGCCACGAGATCGCCCAGCAGATCGTGGTCGGCCTCTACCCCGCCCTGCTGGTCTCGCGGGACACGCTGGACGCCACCGACGCGTGGCTGGCCTCCGCCGAGCCCAACGCGGCCCTGCGGCGCCTGGTCACCGAGTCGCGCGCCGGTGTGGAGCGCGCCCTGAAGGCACAGGCCGCGGACGCGGCCGCTGCCTGAGCGTGACAGCGAGCGCCGGGCGGGCCTCTTCCAGGCCCGCCCGGCGCTCGCCGGTTTCACGGGTCAGCTCGCGCCGAGGCCCTGGGCGGTGACCGTCAGGGTGTACGGGTTCGCCGGCAGCGGTGACGTGCGGCGGGACTCCACCTCGAACTCCCAGACGCCGGGGACCGGATTCGTGTAGCTCCGGCCCTCGGGGCGGCAGGTGTTCGCCGGGTTCGGGTAGTTCGGATAGCAGTTGACCGTGGAGGTCGGGTCGGCCGGTACGCCGTAGGGGTCGATCGCGATGAAGCGGGTCTGGCTGCCCGCCGCGAGCCCGCCGAGGGCGGCGTCCAGCGACTTCGCGCCCTTCGGCACGGTCACGAAGTACGAGGTCGTGGCGTTGCGCGCGGCCTTGCCCGACTTCGTGAGCGCGTGGGAGGGGGTGGCGAGCGGCTCGGCGGCGATCACGGTGGTCATGATCTGCTGGTCGATGCCCTCGGTGCGGTCGTCGTCCACGGTGAGGATCGCGCTGTGCAGCCCGGCGGTCCTGGCCTTGGCCCTGACCTTGACGGTCACCGGCTTGTTCAGCGGCAGCTGCACCTCGTCCGGGCTCGCGAGCCTGAAGGTGCCGTCGTTGTTGCGCCACTTCAGCTCGTGCCACACGGCCTTGGCGGGGCCCGAGGTGCGGGTGACGGTCACGTCGTACGTCCGCGTCTCACCCGGCTTCAGTCCGCCCTCGCGGTCGTAGATCCCCGTGCCGGAGCCGGGGGTCCTGAGCTTGCCGGAGAGGGCGGTGGAGACGGGCGCCCGCACCGTGTAGGTGTGCGCGGTCGCGTGGTCGCGCAGCGCGTCCCAGGCGTCCTCGACATCGATCAGGCCCGCGCCCTGCTCGTACGCCTGCACGCCCTTGATCTGCTTGGCGGTGCTGGTCAGCGCGGTGCGAAGGTCGGCGGGGGTGAGCTTCATCCGCCTCTGCTTGGCGGCCGAGATCAGCAGCGCGGAGGCGCCGGTGGCCTGCGGGGAGGCCATCGAGGTGCCCTGGAGCATGCCGTAGCCGGGTGGCAGGTCGTAGCCCGCCTCCTTGACGGGGGCGCCTGGCTCCCAGGTGGGCGTGGTGTTGACGGACGCGCCGGGTGCGGTGAGCGTGGGGGTGAAGCCGCCGTCCTCGCGCGGGCCGCGTGAGGAGAACGGCATCATCGCGTACTTCGTGGTGACCTCGGAGCCGTAGTTCGCGGCCCAGGTCTCCTTCGACACGGACGCGCCGACGCTGATGACCTTGTCGGCCAGGCCGGGGTCGCCGATGGTGTTGGCGCCGGGGCCGCTGTTGCCCGCGGATATCACCAGCTGCACGCCGTAGGTGTCGATGAGGCGGGTGTAGAGCTCGGCGCGGGCGTTGTTGCCGTCGTTGAGCGCGGGGAGGCCGCCGATCGACATGTTGACGATGTCGACACCGCGGTTCACGACCAGGTCGATCATGCCCTCGGTGAGCGCCACATTGGTGCAGCCGCCGCTCCAGGTGCAGGCGCGCGAGGAGACCAGCCGGGCGCCGGGCGCCGCGCCGTTCATCCGCCCGCCGAACAGCCCGTTCGCCGCCGTGATGCCCGCGACGTGTGTGCCGTGCTCGGACTCGATGACGCCGATGTTGACGAAGTCGGCCTTCTTGCCGATCCAGTCGCCGCCCTTGGGGTCCATCGGCACGTCCTTGCGGATCTGCACGACGAAGGGGATGCGCTCGGCGACCGGGGTGGCGGGGTCGTCCTTGCCGAAGTATCCGACCTGGAAGCCGTCCTTGTAGGGCTTCATCTCCGTGTCGTCCGAGAAGTCGCCGTTGTCGTTCAGATCGACGCGGACGGTGCCCTTGGCCTTGTCGTAGAGCACCGCCCAGGAGTCGGTCGTGTCGCCGTCCCGGTTGAGGTCGCCCTTCATGTCGCCGCCGGTGGTGGCGCTCTCGCGGAAGAGCGCGACCTCGTAGGCGCCGTTGCCCGGCGCGGTGTACGTGCGGCCGCCGAAGGCGAAGCTGGGGCCGGTGACCTCGGAGGTCATCGGCAGCCAGGTGTCGTCCTTGTCGGCCAGCGGGTCGGTGGCCGTGACCCAGTCGACGATCTTGCGCTCGCCGGTGGTCGTCCGCTGGAGCGCCGGATGCCCGAGGTCGACGCCGGAGTCGAGGATGCCGATGGTCACCCCGCGGCCGTCGGCCTCGGGATGGTCCTCGACGAAGTCGACGGCGCCCGTCTCGAAGGCCGGCTGGTAGGGGTTCTTCGCCGGGGTGCCCTTGCCCGGACCGGGGTAGGAGCCCGTCTTCCCCTTGGCGCCCTGGACGGCGTCGGCGCGCGGCGCGGGGTCGGGGAGCCTGATCTCCTGCTTGAGGTCGATGCCGTGCACGGAGCCCAGCCGCTGCGCCTCGGCGATCGCGGCGTCGGCCTTCGGGGTCGGCACGGTGGCCCGGACGTAGCCGAGCTTGTCGTAGGTCTGCCCGACCGAGGCGCCCTTGATGGCGCCGAGCTTCCCGGCGACCTGGGCGGTCTGCCCGGGAGCGGTCGCGATCATCATGGTGACGGTCGCGTCGCCGTCGGCCTTGGCGCCGGCGAGCAGGGCGGCGCCCAGCGAACCGAGCTTGGCGGGCGCCGAGTTGGACCCCGGCGCGGGGGAGGGGTCCGCGGCGAGCGCGGGGGCGGCGCCCGCCGCGGTGAGCGCGGCCACCAAGGCGGCCGCGGTGGCTATTCGGGTCAGGCGGTACGGCGTGCGTCTCGCGCCGCGGAGGGGCGCGGAGAGGTCTGCGGGGGTCATGAACATCCCTGGCTGGGTTGACGGCAAGAGCGGGCTGTACAGCGGGCGTCCGGAAATCGGAGCCGAGTGACCGATCACTTTTATGCAAGTGACAGGGGTTTGGGGAGAGTTGCCAGTGAGGGAAAGAAAGAGTGGCGTAAACCCGCCATGCGCCACGGGGGAGGAAGTGTGCCGAAGGCCGTGAACCGGTCAGGGGGGTCGCGGGGTCCGGCGGGTGCGGGCCAAACGGGCGACATCGTGCGGCCCAATGCCGCCCGGGAGTTCCCCACGCGGGTGAACGCTGAGTGAGCGTCAGCTCGCCAGGGGACGAGTGGTGTATGTCGATTCGCAATCGCCATGATCGATGTGAGGTGATCGGCGGCGGCCGTTGCGGCCGCGTTCACGCCCACGCCACCCCCACTGCCAACCATCCTCAGTGAAGGAGCCAGGACCGCACGGACCGCATCGCAGGACCGCCGTCAAGCCCAGCATTCGCGATCGCACTCGGGGAGACCGCATATGTACCGCAGATCTGACGGGCCCGCAGCCGCCGGCCTCGACCGCCGTACGTTCCTCGCCGCGGCCGGTGCCGTGACCACCGCCACCGGCATCGGCATGGCCCTGGGATCGGACGACCGCGCGGCGGCGACCGGGCCGGACGACGCCGCGGCCGCCTCGGCCAGGCAGGCGGGGGCCGCCGCCGCGGGCGCCCCCACGGGTGCGGGCACCACCCTCGTCTCCGTCGCGGCGCCCCGCGGCAGCGGCGGCTACCGGCGGCTCGGCGACGGCCCCGGCTGGCCCCGGGTCACGCGCTCCGAGCTGGCCACGGGGAAGAGCGGCCGGGAGGACCGGCGCTCGACGCTGGCCTGCTTCGTCCAGTTCACCGACCTCCACCTGACGGACGTCCAGCACCCGCTGCGCTACGAGTTCTTCCGCGCCGGGGAGCCCGGCGCCTGGCGCCCGCACGAGGCGCTCACGCTGCCCGGGGTGGTCTCCCTCGTCGAGCGCGTGAACAAGGTCCGCCGCGGCCCGGCCACCGGCACGCCGCTGAGCTTCGTCATCACCACCGGCGACAACGGCGACGAGAACGCGAAGATCGAGGTGGAGTGGTTCCTCACCGCCCTCAGCGGTGGCCGGATGAACCCCAACACCGGCGACCCGCGGCACTACGAAGGCGTGCAGAACAGCGGGCTCAAGCTCTTCTGGCACCCCGAGAGCGCCCTGCGCGACCAGGACAAGCAGCTGGGCTACCCGCGCATCGACGGCTATCTCGCCGCCGCCACCCGCGGTGTCAACAGCCCCGGCCTCAACATCCCGTGGTACTCCACCTTCGGCAACCACGACCTGCTGTCCGGCGGCTGCTACCCCGCCGCGGGCTCCTTCATCCAGGACGCCGCCGTCGGCGACAAGAAGCTCCAGATCATCTCCGCCGCCGACGCCAAGTGGCTCATGGACGGCGAGTCCAAGGGCGCCGACCCCAAGGGCGAGCGCATCCGCGAACTGCTGCGCGTCCACAAGAAGGAGATGCGCACCGTCACCCCCGACCCGCGCCGGGTCCCGCTCACCGCCCAGCAGTACGTCTCCGCCCACCTCGACCGCAAATACGCCGGCCACGGGCCCGTGGGCCACGGCTACAGCCGCGACAACCTCGAATCCGGCGAGCTCTACTACTCCTTCAAGGTCTCCGACGACGTCGTCGGCATCAGCCTCGACTCGACCGACCCCGGCGGCCACTACCAGGGCTCACTGGGCACCTCCCAACTCCTGTGGCTGGACCGGACGCTGAGGAGGTTCCGCGACAAGTACGCGCTCGTCTTCAGCCACCACCCCAGTTGGAGCATGGACAACCTCACGCCGGACCCCCGCCGCCCCGACGAGGAGCGGCACGACGGCAACGAGCTGATCCAGCTCCTGCAGAGCCACAACAACGTCCTGGCCTGGATCAACGGGCACAGCCACCGCAACCGCATCCGGCCGCGCGGCACCTTCTGGGAGATCGCCACCGCCTCCCACGTCGACTACCCCCAGCTGGCGCGGATCATCGAGGTCACGGACAACCACGACGGCACGGTCTCCCTCTTCACCACGCTCATCGAGTCCGCGGCCCCCTACCGCACCGACTTCCACGACCTCTCCCAGACCGGCCTCGCCTCCCTCTACCGCGAGCTCGCCTTCAACGCCCCCGGCTCGGACACCTCCCTCGGTGGCGCGGCCGACGACCGCAACACCGAGCTGCTGCTCCCCAGGCGCTGACCCCCGCGGGCCCCGCCGCGGCTCAGCGCGGCAGGACCACGAGATACGCGGCGGGATCGCGGTCGGCCGACGCCATCAGGGCGGTCCGGACCACCGCGGCCTGCTGCTCGGGGGTGTCCCGCAGCTTCTTCGGCGTCAGGTGCACCACCGTGATGCCGAGCCGCTCCAGGTGCTCGCGCTTGCGGTACTGCTCCGACCACAGCGTCTCGTCGTCCTGGCGCGGGGTCCGCGAATCGATCTCCAGCGCGACGCTGTGCTCGGGCCAGAACGCGTCCACCCCGCCCAGGGACGGCCCGCCGGGCAGCCGGAGGTGGACGTTCCACAGCGGCATGGGCAGCCGGTACGTGCTCACCAGGTCGTAGAGCCTGCCCTCCGCGACGGCCCGGCTCTCGGCGAGCAGCGTGTCCACGGCGTCCACCACGTGCGGCCGGCCCAGCAGCCGGGCGCGCGACAACTCCCGTACGACGGCCTGGGCTTCGCAGTGCCCGCCGCGCACGGCCTCCGTCAGCACCCGGCGCACCGTGGACGTCTCCGTGAGCTCGGCGACGGCGTCGGCCACGGCGCGTGCGACGGGCGCGACGGGGATGCCCGTCAGCTGCTGCGGGTGCGGCAGGGCATGGGCCCGTACGAGCCGGACGAACCCGGTGCTCCGCAGCCGGCGGGTGCGCGGCACGAGCACGTCGAGGCGGTCGAGGGAGAGCAGCGGGGGGACGGACGTGAAGCGGTGCAGGGCGAGCGCCGCCATTCCGGTGATCATGGCTTCGCCGTACGAGTCCGCCGCGGCCCGGCGGGCGGCGGCGGTCGCCGTGCCGGGGCCGGGCTGGGCGGGCAGGCTCTGGGCGCGCGGCAGGGTGTACATCAGGGCGGCGTGCAGCCGCTCCTCGCTGGTGGCGGGCCCCGTGCGGAGCAGGAACACGCCGGGCAGCAGTTGCTGCCAGGGTCCGCCGGGGCGGCAGCGTTCGGTCACGAGGGCCCCCGGCACACCGTGCTCGCGGAGCTGACGCGCCGTCATGACACGGTGGCGCACGTCCGACAGGTGGTGCAGGGGGCGGGGCGAGAGCGGGGTTCCGTGATTCATGCTCTGCCAGTGCCGCTGTTCCCGACGGCTCTAACCTGGTGTTACAGGCCCGTAGGCAAACCCGGACAACTCTGTCCTAAAGTACGGGCGTTCGAGGGCCGAGGAGGGGTTCCCCGGACCGGACGCCCGTGCGATCGCGGCGCGGCCGGAGCTGTGCGGGCCCCGGCCGCGCCGCGGTCAGGCTGCCCCGGCGGCGGCCGTGTCACACTCCTGGGCCCGCAGGGCCCGCGCCAGGTCGTCGCGGGCCTCCAGCACCAGGCGGCGCAGCGCGGGCGCCGCGTCCTCGTGCGCGGACAGCCACTCGTCCGTCAGGTCCAGCGTCCGCCGGTCCCCCTGGAGCAGCGGGAAGGTGCCGCGCACGACGGCCATCGCGATCTCGATCGACCGCTCCCGCCAGACCCGCTCGATCTCCTTGAAGTACCGCTCCGCGTAAGGGGCCAGCAGGGGGCGCTGCCCCGGCTGGTTCCAGCCCGCGATGGTCGCCTCGGCGAGCGCGTTGGAGAGCGTGTCGGACTCCACGACGGCGGCCCACGCCTCCGCCTTGACCTCGGCGGACGGCCGGGCCGCCAGGCAGCGCACCTGGTGCCGCCTGCCGGAGGCGGTGTTGTCCCGGGCCAGCTCGGCCGCCAGCGCGGACTCGTCGGCCGCGCCCCGCGCGGCGAGCGTGCCGAGGAACGCCCAGCGCAGCTCCTGGTCGACCTCCAGCCCGTCGATCTTCCCGGCCCCGTCCAGCAGTTCGCGCAGCAGCTGGAGGTCGGACTCCGCGGTGGCGAGCTGCGCGAAGAAGCGCACCCACGCCAGCTGGTGGCCGCTGCCGGGCTCGGCGAGCCGCAGCTCGCGCAGCGCGCTCCCGGCGAGGGTCCGCGCGCCCTGGTCGCGCGACCCGGGCGCGGTGTAGTGCACCAGGGCCGACTGCGCCCAGCTCTGCACCATCTGGAGCACGCCGATCTCGGTCTCGGCCCCGGCGAAGCGCTCGACGAGGGCGGTGAAGTCGCGGGCGGGCATCAGCCCGTCGCGCGTGAGGTTCCACAGCGCGGACCAGCACAGGGCGCGCGCGAGCGGGTCGGTGAGCTCGCCCAGGTGCCCTCGGAGGGTGTCCAGCGAGACCTCGTCGAAGCGGATCTTGCAGAAGGTGAGGTCGTCGTCGTTGACCAGCACGAGCTCGGGCCGCTCGGCCCCGGCGAGCTCGGTCACGACCGTGCGGGGGCCGGCGACGTCCACCTCGGCGCGGGCGTAGCGCACGAGGGCGCCGTCGGCCTCGTGGCGCCGGTAGAGGCCCACGGCCACCCGGTGCGGGCGGAGTGTGGGGTGCGCCTCCGGCGCCTCCTGGAGGACCGCCAGCTCGGTGATCCGGCCGGCGGCGTCACAGGTGACCAGCGGCGTCAGGGAGTTGACGCCCGCGGTCTGGAGCCAGGAGCGCGACCAGCCGGCCATGTCCCGGCCCGAGGTCTCCTCCAGCACGGCCAGCAGGTCCGCGAGGCGCGTGTTGCCGTAGGCGTGGCGCTTGAAATAGCGGCGCGCGCCCTCGAAGAAGGCGTCCCGGCCCACATAGGCGACGAGCTGCTTGAGGACCGAGGCGCCCTTGGAGTAGGTGATGCCGTCGAAGTTGAGCTTGGCGTCCTCCAGGTCACGGATGTCGGCCGTGACCGGGTGGGTGGAGGGCAGCTGGTCGGCGCGGTACGCCCAGGACTTGCGCTGGTTGGCGAAGGTGATCCAGGCGTTGTCGTAGCGCGTCGCCTCGACCTGCGAGAACGAGCCCATGAAGTCGGCGAAGGACTCCTTGAGCCACAGGTCGTCCCACCACTCCATGGTCACCAGGTCGCCGAACCACATGTGCGCCATCTCGTGCAGGATGACGTTGGCCCGCCGCTCGTACGAGGACGTGGTCACCTTGCCGCGGAAGACGAACTCCTCGCGGAAGGTCACGCACCCCGGGTTCTCCATGGCGCCGATGTTGTACTCCGGCACGAACGCCTGGTCGTACTTCCCGAAGGGGTACGGGTAGTCGAAGTTGTCGTGGAAGAAGTCCAGGCCCTGCTTGGTGACGGTGAAGATCTCGTCGGCGTCGAAGTGCCGCGCGAGGCCCTTGCGGCAGAGCGCGCCGAGCGGGATCTCCAGGACCGTGCCGTCCTCGAACGTGCGGCTGTAGTGGTCACGGACCACGTGGTACGGACCGGCGACGACGGCCGTGATGTACGTCGAGATCGGCCGCGTCGGCACGAAGTGCCAGGTGGCGGCGTCAGAGCCGATGGACCTGGGCTCGCCCGTCGCCTCGCCGTTGCTCAGCACCGTCCAGCCCGCGGGCGCGGTCACCGAGAAGGTGAACGGGGCCTTCAGGTCGGGCTGCTCGAAGTTGGCGAAGACACGGCGGGCGTCGGCCGGCTCGTACTGCGTGTAGAGATAGACCTCGCCGTCCTCGGGGTCCACGAAGCGGTGCAGACCCTCACCGGTCCTGCTGTACGCGCACTGGGCGTCCACGACCAGGACGTTCTCGGCGGCGAGCGAGGGCAGCGCCACGCGCGTCCCGTCGAAGACCGCCGCGGGGTCCAGGGGCTCGCCGTTGAGGGTCACGGCGGTGACCGACGGTGCCACGAGGTCGGCGAAGCTCGCGGCTCCCGGCTCGGAGCAGCGGAAGCGCAGGGTGGTCACCGAGCGGAACGTGCGGTTCTCCGGGCCCGCGCCCACCGCGGACCGCAGGTCGAGCGCCACCTCATAGGCGTCCACCGCCAGCAGCCGGGCCCGGTCGCGGGCCTCCTCACGGGTCAGATTCTCACCGGGCACAAGGGCTCCCCGTCTTCGTGTCGGATCTTGGACAACGCAGGAATGATGGCACGGGGCCTGTTGTTGAATCTGCTACTGACCAGCTCGGATGAGCTCTCATGAGGAGATTCACGTGACCGCTTCGGAGAAGACCGTCGCAGACTTCTGGTTCGACCCTCTGTGCCCGTGGGCGTGGCTGACCTCGCGCTGGATGCTGGAGGTCGAGAAGGTACGGCCCGTCGAGGTTCGGTGGCACGTCATGAGCCTGGCCGTTCTCAACGAGAACAAACTGGATGAGCTCCCCGAGCAGTACCGCGCGAACATGGTCCCCGGCGGCCCGGCGTGGGCGCCGGTGCGCGTCTGCGTCGCGGCCGCGCACAAGCACGGCCCGGAGGTCCTCGGCGCGCTCTACACCGCGCTCGGCACCCGTTTCCACGTGCAGGGCCAGCCGCGCGACCGCGCGACGATCGAGGCCGCGCTGGTGGACGCCGGTCTGCCGGCGGAGCTGGCGGAGGCCGGTGACACCGAAGCCTTCGACGAGCAGCTGCGCGCCTCCCACAACGAGGGCATCGAGAAGGTCGGCCAGGAGGTCGGCACCCCGGTCATCGCGGTGCCCGGCGCGGACGGCGAGCAGGTCGCCTTCTTCGGCCCGGTCGTCACCCCGGCGCCCAAGGGCGAGGCCGCGGCCCGGCTGTGGGACGGCACCCTGCTGGTCGCCTCGACCCCCGGCTTCTTCGAGCTGAAGCGCACGCGCACCCAGAGCCCCGTCTTCGACTGACCGCCCCGCTCGACGGGCGGCTCCCGATCAGGTCCCTTAATGTCCCGGTATGGGCAAGACGGACCTCTCCCGGCCGCTCGGCCGCACGGGCGGCCGGGCGGACACGGAGCCGCCGGGCGGCACCGCCGCCCGCTTCGCCGACCGGCCCGCCGGTCCGTACGACCTGATGACGCGCGCCGTCTGCCGCACCCTGCCGCCCCTCTGGGCCGCGCTGGGCCTGCGCCAGACGGCCGCCACCCTGCGGCACTATCTGCGCGGCACGGGCACGCCCTACCGGGTGGACGCCGCGCTGCTCCTCGCCCTCCCGGAGGTCCGCTCCGCCGCCGAGGAACAGCTCGCCCGCTGGCGTGCCGAAGCGCTTGCCCGCTGGCGCGGCGCCCCTGCCGCGTACCCCGCCGACAGCGGGTGGCGCGCCGTTTCGCTCGCGCGGCGTGGCCGCTGCGACTGGTGGTTCGCGCTGCGCGCGGTCGACTTCCGCCTGACGGGGACGGTGCGGGTGTCTTCGGACGGCGATGCCGTGATCGACTACCGCTTCGCGGTGAACAAGTGCTGGGCTTTCTTCGGCCGCCTCCACGAGGCGGGCCTCGCCCGCGACTTCCTGATCACGGGCGAGGCGTTCGGTCACGCGTGATCGCCGCGTCGCGCCTCAAACGCCGGACGGGCTGAATGTGCCGGCTACGGTCCGCACATTCAGCCCGTCCGGCGTTTGAGGACGCTCCCCCGGACTTCGTCCGGGGGACCCCAAGGGCGCTCCCGCCGCAGGCGGCAACGGCGGGTCAGCCGGGGGTCTGGGGCACGCGCCCCAGTTCGGGAAGGGGCGGGGCTGGGGAAAGAGCCCGCCGCAGGCGCAGTGGCGCGCAGCCCGGAAAAGAAAAAGCCCCCACGCGAACCACTCACGTGGGGGCTTCGCCTGCCGCGTGAAGGGTGAGAAGACGATCACGAAGCAGGACGCGAAATAACGCGAGGAGCTACGGCGCCAGCAGCAGCGCGTTCCCCCGCTCCTTCGCCGCCGCGTACCGCGCCGCGACATCCTGCCAGTTGACGACCTGCCACATGGCCTCGATGAAGTCCACCTTCTGGTTCTTGTACTGAAGGTAGAACGCGTGCTCCCAGGCGTCGAAGACCAGGATCGGCACCGACCCCTGGCCGACGTTGCCCTGGTGGTCGTAGACCTGCTCGACGATAAGGCGGCCGCTGACCGGCTCGTAGGCGAGGACGCCCCAGCCGGAGCCCTGCGTGGTCGCCGACGCCTTGGTGAGCTGCGCCTTGAACTTCGCGAAGGAGCCGAACGACTCGGCGATGGCGTCCGCCAGCTCGCCCACGCCGTCCTTGTCGAGCGGCTCGCCGCCGCCGTCACCGGTCATGTTCTGCCAGTAGATGCTGTGCAGGATGTGGCCGGAGAGGTGGAAGGCCAGGTTCTTCTCCAGGCCGTTGACGGCGCCCCACTGGTCCTTGTCACGGGCCTCGGCGAGCTGCTCCAGGGTGTCGTTCGCACCCTTGACGTACGCGGCGTGGTGCTTGTCGTGGTGCAGCTCGATGATCTTCGCGTCGATGACCGGCTGGAGTGCCGCGTAATCGTAAGGGAGTTCAGGAAGTGTGTAGATGGCCATGCCGAGCCCTCCGACTGCTTATTGCAATTAACTTGCAGGTAGACGCTATCAGTAAGTGCCTCCGAAAAGCGGTTCCGGGGGTGGGCTTGGGACCAAAGACGGAGGCGGTGCGGGTCCTGAAGAGCAGGACCCGCACCGCCTCGCGTGGGGGGCTGGTGTCGGAGCGTCAGATTCCGGTGGACGCGGCGCGGCGCGCCAGCATCCGCTGCCGGAGGTAGCCGAAGAGGGCGAGCGCCACGGTGAGCCCGGCCGTCGCCCACAGCTGGACGCGGGTGTCGTGCTCGCGCAGCATCAGCGCCAGGGTGCCGAGGATCCCGGCCAGGGCCAGGAAGGTCACGTACGGGAAGAGCCACATCCGCACGACCAGCTTGTCCGGCGCCTCGCGCTCCAGCCGGCGGCGCATCAGCAGCTGGGTGACGGCGATGAACGCCCACACCACGAGCACGGCCGCGCCGGTCATGTAGAGCAGCCACTTGAAGACCGTGTCGGGCCACCAGTAGCTCAGCAGCACCGCGAAGAAGCCGAAGGCCGAGGAGGCCAGCACGGTCATCCGGGGCACACCGCCGGTGACCTTGCCGAGGAAGCGCGGGCCCTCGCCGCGCTGGACCAGCGAGTACGACATCCGGGAGGCGCCGTAGATGTTGGCGTTCATCGCGGAGAGCAGGGCGATCAGCACGATCACGTTCATGATCTGGCCTGCGGCGGGGATGTCGAGGTGGTCGAGGACGGCGACGTACGGGCCGGTCTCGGTGATCGACTTGTCGGTCCAGGGGATCAGCGTCACGACGACCAGCATCGAGCCGACGTAGAACAGGGCTATTCGCCACATCGCCGTGCGCACGGCCTTGGCGACGCCCTTGACGGGCTGCTCGGACTCCGCCGCCGCGATCGTCACCGTCTCCAGGCCGCCGTAGGCGAAGACCGAGGCCAGCAGGCCGGCGGCGAGGCCGTCGGTGCCGCCGGGCAGGAAGCCGCCGTGGCCGGTGAGGTTGTCGGCACCCGGCGCCGAGGTGCCCGGCAGCAGGCCGAGGATGGCCAGCACGCCCAGCACCAGGAAGAGGCCGATCGCGCCGACCTTCAGCGCGGCGAACCAGAACTCGAACTCGCCGAAGTTGCTGACCGCCGCCAGGTTGGTGCCGCAGAAGACGGCCATGAAGATCAGGACCCACATCCAGGAGGGTGTGGAGGGGAACCACGAGACCATGATGTGGGCCGCGCCGATCGCCTCCACGGCGATGCCCACGCACAGCTCCACCCAGAACATCCACCCCACCGTGAACCCCGCCCACGGGCCCATGGCCCGCTCGGCGTGCACGGAGAAGGTGCCGGAGGCGGGGTTGGCCGCCGCCATCTCGCCCAGCATCCGCATCACGAGCATCACCAGCAGCCCGGAAGCGGCGTAGGCGAGCACGATGCCCGGACCGGCCGCGGCGATGCCCGCGCCCGAACCGACGAAGAGACCGGCGCCGATCACACCGCCGAGGGCGATCATCGACAGATGGCGCTGCTTGAGGCCGTGCGACAGATCCGTGCCGCCCGGCGCCTGATCGGTGACCTCGCCGCGCGGTGGCGCGGAAGAGGCCGCAGGTGTCCGAGTCATGATCGTGTGATTCCCGTGGGGTGAGAGCGGAAAAGTTGCCTCAGTGTGGAGGTCATGTTCGCTCAGGACAACAGTTGTGACATTGCTGTCCGATATCTAGACAGCAATGTCACTGACTGTGCACGACACATATCTCCGGAAGCAACCGGTTTGCCGCCGAAACGGACGAAACAACTCCGGTAACGACCGGTAACGGACAGTGGACCGGCGCCCGTTCGGCGACTCAGCGTCGCCGGAGCCGGAGCTCGCGCAGCCCCGCGACCACGAGCACCGCCGCCGTCGCGCCCGCGGACCACAGCAACTGCGGCCGCGCGCCGTCGTCCGTGAGCATCAGGATCAGCACGCCGCCCATCGCGGCCAGCGCCACCCACGTGAGATAGGGGAACGCCCACATCCGCAGCGTCAGCCGCTCCGGCATCTCGCGCTCGATGCGCGGCCGCAGCCGCAGCTGGGAGGCGGCGATCAGACCCCAGACGAAGAGCAGGACGGCGCCCACCGCGTTCAGCAGATAACGGAAGATCGAGTCGGGCCACTCCAGATTCAATATGACCGAGGCGAACCCGAAGACGACCGAGGCGAGCACGGCTCGGCGCGGCACCCCGCCGCCCGACACCTTCAGCAGCGAACGCGGCGCCTCGCCCCGCTCGGCCAGTGAGAAGACCATCCGGGAGGACCCGTAGAGATTGGCGTTCAGCGCGGACAGCAGCGCCACGAAGACCACGACGTTCATGATCTGGCCGGCCCCGGGCACCCCGATGTGGTCGAGGACCGCCACGTACGGGCTCTTGCCGGGCACGATCGACGACCACGGCAGAAGCGTGACGATGACGAGCATCGAGCCGACGTAGAAGAAGAGGATCCGCCACACCGCGCTGCGCACCGCCCGGCCCACCGCGCGGGCGGGGTCGTCGGACTCCGCGGCGGCGATGGTGACGACCTCCAGGCCGCCGAAGGCGAAGACGACGGCGAGGACGCCGGAGACGACACCGCTCCAGCCGTTGGGCAGGAAGCCGCCCTTGCCGGTGAGGTTGGACAGCCCCACCGCCTCCGTGTCCGGCAGCACGCCGAAGACGGCCAGCAGGCTCAGCACGAGGAAGAGGACGATCGCGCCGACCTTCAGCGTCGCGAACCAGAACTCGAACTCACCGAAGTTCTTCACCGCGGCGAGGTTGGCGCTCGTGAAGACCACCATGAAGAGCAGCACCCACGCCCACTGCGGCACCGACGGCAGCCAGCCGTTGGCGATCTGCGCGGCGCCCGTGGCCTCCACGGCGAGCACGACCACCAGCAGGAACCAGTAGAGCCAGCCCACCGTGAACCCGGCCCAGCGCCCCAGCGCGCGCTCCGCGTGCACCGAGAAGGCGCCCGAGGCGGGCATCGCCGACGACATCTCGCCGAGCATCCGCATCACCAGCATCGCGAGCGCGCCCGCGATCAGATACGAGACGATGATCCCGGGCCCGGCCACGGCGATCCCGCCGCCCGAGCCGACGAACAGCCCCGCCCCGATCACGCCGCCCAGGCCCAGCATCGTCAGATGGCGCTGCTTGAGCCCCGCCGACAGGGGTTCCTTCTCGCCGCTCAGCGGTTCGGCGGCAGGCGGTGCGTCATGCATGGCGCTCGTGACTCTCGGATCTGTGCGATGGGCGCAAAAAGGCTGCGAAGGTACTCCACACTCTCCCGAGCGGGTGTCCGGCGCCAAGCTTCGCCGGTCCGTCGTGACGAGCATCACGCATGCCGGGGGAACGGGGCGGGAAAGGCGCGCCCTTATCAGCGCCGACCTGCGGCGGCGCCGTTCGGAACTCTCCAAAGCGGGGCGGGCCGGCTTGTCACGGTCACCCGGTGTCCGCGCCGGACCCCTCGATTAACGTCACGGTGTCCCAGACCTTCCTCGATCTGACGCGGAGTACCGATGGCCACCGCTGCCCCAGTAACCCGGACCGGTACGGTCCTCGCCGACGCGCTCTTCCCCACCCGGTCCAGGGCCCGCGTCGGTGACGCCGCCCTGGTCCTCGGCGGCGCGGTGCTGACCGGCGTCACCGCCCAGATCGCGGTCCCCGTCCCGGGCTCGCCGGTGCCCGTCAGCGGCCAGACCTTCGCCGCGCTTCTCGTCGGCACCACGCTCGGCGCCCGCCGCGGCTTCCTCTCCCTCGCGCTCTACGCGCTGGCCGGCCTGGCGGGTGTGCCGTGGTTCGCCGAGGGCCGCTCGGGCGCGGGCTTCGCCTCCTTCGGCTACGTCCTCGGCATGATGCTCGCCGCCACGGTGGCGGGCGCCCTGGCCCGCCGCGGCGGCGACCGCTCCACGCTGCGCACGGCGGGCACGATGGCGCTCGGCTCCGCGATCATCTACGCGGTGGGCGTCCCCTATCTCGCGCTGTACGCCCACCTCTCCCTGACCGACGCGATCGCGGCGGGCCTCACGCCGTTCCTGATCGGCGACGCGCTCAAGGCGGCCCTGGCGATGGGCGCGCTGCCGACGGCATGGAAGTGGCTGGGCCGGCGGGGCTGAGCCTCTTCCCCCGCGATGTCCCTCGCGTCCCCCGCGATGTCCCTCGCGACGGATACGGGCCGGGCCCGCACCCCTGATCCGGTCAGGGTGCGGGCCCGGCCCGTATCGCGTACTCCCGGTGACTACTGCCCGGACGAAGCCTTCACCGCGCGCCGGCGGCGCTGGTCCAGGGAGAGTCCGAGGCCCACCACGATCACGCCGAGCAGCGTCGAAAGCAGCACCTGGTCCCGGTTGTCGCCGCCGTCGTAGACCATGTAGCCGAGCACGAACATGATCATCCCGATCGTGGCCCACGTGAGATACGGGAAGAGCCACATCCGCACCACGAGCTTCTCCGGCATCTCCCGCAGGATGATGCCGCGCATCTTCAGCTGGGTGACACAGATGACCAGCCAGACGAAGAGGGCGATGGCGCCCGAGGAGTTCAGCAGGAACTTGAAGACCGTGTCGGGCCACACGTAGTTGAAGATCACCGACACGAAGCCGAAGACGACCGAGCCCAGGATCGCGATCCGCGGGACGCCGTTGCCGCTGACGCGGGCGAAGGCCCGCGGCGCGTCGCCGCGCTGACCGAGCGAGAAGGCCATGCGGGAAGCTGTGTAGAGCCCGGAGTTGAGACAGGAGAGCACGGCCGTCAGGACGATGACGTTCATGATCTGGCCGGCGTGCGGGATGCCGATGGAGTCGAGGGCGGCGACGTAGCTGCCCTTGTCGGCGATCTCCTTGGAGTCCCACGGCAGCAGGGAGACGACCACGAAGATCGAGCCCAGGTAGAAGACGCCGATGCGCCAGATGACGCTGTTGGTGGCCTTGGTCACCGCGCGGCGCGGGTCCTCGGACTCACCGGCGGCGAGGGTGACGATCTCACTGCCCATGAAGGAGAAGACGACCATCAGGACACCGGTGAGGATCGCTCCCGGTCCGTTCGGCAGGAATCCTCCGTGCGAGGTGAGGTTCGAAATCCCCGCGGTGTCGCTGTGCGCGCCCGGCAGCACGCCGAACACGGCCAGCAGGCCGATGATGACGAAGGCGCCGATCGCGACGACCTTGATCCCGGCGAACCAGAACTCGAACTCGCCGTATGAGCTGACCGACCCCAGGTTGGTCACGGTGAGCAGCACCATGACGATCAGCGCCCAGGCCCACTGCGGCACGGCCGGGATCCAGCCCTCCAGGATCTTGGCACCGGCGGTCGCCTCGACCGCGAGCACCACGACCCAGAAGAACCAGTACAGCCAGCCGATGGAGAAGCCCGCCCAGCGGCCGAGCGCCCGGTCCGCGTAGGCGGAGAAGGAGCCGGAGGTCGGATTGGCGGCGGCCATCTCGCCGAGCATCCGCATCACGAAGACGACCATCACGCCGACGAGCGCGTAGGAGATGAGGATGCCGGGGCCCGCGGCGGCGATGCCGGAGGCGGAGCCGACGAAGAGACCGGCACCGATCACGCCGCCGATGGCGATCATCGACAGGTGGCGGTTCTTGAGTCCGGCCTTCAGGCCGTCCTGGGACGCCTGCCCGGGTTCGCCGGAGTTCGACGCCTTTGTCAGGGTCGGCGGTGTGGCCATGAGCACGTTCCTTACGGTTCTCGGGTTACGAGTTCCCGCATTAGAACTTTTCGAAGGTGTGATCGGGAAGAGTCGAATCCGTATCGTTGTGATCGGAGCCGGCGACCGGCGCGGACGGCGAGCCCTGAGGCGGAGACCGGACCGCATTCGTGCCACACTCGGTCGCATGCGCGTGTATCTCGGCTCCGACCATGCCGGCTACGAACTCAAGAACCACCTCGTCGAGTGGCTCAAGGCCCAGGGCCATGACCCCGTCGACTGCGGCCCGCACATCTACGACGCCCAGGACGACTACCCCCCGTTCTGCCTCCGCGCCGCGGAGCGGACCGCGGCTGACGCCGACAGCCTCGGCATCGTGATCGGCGGCTCCGGCAACGGCGAGCAGATCGCCGCGAACAAGGTCAAGGGCGTACGGGCCGCCCTGGCCTGGAGCGAGCAGACGGCCGCCCTGGGGCGTGAGCACAACGACGCCAACGTGATCAGCATCGGCGGGCGGATGCACACCCAGGAGGAGGCGACGAAGTTCGTCGAGATCTTCCTGGCCACGCCGTACTCGGGTGAGGAGCGCCACACCCGCCGCATCGAGATGCTCGCCCGCTACGAGCAGACCGGCGAACTCCCCGAGATCCCCGCCCACCACCCGCAGCAGGGCTGACGCCTGACCCCGCCTCCCTTCCGGCCGCGCTGACGCGCGGTGTCCTCAACCGCCGCACGGGCTGATTCTCACGCATCGTGGCTCGTCATCTGCGGGTCGCGGGCTACGGACTACGGTCCGTGATTCCAGCCCGTCCGGCGGTCGAGGACGCTCCCCGGACTTGGTCCGGAGGACCCCCAAGGGCCGCTCCCGCCGCAGCCGGCGAACCGGCCCGCACTCCGGGGGTCCGGGGTGCGAGCGCCCCCACGCGGCGGAGCCGCACATCGGATGCGGCCGGGAAGGGGCGGGGCCGGGGAACAGAAATCGCATCAGACACCCGCAGGAGAGCCACCTTGCCCGAAGGGCACACCATCCACCGGCTGGCCCAGGACCACGCCGAACGGTTCCGCGGCCAGAAAATCCGCGTCACCAGCCCCCAAGGCAAATTCTCCGACAGCGCCGCCCTCCTCGACGGCCACGGCCTCACCACCGCGGAAGCCCACGGCAAGCACCTTTTCCTCGGCTTCGCCGAACACGGCTGGATCCACATCCACCTCGGCCTCTTCGGGAAGTACACCTTCGGCGGAGCCCCCGTGCCCCCGCCCACCGACACCGTGCGGCTGCGGCTCGCGACCGCCACCGCGTACGCCGACCTGCGCGGCCCCACGACCTGCGCCCTGGTCACCGACGGGGAGAAGCAGGCGATACACGACCGGCTCGGCCCGGACCCGCTCCGCGCGGAGGACGACGGCGAGGCCGCCTGGGCCCGCGTCAGCCGCAGCCGTACGACGGTCGCCGCCCTCCTCATGGACCAGAAGGTCATCGCGGGCGTCGGCAACGTCTACCGCGCCGAGGTCCTCTTCCGGCACGGGATCGACCCTTACCGCCTGGGCCGCGACCTCACCCGCTCCGAATGGGACGCGATCTGGTCGGATCTCGTTGATCTGATGCGCGAGGGCGTACGCAACAACAGGATCGACACCGTGCGCCCCGAGCACACCCCCGAGGCCATGGGCCGCCCGCCGCGCGTGGACGACCACGGCGGTGAGGTGTACGTCTACCGCCGGGCCCGGCAGGCGTGCCACATCTGCGGCGGCGAGATCCGCACCGCCGATCTCGCCGCCCGCAACCTCTTCTGGTGCCCCGGCTGCCAACAGCGCTGAGGCACTGTCAGAAGCCATGCGGCAGCCACGGAGCGACCGGGCTGCCGAACGCCACCGAAGCCTCGCCCAGCGCCCCCTCCCGCAGCTCCCTGACCCGCCCCGCGCCGGCCAGCGAGAGCAGGGACACCCCGCCGAGATACGCGGAGCCCAGCTCCCGCACGGACAGCGCCAGATCGGCGGGGTCCGCCGTGCGCGCGCAGGCCGCCCCCTTGGCGTCGCCGGTCAGCCGCCAGCGCCCCGCGTTCCAGGGGCAGAAGGCGTCGTCGACCTCGAACACCACGTCCACCGGCGCCTGATACGTACGGGCCGCCAGCGCCGCCCCCACCTCGACCAGCCGCACGTACAGCGAGTCCTCCGTGGCCAGGTGGCAGCGCCGGACGTCGTCGACCAGGTGCCACAGCGGGTCGTCGGACGGCCGGTCGCGCGCCACGATCTCCACCGTCAGGTCCAGGTCGAACAGGAAACGCCACAACGCGGCGTACGCGGCGGGGGTCAGCGCCTCCACGTCGCGCAGCAGCACCGTGCCGTACGGCCCGTCGTCCGGCCGGGGCCGGACGAAGTAGCGGGCGTAGCCCACCGTCCGGCCGTCCACCTCGGCCAGTACGCACTGCAAGGACGAGCCGTCACCACGGCGGCTCGGCGCATCCAGCAGCGGCAGCGCGTCCCAGCCCGGACGGCGCTCCAGCATCCCGGGACGGGCCGTCACCCGGCGCGCGTACACCGCCTCGCACGCCTCGCGCGCCTGCTCGGGCTTCGACAAGCGGAGCCGCACGCCGTCCGCGCCCTCCGGCATGATCAGCCGCACCCGGTCCGTGTCGACGCGGGCCCGCGTCGACTGCGTCGCCGCGCCGTAGCCGAACCGTCCGTAGATGTCCGGCTCGGAAGCCGTCAGCACGGCCAGCGGCACGCCCCAGCTCCGTACGTCGTCCAACTGGCGCCGCATCATTCCCCGCAGCACCCCGCGCCGCCGGTGTGTCGGCCGCACGCCCACCATCGTCACTCCGGCCGCGGGGACCACGGCACCGCCCGGCACGGTCATCCGGAAGTCGAACGCCCCCGTCGTGCCCACGACTTCATCGCCGTCCCACGTGCCCAGCCACCGGTCGAACAGGGTGAGCTCCCGCCACAGCGCGCGCTCCTCGGCGGGCTCGGGCATGCCGCCGAACGCCAACTCAAGTGACTCGTACCACTGCTCCCACTCGACAGGACGCAGTACACGCAACTCTGTTGTCATGACGCCATGACTAGCAGCGGATTCCCGCGCGGGCGAACGAATTTCGCATAAGGTGCCCATCCGTGCGACATGGTGCGGTCCCACGGCTTCTCCCAGCTCGTCGCGGGTCCGCCGCGGTCGGCCGCGTCGGCGCGGCGTGAGTCGACGCACCGCCGAATGGGTGGATAAGGTCACGATGCAATGACTGGCGGTGCGGAGACTCCGACGGCCCGGATGCGCAAAGCCATGCACCGGGCCCGCACGGCCATGCGCAAAGCCGGGGTGGACTACTTCCGCGGCGACGGCTCCGACTGGATTGCCCTGGCCGCCCTCCTCCTCGCCGTCCCCGCGCTCGCCGGCGGCACCATCGCGCTGCCCGAGTGGTGCGCCCCCTCCGCGCTCGTCCTGCCCATCGTGGCGGGCGGCCTCCTGCTGCGCCCGGCCAGCCTGCTGGCCCTCTACGCGGCGTCCGCCGTCGCGCTGATCGTGGAGTCCTACGCCCTGGACCGGGGCGTGCACAGCGGGGGCGGCCGGGTCACCCCGGGCACGATCCTCGTCGTCGCCGCGGTGGGCTTCCTCGGGCTGCTCATCGCGCAGTTCCGCAGCCGCGTCGGCGTGCCCTGGCGGCGCGGGGGCACCATGCTGTTCGACCTCCGCGAGCGCATCCGCGTCCAGAGCAAGCTCCCCAAGCTGCCGCGCGGCTGGCACCGGGAGATGGCCCTGCGCCCCGCGGGCGGCCAGTCCTTCTCCGGCGACTTCGTGGTCGCCGCCCGCACCAACGGCGGCCGCACGCTGGAGATCGTGCTGACCGACGTCTCCGGCAAGGGCATGGACGCCGCCTCGCGCGCCCTCCTGCTCTCCGGCGCCTTCGGCGGGCTGCTGGGCTCGCTGCCGCCGCACGCCTTCCTGCCCGCCGCCAACGGCTATCTGCTGCGGCAGGACTGGGACGAGGGCTTCGCCACCTCCGTCCATCTCGTCCTGGACCTGGACAGCGGGGACTACGAGATGTTCTCCGCCGGACACCTGCCGGGCCTCCAGCTCAGCGCGGGCACCGGCCGCTGGGAGGAGAAGGCCGCGGAGGGGCCGCTCCTCGGGGTCTACGACGGCGCCCAGTTCGACCCGATAAAGGGCACACTGTCCCCCGGGGACGTGCTGATGCTCTTCACCGACGGCCTGGTCGAGACCGCCGACCGCGACCTGACCGAGGGCATGGACCGCCTCACGGGCGAGGCGGACCGCTATGTGTCCGCGGGCTTCCAGGGCGCCGCCTGGCACTTGATCGAAGCGGTGGCGAAGGACGTCAACGACGACCGCGCGCTGCTGCTGATCTGCCGCACGTGAGGGCGGCGGAGGGCGCGGAGGGCGCTCCGGTGAGGGGCGCGGGGAACCGCGCGACCGCGGTGCGAGGACAGCCCACCCACACGACTCACGGAGACGACATGCCCCCCATGCCCCTGGACGCCGTCGAGGCTTGCGCCCGGCACGCCCACGCCACCCGGACCGACAAGGCGGGCCGCCCGTACGCCGAGCACCTGGCCGCCGTCGCGGAAGGCGTACGGAACCGCGGCGGCGATGACGAACAGATCGCCGCCGCCTGGCTGCACGACGCAGTCGAGGACGGGGCCGTCACCGAGGAGTGGCTGGCGGCGGCCGACCTGTCGCAGCGGACCAAGGACATCGTGCTGGCGGTGACCAAGCGGGCCGGTGAGACACCGGAGGCGTACGCGGCCCGCGTCCTGGCGACACCTGGCGCGCTGCTGGTCAAGGAGGCGGACCTGGCCCACAACTCCGACCCCGGGCGGGCCGCGGCGCTCGACGCCGTCACCCGCGAGCGGCTCCGGGTGAAGTACGCCCGGATGCGCGCCCTCCTCGGCCTGGACGCGCCCACCGGGTGACTCACCGCTGCTTGCGGAAGGCCCACTCCATCCTCGGCTCCATCGCGAAGCGGAACACCCGCCGCACCGGCGGGGTGCACAGCGCCGTCATCACCACGATCGCGATCAGGGTCACCACGACCTCGCCGACGGGCCGGCGCACCCAGGCGTAGGCGTCGTACCACTCCTGCCAGCGGGACAGCTTGATCAGGAAGCCGTGCAGCAGATAGCCGTACAGCGTCCCCGCGCCCAGCGCCGTGAACCACACCGTGCGGCTCGGGACCCAGGCGAGGAAGCAGGCGGTCAGCACCGCCGCGCAGCCGGACATCGCCAGCGTCATCGCGGGCGCGGACCACAGCGGCGCGTGCAGGTCCTGGACGGCGGCGTTGTGGTAGAACCATGTGCTGTTCATCCGCGGCGCCGCCCAGTACGCGAAGGCGATCGCACCCGCGAACACTGGGATCGCCGCGATCCGCACCCAGCGACGCCGCACCAGCTGGAAGTGCTCGGCCTTCATGTGCAGCCCGATCACGAAGAACGGCAGGAACTGCAACACGCGCTGAAGATCGAAGTCACTGCCGATCTCGGGGGAGAGCGCGGCCAGCGTCGCGATCGTGAACGCCACAGGGACCGGCCGGCGGATCAGCTTCCAGATCGGCGTGGTCAGCCGCCAGATGAAGAGCGCGGCCAGGAACCAGTTGAGGTACCACGGGTTCAGCAGCGAGAGGGGATCCGGCGGGGAGCCGTGGTCCATCCAGTGCTGGAAGTAGACGTAGGCGACCTGGAAGATCACATACGGCACGGCCACGCCGGTTATCAGCCGCTTGATCTTCGCCGGACTCATGTCGAAGCCACGCGAGAAATAGCCGGATATGACGATGAAGGCCGGCATGTGAAAGGCGTAGACGGTCAGATACAGCGCCATCGCGGCGCGCCCACCGTGGGTGAGCGGCTCCCACGCGTGGCCCAGGGCGACCAGGACGATCGCCAGGTACTTCGCATTGTCGAAGAAAGGGTCGCGCTGCGCCGGAACGGGCGCCACCGGCGCGGACTGCGGGGCACTCGACGGGATCGAGGCCGCCGAGGGGGACGGCGGAGTGACGGCGGGGGACATCCGAGGCACCCTAGCGGCGCAATCGGGACCGGTAAAACCCCGTTCCATCTATTGAGCTATTCACCCCGAACCGGCACGCTGTCCGGCAAGTCGGCCGATATCCTCTCCACGCAGCTTTCTGGACGATCCACCGATGAAACGTCACTGGCCCCCAACAGCAGGCCAGTTGATGGCACGATGGTGGTCGTGAGGGGTCTGCGAGGACTTCCGGGCAGGCCGGGTGATTCCGACCGAGGGTGTGATCAGCTATGACCACCATTTCGCTGTCAGGCGTGCTGCTACTGGCGATCGTGCTGGTGGTGATGATGCGCGCGGGGCATATCAAGGGCGGCCCGGCGATCATCGCGATCCTCTTCGGCTTCTTCCTCGCCTCCACCGGCATGGCGCCGTCCATCCAGCGCTTCCTGGACTCGCTGGCCCAGACCATAAACGGCATCAAGTTCTGACCGCCGCCCATGGCCGGATCCGCTCGGTCCCGCGCATGGGGACGCCCCGCACAGGAACGCCAGGAACGCGCAGGGGGTACGCACGAAAAACGCCTCCGGCCGGAGCCGGAGGCGTATCGGAGCGGGCGACGGGAATCGAACCCGCGTAGCCAGTTTGGAAGACTGGGGCTCTACCATTGAGCTACGCCCGCGCGCGCCGCGATTCCCACGGAGGGCCGCGCGGCACGTTGTGCATCGTAGCGGGTCCGGACGCCCGGCCGCACACCCCGGGGTGCCGTCGGCCCCCCGCCTCTTCTTCCGCCTGTTAATCGGCAGCCGGAACCCCCGCGGGCATGTACCCTACGTGTCGCACCGACGGGGTGTGGCGCAGCTTGGTAGCGCGTCCGCTTTGGGAGCGGAAGGTCGTCGGTTCGAATCCGGCCACCCCGACCAATCAAGATCACATTGTGGGGCCCGTACTGCTTGCGGTTACTATGCAAGCTGCGTGCCCGTGTGTCTCTGTACCGGGCGCGATCCGCTGGACATCAGCAGAATCCAAGAAGTCAGCCCCAAGGAGACCGAACCGTGAAGAGCGCCGTGGAGACCCTGAACCCGACTCGGGTTCGGCTCACTGTTGAGGTGCCCTTCGAGGAGCTCAAGGCCAGCCTCGACGCGGCGTACAAGAAGATCAACCAGCAGGTCACGGTGAAGGGCTTCCGTCAGGGCAAGATCCCCGCCCGTGTCATCGACCAGCGGTTCGGCCGCGGTGCGGTGCTGGAGGAGGCCGTCAACGACGCGCTTCCGAAGTTCTACACCGAGGCGGTCAACGAGGCCGACCTCAACCCGCTGGGCCAGCCCGAGGTCGACATCAAGGAGCTGAAGGACGGCGAGCTGCTCTCCTTCACCGCCGAGGTCGACGTCCGCCCGACCCTGGAGATCCCGGACTACTCCGGCATCGAGGTCACCGTCGACGCCGTCGAGGTTTCCGACGAGGACGTCGAGAAGTCGGTCGAGCAGCTGCGCGACCGCTTCGCCACCACCTCCCCGGTCGAGCGCGCCGCCGCCGAGGGTGACATCGTCACCGTCGACCTGGAGGCCAAGGTCGACGGCGAGGTGCTGGAGGACGGTGTCGCCGAGGGCATCGACTACACCATCGGCTCCGGCCAGCTGCTCGACGGCATCGACGAGGCCGTGACCGGTCTCGAGGCCGGCGGCACCGCCACCTTCACCTCCGAGCTCAAGGGCGGTTCCGCCGAGGGCAAGGAGGCCGAGGTCAAGGTCGTCGTCACCGCCGTCAAGGCCCGCGAACTGCCCGCGCTGGACGACGAGTTCGCCCAGCTGGCGAGCGAGTTCGACACGCTGGAGGAGCTGCGCGCCGACAGCACCAAGCGCCTGGCCCGGATGAAGAAGTTCGACCAGGCCACGCAGGCCCAGGAGAAGGTCCTCGACGAGCTGATCAAGCTGGTCGAGGTCCCGATGCCGGAGAAGCTGCTCGAGGACGAGGTCAACACCCGTAAGCACAACCTCGAGCACCACCAGCTCGGCCAGATGGGCCTGGACCTGGCGAAGTACCTGGAGATCCAGGGCAAGTCCGCCGAGGAGTTCGACGCCGAGCTCAAGGAGCAGGCCGAGAAGGGCATCAAGACCCAGTTCATCCTGGACGAGATCGTCAACAAGGAGAAGCTGTCGGTCGGCCAGGAGGAGCTCACCGAGCACCTCATGCGCCGTGCCCAGTCCTCCGGCATGAGCCCCGACCAGTTCGCCCAGGCCGTCGTCGAGGGTGGCCAGGTGCCGATGCTCGTCGGCGAGGTCGCCCGCGGCAAGGCCCTCGCGGCCGTCGTCGAGGCCGCCACGGTCAAGGACAGCAACGGCGAGGTCGTCGACCTGGACGACGAGGACGAGACCGCCGAGACGGTCGAGGCCGCCACCGAGGTCGTCGAGGGCACCGAGGCCTGAGCCTCGCCCCCCTCGTAGCGATACGGAGCACGGGCCCGGCCCCGGCACCCTCCCTGGGTGCCGGGGCCGGGCCCGCCGCGCTCCTGTGGACCCCGGGGAACCTGCGCTCAGAGCGAACAGTTCCTGATGCGGGATGGCCACCGCCTACCAGCGCGTTAGGGTCCGTAGATACGGGGGCAGGGGAGTCCCGGAAGCGCGACGCGGAAGCCCGGATGGCGCGCCCGACCTCACCCCTTGAAGAAGACGCTGAGACGGCTCGCGGGGCCGTCGAACAAACGAGCAGGTGGATACGTGACGAATCTGATGCCTTCCGCCGCCGCCGGCGAGCCGAGCTTCGGTGGCCTCGGCGACCAGGTCTACAACCGACTGCTCGGGGAACGAATCATCTTCCTCGGCCAGCCGGTCGACGATGACATCGCCAACAAGATCACGGCGCAGCTGCTCCTCCTTGCCGCGGACCCGGACAAGGACATCTACCTCTACATCAACAGCCCCGGCGGCTCGATCACGGCCGGCATGGCGATCTACGACACCATGCAGTACATCAAGAACGACGTGGTCACCATCGCCATGGGCCTCGCCGCCTCGATGGGGCAGTTCCTGCTGAGCGCCGGCACCCCGGGCAAGCGCTTCGCGCTGCCCAACGCCGAGATCCTGATCCACCAGCCCTCCGCGGGCCTGGCGGGCTCCGCCACGGACATCAAGATCCACGCCGAGCGGCTGCTCTACACCAAGAAGCGGATGGCAGAGCTCACCGCTCACCACACCGGTCAGTCCGTCGAGCAGATCACTCACGACTCCGACCGCGACCGCTGGTTCTCCGCCGACGAGGCCAAGGAGTACGGCCTCATCGACGAGGTCATGGGATCCGCCGCGGGCGTTCCGGGCGGGGGCGGCACCGGGGCCTGATCCCGGCGCGTCCACGCAGCAGAACCCCTCGCCCTCAGAACGCCACCAGGATGGTGAACACGCAGATGAACAACAACGCCGGCAGCGGCCTCTACACTGGCCCCCAGGCCGACTCCCGTTACATCGTCCCGCGCTTCGTCGAGCGCACCTCGCAGGGCGTGCGCGAGTACGACCCGTACGCGAAGCTCTTCGAGGAGCGTGTGATCTTCCTCGGCGTGCAGATCGACGACGCCTCGGCCAACGACGTCATGGCGCAGCTGCTGTGCCTGGAGTCGATGGACCCGGACCGCGACATCTCGATCTACATCAACTCGCCGGGCGGCTCCTTCACGGCGCTGACCGCGATCTACGACACGATGCAGTTCGTGAAGCCGGACATCCAGACGGTCTGCATGGGCCAGGCGGCCTCCGCCGCCGCCGTGCTGCTCGCCGCCGGCACGCCGGGCAAGCGCATGGCGCTGCCGAACGCCCGCGTCCTGATCCACCAGCCGTACAGCGAGACCGGCCGCGGTCAGGTCTCCGACCTGGAGATCGCCGCCAACGAGATCCTCCGGATGCGGGCGCAGCTGGAGGACATGCTGGCCAAGCACTCCACCACGCCGATCGAGAAGATCCGCGAGGACATCGAGCGCGACAAGATCCTCACCGCCGACGAGCTGCTCGCGTACGGCCTGGTGGACCAGATCGTCTCGACGCGCAAGACGTCCGTTTCGGCCTGACCGTTTTCGGTCCGGCCACATGTGCCGCCGGCAACCCCCTTGGACCGAGTAGGGCCAAGGGGGGCCCGCACGGGGGGCCCGGCAAGGTACCGTCGATAGGCAAGCACCCGGGTTCGCAGAGCAAGGCGGATCCCAGGCGAAGGGGAAGCACCTCGTGGCACGCATCGGTGACGGCGGCGATCTGCTCAAGTGCTCGTTCTGCGGGAAGAGCCAGAAGCAGGTGAAGAAGCTCATCGCGGGGCCTGGTGTGTACATCTGCGACGAGTGCATCGACCTCTGCAACGAGATCATCGAGGAAGAGCTGGCGGAGACCTCCGAGGTGCGGTGGGAGGAGCTCCCCAAGCCCCGCGAGATCTATGAGTTCCTCGAGGGCTATGTGGTGGGCCAGGAGGCGGCCAAGAAGGCCCTCTCCGTCGCGGTCTACAACCACTACAAGCGCGTGCAGGCCGGTGAGAGCGGCGGCCACGGCCGCGACGACGGCATCGAGCTCGCGAAGTCCAACATCCTGCTCCTGGGCCCCACGGGCTCGGGCAAGACCCTCCTCGCGCAGACGCTCGCCCGCATGCTGAACGTCCCCTTCGCGATCGCCGACGCCACGGCGCTGACGGAGGCCGGTTACGTCGGTGAGGACGTCGAGAACATCCTGCTGAAGCTGATCCAGGCCGCGGACTACGACGTCAAGAAGGCCGAGACCGGCATCATCTACATCGACGAGATCGACAAGGTCGCCCGGAAGAGTGAAAATCCGTCGATCACACGGGATGTGTCGGGCGAGGGCGTCCAGCAGGCCCTGCTGAAGATCCTGGAAGGCACCACGGCCTCCGTCCCCCCGCAGGGCGGCCGCAAGCACCCGCACCAGGAATTCATCCAGATCGACACGACGAACGTCCTCTTCATCGTGGGCGGCGCCTTCTCCGGCCTGGAGAAGATCATCGAGTCGCGAGCGGGCGCCAAGGGCATCGGCTTCGGGGCGACGATCCGCTCCAAGCGGGAGATCGAGGCGAGCGACCAGTTCCAGGAGGTCATGCCCGAGGACCTGGTGAAGTTCGGCATGATCCCCGAATTCATCGGCCGCCTCCCCGTGATCACCAGCGTCCACAACCTCGACCGCGAGGCGCTCCTCCAGATCCTGGTCGAGCCGCGCAACGCCCTGGTGAAGCAGTATCAACGGCTCTTTGAACTCGACGGTGTGGAGCTGGAGTTCGACCGCCCCGCCCTGGAGGCGATCGCCGACCAGGCGATCCTGCGCGGTACCGGCGCGCGCGGTCTGCGGGCCATCATGGAAGAGGTCCTGATGTCCGTGATGTACGAGGTCCCGTCCCGCAAGGACGTGGCCCGCGTCGTCATCACCGAGGACGTCGTCCACTCCAACGTCAACCCGACCCTGGTCCCGCGCGAGCCGCGGATCGTCGGCAAGGACGAACGGCACGAGAAGAGCGCGTAGTTCTCGGCTGAAGACTGACGAAGGGGGGCACCCGGCTTACCGGCCGGGTGCCCCCCTTCGTCGTGCGCGGACCCGCTACTTCTTGATCTCCACGCGGATCTCCGTGCGCAGCTTGGCCGTGATCCCGGCGGCCTCGTCGAACGGGAGCTTGGCGCCTGGGCCGGAACGCTTCCTGTCGCCCACATAGACCACGCCGGCCGTGCTGTGGTCCGCCCAGATGCACAGGGGGACGACGATGCTGCTGTCGCCGGGGTGCGTGTACTGGCACTTCATCGCGCCGTCGAAGCCGGGCGGCGTGACGGCCTGCGGGGTTCCCTCCACCTTGGTGGCGGTCACGGACTTCGCCATGCTCCTGAACATGGCGTCCACGAAGTTCTCGGGCTTCTTGATGCCGCCCCAGATGCCGATGAACCGCAGCAACTTCCGCTCGGAGACATTCCCGGCCCTGTACTCGGCCGAATTGGACTCCGGATTCCTCACGCCCATGATGCGGAGATCGCGCCGTGCCTCCGGGGTGTCGAAGAAGCCCTGGTCACGGAAATCGGGGTCCTTTTTGTACTCGGTGAGGACCGTGTCCGGTGCCGTCAGCTTGTAGCGCTTGCCGTCGTCCGCGACGGAGGAGCCGCTGTGGTCCTTCATCAGCACGGTGATCCCGCCGATGATGGCCCCGACCACGACGAGCGCGGCGACCGCGATCCCGATGACCTTGCCCTTGCCGCCACGCTGCGGGGGTATCGGCGGCGGGTACGGCGCGGGCATCCCGGGGTAGGGCTGCTGCCCGTAGGGCCCCGGCCGGCCGTACGGGCCGGGCTGTCCGTACGGAGGCTGCTGCTGCCCGTACGGCGCCTGCTGCGGATAGCCGTAGCCCGGCTGCGGAGCGCCCTGGCCGTACGGAGTGGGCGGCTGCTGGGGCGGCGGGCCGCCGTACGGGCCGGGCTGGGCGTGGCTCATCTAGGTTCCCCCTCAGGAATGCGCTCAGGCGGCCGGACACGCCCTGGGAGAGGGAACCCCGGGCGGGCCCCTCGCGGGCCACGCCGGCGGAGCGTTCAGGATCCCATAGGGGACCGGGGGGATCGAAGCCGTTTCGACCGCTGGGCCGCCCGTACGGCCCCCGCTGGACGTACGGGCTCGGCTGCGGCGCTCGCCCCGGGGTGCTACTTGTTCTTGCGGACCTCGTTGCGGATCTTGACCACCGCTTCGGACAGCTCCTGTGCCGACATCGCGTTGCCCGTGGCGGAGGTGGTGGCGCCGCCGGTGATGCCGCCGGTGGTCTTGGCGACCGAGTGCGAGACGGCTGTCACCGCGCTGGAGTCACCCCAGACGCACGTCGAGCCTTCGGCGCTGGACGTGAGGGACCCCATGGTCACGGTGGCCTTCTTCGACTCGCACTTGATCACCGCGCCGTCGAAGCCGCTCGGGTGGAACTCGGTGACGGGCGTGACGACCTCGATCTTGGCTCCGGCCGTTGTGGACTTCTGGTCCAGCTTGGCGAAGATCGCGTCCACCGCCTTGCCGGGGTCGGACACGTCGCCGTAGACGCCCTTCACGGCCAGGCCCTGCTGCTGGGCGTTCTTGTAGGACGCGCCGACACCGGTGCCGTTCGTGATGCCCATCGCCTTGAGCTCGCTGTCGTTGGCAAGGTCTTTAGTAGCGGCACTGGTCGAGGACTGCTGCTTGTTGAACTTCCCGTCCAGCAGCGAATCCGGCATCACCAGGGTGTAGGGCGCCACCTTCCCGCCGCCCCCGCCGCCGTTCTTGAAGAAGAGGACGCCGCCCACGATCGCGCCGACCACGACCAGCGCGCCGATCGTGATGCCGATCGCCTTGCCCTTGCCGCCACCGCTCTGCGGCGGGACCGGCGGGGGGTACTGGCCCGGCATGCCGGGCTGCGGCTGCCCGCCGTACGGGCCCGGCTGGGGCTGGCCCCAACCGCCCTGCTGCGGCGCGCCGTACGGCGGGGCGGCCGGCGGCTGCTGGCCGTAGGGGCCTGGCTGTGGGGGCTGGCCGTAGGCCGGGGCGGGGGGCTGCTGCGGGTAACCGTAACCGGGCTGGCCCGCGGCTCCGCCCGGGCCGTACGGCCCTGGCTGCTGGGGCTGCTGGGGAGCGCCGTAGGGGCCCGGCTGGTTGTAGCTCATCGTGTCTCGTTTCGATCCGTGGCTCGTGACAGGCCCGCCATCCTCCCCGACGACTTACGCGAGCTTTACCGCGGGGCGGCAACAGTTCGGGAACAGTCGCCCCGTCAGCTCTGCGCCGGTACCCGCACGCGCTCGCGGAACGTCGCGACCCGGCCGGCCGCCGAGTCGAGGCTGAGCTCCTGGCCCCGCACCATCAGCGAGGTGTCCAGGGCGAACACCGTGCCGACGGTGGAGCTGTCGGCCCAGACGCACAGCGGCATCCTGAGGCTCCTGGTGGTCGTCGGACCGAGACTCTGCTTGGTCATCTGGCACTTCATCACGGCGTCGTCGCCGAGCCCGTCCGGAGTCATCCGCCGTGGGCTGCCCTCGAATTCGATCTTCGAGTCGGGGTCGGTCTCCTTCGCGGCCCCGTCCCGCGCGCTCTTGAACAGGCCGTCCACCAGTGCCTCGGGGCCGCGCACGGAGGTGCCCCAGGCGCCGGCGAAGCGCAGGATCTTCTGCGCGCGCTTGTCCGTACCGGACGTGTAGTTGCCGTTGACGCTCTGCGGGTCGGCCATGCCGAAGTCCTTGAGCTCGCCGAGGGCCTTGGCGTCGAAGCCGGTCCCGGGGTCGCTGGTGTCCTTCTTGTAATCGTCCGCGAGCGTGTCGGGCGCGGTGAGCTTGTAGCGCGCCCGCGCCGTCGCGGTGGCGCTCGGCGAGGCGCTGGTCTCCGGGGTGCCGGGCGAGGCACTGGCACCGGCCTTGGCGCCGCTGCCGCCGCTCTTGCCGTTCCCGGTGAAAAGGACGATGCCGCCCACGATCGCGCCGACCACGACCAGCGCGCCGATCGCGATGCCGATCGCCTTGCCCCTGCCGCCGCCCTGCGGGGGCACCGGCGGCGGGTACTGGCCGGGCGGCGGCCCCCAGCCGCCCGGCTGCTGTGGCGGCGCCCCGTACGGGGCCCCGTACGGCGCGGCGGGCGGTGCGGTCGGCGGCGCGACCGGCGGTGGCGGCGGGAAGCCGGGGGCGCCGCCCTGGGCGTAGGGGTTCGGTTGCTGCGGCGGCATCCCGTACGGACCGGGCCGGTGCTCGCTCATCGTCGCCTTTGCGTGTCGCGGAAGATCGGTTCCACGCCATCCTTTCCGACGGTGCCGCCTGGCCCGGCTCCGGGGCCCTGAATGGATTCGTAACCCCCGCACACGCCCCCGTAGACTCCTCCCGTGACCGAGAACACTCAGCGCCCCGACAGCGGGCCGAACGACAGCACCCCCGAACTGCCGACCCAGTACGCGCCGGCCGACGTAGAGGGGCCGCTGTACGAGCGCTGGGTAGAGCGGGGCTACTTCGAGGCGGACGCGAAGAGCGACAAAGAGCCGTACACGATCGTCATCCCGCCGCCGAACGTCACCGGTTCGCTCCACCTGGGCCACGCCTTCGAGCACACGCTGATCGACGCCCTGACCCGCCGTAAGCGGATGCAGGGCTACGAGGTGCTGTGGCAGCCCGGCATGGACCACGCCGGCATCGCCACGCAGAACGTCGTCGAGCGCGAGCTGGCCAAGGAGGGCAAGTCCCGCCACGACCTCGGCCGTGAGGCGTTCGTCGAGCGCGTCTGGCAGTGGAAGGCCGAGTCCGGCGGGCAGATCTCCGGCCAGATGCGCCGTCTGGGTGACGGCGTGGCCTGGTCCCGCGAGCGCTTCACCATGGACGAGGGCCTCTCCAAGGCCGTCCAGACGATCTTCAAGAAGCTCTACGACGACGAGCTGATCTACCGCGCCGAGCGCATCATCAACTGGTGCCCGCGCTGCCTCACCGCGATCTCCGACATCGAGGTCGAGTACCAGAACGACGAGGGCGAGCTCGTCTCGATCCGCTACGGCTCCGGGGACGCGGAGATCGTGGTCGCCACGACCCGCGCCGAGACGATGCTCGGTGACACCGCCGTGGCCGTCCACCCCGAGGACGAGCGCTACAAGCACCTGATCGGCACCGAGATCGAGCTGCCGCTGACCGGCCGCAGCATCCCGGTCGTCGCCGACGAGCACGTCGACCCGGAGTTCGGCACCGGCGCCGTCAAGGTGACCCCGGCCCACGACCCGAACGACTTCGAGATCGGCCGCCGGCACGACCTGCCGACGCTCACCGTCATGGACGAGCGCGCGGTCATCACCGTGCCCGGCCCCTTCCAGGGCCTGGACCGCCTGGAGGCCCGCAGCGCCATCGTCGGCGCCCTGCGCGCCGAGGGCCGCGTCGTCGCCGAGAAGCGGCCGTACGAGCACTCCGTCGGCCACTGCTCGCGCTGCAAGACCACGATCGAGCCGCGGCTGTCCATGCAGTGGTGGGTCAAGGTCGGCCCGCTGGCCGAGGCCGCCAGCAAGGCCGTCCGCGACGGCGACGTCGCCATCCACCCCAAGGAGATGGAGTCCCGCTACTTCGGCTGGGTCGACAATCTCCACGACTGGTGCATCTCGCGCCAGCTGTGGTGGGGCCACCGCATCCCCGTCTGGTACGGCCCGGACGGCGAGATGGTCTGCGTCGGCCCGGACGACGAGGCGCCCACCGGCGAGGGCTGGCACCAGGAGACCGACGTCCTGGACACCTGGTTCTCCTCCGGCCTGTGGCCCTTCTCCACGCTCGGCTGGCCCGAGCAGACCGACAGCGTCCGGAAGTTCTACCCGAACTCCGTCCTGGTCACCGGCTACGACATCCTCTTCTTCTGGGTCGTCCGGATGATGATGTTCGGTCTCTACGCGATGGACGGCACCCCGCCGTTCCACACCATCGCCCTGCACGGCATGGTCCGCGACCAGTTCGGCAAGAAGATGTCGAAGTCCTTCGGCAACGCGGTCAACCCGCTGGACTGGATGGACAAGTACGGCTCCGACGCCGTCCGCTTCACCCTGGCCCGCGGCGCCAACCCCGGTGTCGACGTGCCGATCGGTGAGGACTGGGTCCAGGGCTCGCGCAACTTCGCGAACAAGATCTGGAACGCCACCCGCTTCGCGATGATGAACGGCGCGACGGTGGAGGGCGACCTGCCGCCCGTCGAGCAGCTGTCGGCGACGGACCGCTGGATCCTCTCGCGCCTCAACGCCACGGTCGCCGAGGTCGACGCGTACTACGACGACTACCAGTTCGCCAAGCTGTCGGACGCCCTCTTCCACTTCGCGTGGGACGAGGTCTTCGACTGGTACGTCGAGCTGTCCAAGACCACCTTCATGGGCGGTGGCGAGCAGGCCAAGGTCTCGGCCCGCGTCCTCGGCGAGGTGCTGGACGTCACCCTGCGGCTGCTGCACCCGGTGGTCCCGTTCGTCACCGAGACGCTGTGGACCACGCTCACGGGCAAGGAGTCGGTCGTCATCGCCGACTGGCCGGCCGACAGCGGCTTCCGCGACGCGGGCGCCGAGCGGGAGATCGAGAACCTCCAGCAGGTCATCACCGAGGTCCGCCGCTTCCGCTCCGACCAGGGCCTCCAGCCCGGTCAGCGGGTCCCGGCGAAGCTCGGCCTGAGCGGCACCGCCCTGGCCGCGCACGAGGCCGCGATCCGTCAGCTGCTGCGCCTCCAGCCCGCCGAGGACGGCTTCCAGGCCACGGCGACGCTGCCGGTCGCGGGGGCCACGGTCGCCCTCGACCTGTCCGGGGTCATCGACTTCGAGGCGGAGCGCAAGCGCCTGACGAAGGACTTGGCGGCGGCGGAGAAGGAGAAGGCCCAGGCCAACGCCAAGCTCGGGAACGAGGCGTTCCTGGCCAAGGCGCCGGACAACGTCGTGGACAAGATCCGCACGCGCCTGGCCAAGGCCGACGAGGACATCGCCCGGATCACCAGCCAGCTGGCCGGTCTGCCGCAGGGCTGACGCCCGCGAGCAACGACGAGAGCCGCCGCTGTCACTCCGACAGCGGCGGCTCTCGTCTCGCGTTCCGACTGCCGGCCGGCGAGGGCCGGTCGCGCGGTGCCCCGCGCCCCTTACGGGGCGCTTCTCCCGGCGTCCCACGGCGACGGCGGGACCGTCCTCGCCTCCCACGGCCGGGACCGGCCCGGGTCCCACATGGGCCCCCACGGGCCTTCCACCGGCTCCTCGTCCACCCGGTTGAGCGGCCGGTGGCTGCCGCGGTTGCGCTGGGGCCAGAACAGGACGTAGACGGTCGACACCGCCACGAAGAGCAGCCGGATCAGGCCGCGTGCCGAGTCGTCGTGGACGACGAAGACGCTGCCGTAGAGCACGATCAGGGCGATCCAGCTCCACCAGGGCACCAGGCGCCGCTGCCCGCAGACGTCCCACAGCAGGGTGCCGAGCAGCACGGAGGCCGTGTAGTAGGTGTAGACGCTGGGGTCGAGGAGGATACGGGCGTTGGCGCCCAGCAGCACCACGCCCGCCCAGCGGCCGCGCCACACGGCGACCGCGCCGAGCGTGAGGCCGAGCGCGGCCTGGGCGGGCCGGGCCCAGTTGGGGGTCTCGGGGGTGTTGCCACCGAGCCAGCGCAGCGCGGACGCCGGGTTGTTGGGGATCGTGAACTTCGCGGCGGCGAAGGAGTGCGGGTCCACCAGGAAGAACGGCAGCCAGGCGACGGCCACCAGGCCCACGCACCACAGCACCGCGCGCGTCCAGCGGTCCCTGGGCAGGGCGAGGATCAGCGGCAGGAAGGCCAGCGCGGTCGGCTTGGAGTCCAGGGCCAGGGCGAGGCAGATGCCGACGGCGGCGGGGTTGCAGCGCGTCAGGAACCAGACGGCCAGCGCGGTGAAGAACAGCGCGAGCACGTCGTCGAGGTGCCCGAAGCGGACCGAGACCTCGATCCACATGGGGATGAACGCGGCGCCCGCGATGAGGACGCGCCGGCGCAGGCGCTGGTGGTTGGTGCCGGTGCCCAGGAAGTGCATGGCGGCGCTGCGGCCCGCGAGCACCACGATGACCAGTCCCAGGGCGGACATGAACGCCGCCGCGAGGAACTGGCCCGCGTGCTCCGAGAAGGGGTTGAACAGGCCCGCCACCAGGAAGCTGATCGGGCCCATCTGGAGCTCGGGGTGGTGGGCGTAGAGGTTGAGCCCACCGGTCCCGTTGCCGCCGTCGTATATGAGCTCGCCGCCCGTGCGCAGATAGTGCCAGGAGAACCCGCCGCTCGGCTCCACCAGGGCGAACCACAGCACGGTCCACGCTGTGAGCAGCAGCAAGTGCATCCGAGTGCTGACTTCCGGTACCCGCACGACGCTCCTGTTCCGCCACCCGGAACCGCTCCGGGCGATGTGGGCAATGTTTTCCCCGGCGGTCAGATGGCGGAAGAGGGGCGGAGGTTGTCTCGCGGGCCTCAAGTGTGGCCCATTTCATGGTTTGTTCAGTTGGTGAGCGCAGACTGTCAGAGGTTCGCGTCAGCTCTCGACGGCGATGGGGCCGGAGGTGACGACCTCCGCGTTGCGCCGCGTCTTGGCCCAGCCGTTGCGACCGCGCAGCATCCGTATGAAGCCACGGGCGGAGGCCGGGAAGAGGTGGTACGCGTACAGCCACAGTGCCAGCCCCCACAGCAGGGAGACGAGCAGCGAGCGGCCCGGCGCGCGGTCCCGGCGGTAGACCGGGCCCCACAGGACGAACGGCAGCACGGAGACGACGGCCAGACCGAGCACGAGCGGCCACAGGGCGAGCATGCCGCCGAACGCCTCGCCGGCGCCCTCGTCGGCGGCGGTGAGGCCGAGCAGGGCGAACATGACCAGGCAGAGCGCGAGCGTCACCAGGTGGGCGACCGGCTGGAGGAAGGTGTAGAGGGTCTCCAGGACGCCCTTGCCGCTGTAGTGGCGCGAGGAGACGATGCGCGGCGCGTAGCGGACGCACTGGAGGTTGCCCTGGGCCCAGCGGGTGCGCTGGGTGAGGAAGCGGCGACCGTGGGGGAGGCCCTCCTGGGAGACCCAGGTGTCGGCTATGTGGGCTATTCGGTCGCCGTTGAGGATCATGTGCAGGCCGAGCTCGTAGTCCTCCAGGAGCGCGCCGCGCTGCCAGGGGCGGCGCTCGGCCGCCGCGATGCGGTCCAGGGAGGCGAGCCGGGTGAACTGGCCGTTGCCGCCGAGGCCCACGGAGCCGGTGCGGCCGCGCAGCAGCTGCATGCCGGCGTTGGAGACGGAGAACTCCATGTCCTGCATCCGCACGAGCAGGCGGGCGAAGGCGTTGCGGATCCGGCCGCGGCCGGCGAGCGGGCGCGGGTCGTCGGCGTTGCGCATGTGCACGCTGACCTGCACGCCGCCGGTCTCCGGGTCGCCGAAGCCGAGGGGGCCGCTGACGCGGTCCAGGGCGCGCGGGTCCAGCTGGCCGTCGGCGTCGATGACACAGACGACGACGTGCTCGCGGTCGGCGTCCTCGGGCAGGTATTCGTTCAGCTCGTCGTACGCGGCGTTGAGCGCGGCACCCTTGCCCAGGCGGGCGTCGGGGCGGTGGCGGCGCACGAGGTGGACGCGGCGGTCCGTCTCGCCGAGCTCGGCCACGATCGCGCCGGTGCGGTCGTCGCTGTCGTCGTCGATGACCCACACGTGGGCGCTCGGGTGGTCCTTGCGCAGCCGGTCGACGGTCGTCCCGATCACGGCTTCCTCGTCACGGCACGGCACGAAGAAGTGCCAGTCGAACGCGGCGGCGTTCCCCTCCTCGACGGCGGGCCGCCGCAGGTAGGAGGTGCGTGCCCCGGCCCAGTAGAGCAGGAAGCAGAGCAGCAGGAAGAAGGGGAAGACGAACAGCAGGGGACTGTCGAACATGAGGGTGGGAACTCCGGGGTGGGGGTCGGGTCGCGGGAGCGTCGGGCCGGGCGTCACGCCGCGGCGGCGAGCTGCTCCGGTGCCGTGACAGCGGCGAGCAGGGCGACGATCCGCTCGGAGGCGAGGCCGTCCCCGAAGGGGCTGGGGAGCGCGGCCAGCCGGGCCAGCCCGGCGGGGCCCTCCGCGAGCCGGCGGCGGGCGGCGGCGCCGATCTGCGGGCCGGGCTCGACCAGGTCCGCGAAGTCGGCCATGGCCTCGGGGCGTTCGGTGGAGCGGCGGACGACGACCAGCGGGCGGCCCAGCACGGTGCACTCCTCCTGGATGCCGCCGGAGTCGGAGACCAGGAGCGCCGCGTGGCGGGCCAGCGCGAGGAACTCGCCGTAGCCCAGCGGGCGGCACACGGTCAGGCCGGTGAGCAGGTCCTCCAGACCGGCGGCCGCGATCCGCGCCCGGGTGCGGGGGTGCAGCGGCACGACGACGGGGACGGACTCCGCGAGCGCGGACAGCTCGGTGAAGATCGCCCGGAGGGCGTCCACGGAGTCGGTGTTCTCGGGCCGGTGGACGGTGGCCAGGACGTACGCGTCGGCCGTCAGCCCGTGCCGCTCGACGAGCTCCGCGCGGGCGGCGGCGTCCGGCAGCTGGCCGTGCACGGCCTCCACGACGGTGTTGCCGGTGACGGCGACGCGGGCGTCGTCGATGCCCTCGGCGAGGAGGTTGGCGCGGTTGTCCTCGGTGGCCGCGCACAGCACGTCGGCGATGCGGTCGATGAGGACGCGGTTGTGCTCCTCGGGCATGTTGCGGTCGTGGCTGCGCAGCCCGGCCTCCACGTGCAGCAGCGGGATGCCGCGGGCGTTCGCGGCGAGCGCGCCGGCGAGGGCGGCGTTGGTGTCGCCCTGCACGACCACGGCGAGCGGCGGCTCGGCGGTGAACAGCTCGTCGAGCTGGGCGAGCGCGGCGGAGATCTGCACGGCGCGCGGCTGCCCGCCGATACCGCTCAGAAAGGTCGGCTCCGGAAGCCCGAGCTCGGTCAGGAAGCGGCCGGACAGCTCCTCGTCGTAGTGCTGACCCGTGTGCACCAGGTGGGCGGCGGGGCCCAGCAGGCGGACGAGGTCGGTGAGCTTGACGAGCTCGGGGCGGGTGCCGAGGACGACAGCGACGCTACGGGTGGGGAGGTGCGACACGGTGTGACTCCTGGAGCTGTGCGACGAGGACGGCTCCGAGAGTGCGGTGGGTCGGTTGCGGGTCTGGATGGGGCTTGGTTGTCGGATGGTTGCGATTGCCGCGGGCGCGACTTTCAGGACTTTGGTCCCGAGGGGCCGGGCCGTTTCCCCCAGGCCCGCTCCTTCCCGAAACCGGGGGAGCCCCCCGGACCCCCAAAGCGGCTGCGCCGCTTGTCCTCAGTCGCCGGACGGGCTGGAGATCCAGCCCGTCCGGCGACTGAGGACACCGCACGGAGCGCGGTCCGGAGGCCGGGGGAGCCCCGGGGAGCTACTCGCCCGCGCGGTAGCGGTAGCCCAGGCCGCGGACCGCTTCCAGCGGATCCGCCGCCTCATCCCCCGCCGCCTGCCGAAGCTTGCGCCGCAACCGGAGCACCGCGAACTTCACCCGCTCCCGCCCCGTCCCCTCCGGGTCGTCCCAGACGCGGTCGAGCAGCTGGTCGGTGGTGAGCACCCGGCCCCGGTTGCGGACGAGCACCTGGAGCAGCCGGTACTCGATGTCGCTGAGCCGCGCCTCGTGGCCCTGCCAGACCGCCGAGCGCCGCTCGGGGACCAGCCGGAGCCCGTCGTCGAAGGAGTCGCCGGCCCAGCGGGTGGGCGCGGTGCGGCGCAGGAGGGCCTCGACGCGGGCGAGGAGCTCGTCGTTGCCGAAGGGCTTGGGGAGGTAGTCGTCGGCTCCGGCGCGCAGCCCGCGCACCCGGTCGGTCTCGGCGCCGCGGGCGGTGAGCAGCAGGACGGGCAGGTCGCTGAGGTCCCGGGTGCGTTCCAGCACCTCCCAGCCGTTGAGCTGGGGCAGGCCGATGTCGAGGAGCATCAGCGCGGGCCGTTCGGAGAAGAGCAGCCGCAGTCCGTCGCGGCCGTTGTCGGCGTGGATCACGTCGTAGCCGGCGCGGTCGAGGAGGGTGCGCAGGGCGAGGGCGAGGTCGGGGTCGTCCTCGACGACCAGGACGCGGCTCACGGCGCGCCCTGGCCGGTGGGCGCGGTGTCGGGGCCGGGGCCGGTGACGGGCAGCCGGATCAGGAAGGTCGCGCCCTCGCCCTCGGCGCTGTCCGCGGTGAGGGTGCCGCCGTGCAGCTGGACGACCGTACGGCTGATGGCGAGCCCCAGACCGGTGCCGGGATATCCGCCGCCGGTGGCATTCGGTGCGCGGACAAAGCCGGTGAAGATTTCCTCATGGAATTCATGCGGGATGCCGATTCCCGTATCGGTTACTTCGATCTCCCAGAAATGCCCGCGGGGAGCGGCCGTGACGGTGATCCGGCCGTCCGGCGGGGTGAATTTCGCGGCGTTCTCCAGAAGGTTGGCCAGGACCTGCTGAAGGCGGTGCCGGTCGCCCCTGAGAGCTGGTCCGCGCGCGCAGTCCAGCACGGTGAAGACGGCCGATCCCTGCGGCGTGGCCAGCCGGTCCAGGACGGCGTCCTGGACCATCGCGGGCACGTCCACCGCGTCGAACTCCAGCTCAAGGCCGGAGGCCCGCATCCGGGTGGTCAGCAGCAGGTCGGCGATCACCCGCTGCATGCGGTCGGCGTTGCGGCGGATGGCGTCGAGGAAGGCCAGCTGGTCGGCGCCCAGGGCGCTGCCCGCGTCCGGGTCGGCCAGCAGCTCGCAGAAGCTGATGATCGACGTGAGCGGGGTCCGCAGCTCATGGGAGGCGGCCGCCGTGAAGGTGTTGCGCTGCCGCGCGAGCTCCGTGAGCGCGAGGTTGTCGCGCTCCAGGTCGCGCTCCCGGCGCTTGCGGTCGGTGATGTCCTGGAAGGTCCACAGTGCCCCGAGGTGGTGACCCGCGCGGCGCAGCGGCTCGACCTCGCGCCGGATGGTGCGCCCGTCCGTGAGCGGGATCTCGGCCGTCCGGTGGACGTGCCGGCCCGCCAGGATCTCGCCGGGGCTGCCGGGGCCGGAGAAGCCGGGGGCGAAGAGGGCCCGTACGAGGGGGACGACCGGGCGCAGCGGAGCGCCGGGGGAGAGGTCGGCACGGCCCTCCAGATCGAACATGCGGACGAAGCGCTGGTTCGTCGCCAGCACCTCGTCCGCCGGGCCCTGCACGAGTGCGCCCGCCGGCAGCGCTTCCAGGACCGCCAGGAGCCGGTCCCGGTCCTCGGACGGCATCTTTCTCAGCCAGCTCTCATGGAGTCGGGGAACACTAACTCCGCTTAACGGAGTTTTCGGGAAAACCGTATGTCAAGGAGAGGGAGCGCGCCCCCCAATGAACAAGCCCGTCCGGCACGTCGCCGTCTTCTCCCTGCTGCTCGTCCTCGCCGTGCTCGTACGGGCCACCTGGGTGCAGGCCGCCCAGGCGGGCAGCCTGGACGACAACCCCCACAACCCGCGACAGGCGATAGCCGCGTACTCCCGGCCGCTCGGCGACATCCTCGCCGGGGGCAAGCTCCTCACCGGCTCCACGGCGACCGCCGGCGACCTGAAGTACAAGCGCACCTACACCGACGGCGAGCTCTACGCGCCGGTCACCGGCTTCTCCTCGCAGATCTACGGCGACACCCAGCTGGAGAGCCTCTACAAGTCCGTCCTCACCGGTGAGGACGACCGGCTGCGCAGCCCCTCCGACGCCATCACGAACAAGCGGCCCGACCCCGGCGACGTCATCACCACCATCGACCCCGCCGTGCAGAAGGCCGCCTTCGCGGGCCTCGGCGGCAAGACCGGCGCCGCCATCGCCCTCGACCCCGCCACCGGGGCGATCCTCGGCATGGCCAGCACCCCCTCGTACGACCCCGGACGCTTCGCCGGTTCCGCCGCCGCCGACCAGAAGGCGTGGGAGGCGCTGGAGAAGGACAAGCGGCAGCCGACCCTCAACCGCGCGCTGCGCCAGACCTATCCGCCGGGCTCGACCTTCAAGCTCGTCGTCGCGGCGGCCGCCCTGGAGAACGGCCTCTACTCCTCCGTCGACCAGGCCACCGACAGCCCCGACCCGTACCTCCTGCCGGGCACCCGCACCTACCTGACCAACGAGAACACCAGCGCCCCCTGCAAGAACGCCAGCATCCGCACGGCGCTCCAGTACTCCTGCAACAACGTCTTCGGGCACCTCGCCGAGCGGCTCGGCGCGCAGAAGGTCGCGCGGCAGGCGGAGAAGTTCGGGTTCAACGACGGCAGGATCGACACGCCCGTGCGCGCCGCCAAGAGCCTCTACCCGACCGACATGAACGCCTCGCAGACCGCCCTGTCCGGCATCGGCCAGTTCAACGACCAGGCCACCCCGCTCCAGATGGCCATGGTCTCCTCGGCCATCGCGGGCGACGGCAAGCTGATGACGCCCCGCCTCGTCGACCGCGTCACCGACGGCAGCTCCGGCGTCCTGGAGAAGAGCGACCCGAAGCAGTACGGCCAGGTGATGTCCGCCGACACCGCGCGGCAGCTGAAATCCGCCATGCGGACCGTCGTCGAGCAGGGCACCGGCAGCAACGCCCAGATCGACGGCCTGACCGTCGGCGGCAAGACGGGCACCGCGCAGCACGGCGTCGACAACAGCGGCACACCGTACGCGTGGTTCGTCTCCTACGCGCAGAACAGCCAGGGCAAGCAGGTCGCCGTCGCCGTGGTGATCGCCGACAGTGACGCCGCCCGCGCGGACGTCAGCGGCAACGGCCTCGCCGCCCCGGTGGCCAAGGCCATGATGAGCGCGGCGCTGGCCTCCGGTGCCTGATGGCCGCGCTGTCAGTGCGGCTCCGTAGACTGGACCGCGTGAGCGAGCGCCCCCTGAACGACGAGAACGACGACACCGGCCCCGGCGAGGACGACCGGTTCGCCGGGATCGCCGATGCCGAGACCGACCTCCCCCAAGCTCTCGACTCCGCTCGAGCAGGGGGGACCCCCACCCCTGATCTCGCCGTGATCGAGGCCGGGAGCCGCACCCTGCGCACCCAGGGCGGCCCGCCGCAGGGTGACGGCGTGCCGTCCCGCCCCGCCGACCCCGAGGTCGACCGGGAGCTGCGCGAGGTGGAGGCCGAGCTGGCGGGCCGCTGGCCCGAGACCAAGCTCGACCCGTCCCTGCGCCGCGTCGAGGCGCTGATGGACATCCTGGGCCAGCCGCAGCGCGCGTATCCCGCCATCCACATCACCGGCACCAACGGCAAGACCAGCACCGCCCGCATGATCGAGGCGCTGCTGGGCTCCTTCGACCTGCGCACCGGCCGCTACACGAGCCCGCACATCCGGTCCGTCACCGAGCGGATCAGCCTGGACGGCGCTCCCATCGAGGCCGAGCGCTTCATCGAGACGTACCGCGACATCCAGCCGTATGTGCGGATGGTCGACGACAGCGAAGAGCACCGGCTGTCCTTCTTCGAGGTGATCACCGCCATGGCCTACGCGGCCTTCGCGGACGCCCCCGTCGACGTGGCGGTCGTCGAGGTCGGCATGGGCGGCACCTGGGACGCCACCAATGTCGTCGACGGCACGGTCGCCGTCGTCACCCCCATCTCGCTGGACCACACCGACCGGCTCGGCACCACCACCGGTGACATCGCCGGGGAGAAGGCCGGGATCGTCAAGCAGGGCGCCACCGTCGTCCTCGCCCAGCAGCCCGTCGACGCCGCGCAGGTCCTCCTCAAGCGCTCGGTCGAGGCCGACGCGACGGTCGCCCGCGAGGGCATGGAGTTCGGCGTCGTCTCCCGCGAGGTCGCCGTCGGCGGCCAGCTGCTGACGCTGCGCGGCCTGGGCGGCGAGTATCCGGACGTCTTCCTGCCGCTGTACGGCGCCCACCAGGCGCACAACGCCGCGGTCGCCCTCGCCGCCGTGGAGGCGTTCTTCGGCATCGGCTCGGAGCACGCCCGCACGCTCGACATCGACACCGTCCGCCGCGCCTTCGCCGCCGTCACCTCGCCGGGCCGGCTGGAGGTCGTGCGCCGCAGCCCCACCGTGGTGCTGGACGCCGCGCACAACCCCGGGGGCGCGGCCGCCGCGGCCGGGGCCGTCACCGAGGCGTTCGGATTCAGCCGTCTCATCGGTGTGGTCGCCGCCAGTGCCGACAAGGACGTCCGGGGGCTCCTGGAAGCCTTCGAACCGATCTTCGCCGAGGTCGTGGTGACCCGGAACTCCACCCCGCGCTCCATGGACCCCGATGAGCTGGCCGGCATCGCGGTCGAGATCTTCGGTGCCGAGCGCGTGCAGGTCGAGCCCCGGCTCGACGACGCCCTGGAGGCGGCGATCACCCTCGCGGAGGAAGAGGGCGAGTTCTCCGGCGCGGGCGTCCTGGTGACCGGCTCCGTGATGACGGTCGGCGAGGCCCGGCTGCTCCTGGGGAGGGACTGACCATGCGCATGCTCTGTTCCAGCACTCTGATCGGTGAATTCTTCGTCATCGGGTTCGCCGGCCTGGTCGCCATGCAGACCTCCGACGTCTCCACCGGCACGGTGTGGGCCGTCAGCGGTACGGCGATGGTGCTGAGTGTCCTGCTGTGCGGGATGCTCGGGCGGCCCGGTGGCGTCCAGCTCGGCTGGCTGCTGCAAGGCGCGCTGTTCCTCAGCGGCTTCGTCGTCCCGATGATGTTCATCCTGGGCGTCGTCTTCGGCGTGCTGTGGTGGGCGTCGGTCCACTTCGGCGGCAAGATCGACGAGGCGAAGGCGCGCTTCGCGCGGGAGGCGGCGGAGCAGGCGGCGGCCGATCCGGCCTAGCCCGGCCCGGCCCGCGGGCCTCCGGGGCCCGGCCCCGGAGGCCGCCCGCGATCTCGGGACCCCATGATCCGCGATACCCTCGCGGCACTGTTGTCCCGCCCGCAAGGAGCCGCAATATGAGCCAGCGCACCCTCGTCCTCCTCAAGCCCGACGCCGTGCGGCGCGGCCTGACCGGCGAGATCATCGGCCGGATCGAGCGCAAGGCGAACTGGACGATCAGCGCGCTGGAGCTGCGCACCCTGGACCGGGGCACGCTGGAGCAGCACTACGCCGAGCACGTCGGCCGCGACTTCTACGAGCCCCTGATGCGGTTCATGTCCTCCGGGCCCGTCGTGGCCCTGGTGGTCGAGGGGGAGCGTGTGATCGAGGGCGTGCGCGCGCTGGCCGGCCCGACCGACCCCATCTCGGCAGCCCCGGGCTCCATCCGTGGTGACTTCGGCACCATCACGCGCGAGAACCTCATCCACGCCTCGGACTCCGAGGAGTCCGCACAGCGGGAAATCAAGATTTTCTTTCCGGGTCTCGCCTGATAGCCCGTCAGTGACACACCCATTCTGATCAGGGGCGGTCGATTTCTTTTCGGCCGCCCTCTGGCATATGCGTGGCGAACGAGGGAACCTCTCACTCCGACACGACGTCACCATTACTGGGGCGGGCTCGCGTTCCGCCGACAATGGCGGAGGAACCCTCGCGCCGCGTACGACCGGTCGAGACTACGATGAAGCCTCCGCGCCCCGCAGCGCACCGCACACCCTGCCGACCTCAAGTAAGCATTCGCTCCAGCTGGGAAGGCCAGACGTATCCTCATGGGGAACAACATGTCGTTCATCGGCCGTGACATGGCTGTCGACCTCGGGACCGCCAACACGCTGGTGTACGTCAGAGGCCGCGGAATCGTCCTCAACGAGCCGTCCGTCGTAGCCATCAACACCAACACCGGCGGCATCCTCGCGGTGGGTGCCGAGGCGAAGAAGATGATCGGCCGGACCCCGGGCAACATCGTCGCCGTGCGTCCGCTCAAGGACGGGGTGATCGCGGACTTCGAGATCACGGAGCGGATGCTCCGTTATTTCATCCTCAAGATCCACAAGCGGCGCTGGATGGCCCGCCCGCGCGTCGTGGTCTGTGTGCCCTCCGGCATCACCGGGGTCGAGCGCCGCGCCGTGATCGAGGCGTCCACCCAGGCCGGCGCCCGTCAGGTGCACATCATCGAGGAGCCGATGGCCGCCGCGATCGGCTCCGGCCTCCCCGTGCACGAGGCCACCGGCAACATGGTCGTCGACATCGGCGGCGGCACCACCGAGGTCGCGGTGATCTCCCTCGGCGGAATCGTCACGGCACAGTCCATCCGGGTCGCGGGCGACGAGCTGGACAACGCGATCATCCAGCACATCAAGAAGGAGTACAGCCTCCTCCTCGGCGAGCGCACCGCCGAACAGATCAAGATCACCATCGGTTCGGCCTACGACCTCGAGCAGGACGAGCACACCGAGATCCGCGGCCGCGACCTCGTCAGCGGGCTGCCCAAGACAGTGGTCATCTCGGCCGCCGAGGTCCGCAAGGCCATCGAGGAGCCCGTCAACTCCATCGTCGACGCCGTCAAGACCACCCTCGACAAGTGCCCGCCCGAGCTGTCGGGTGACGTGATGGACCGCGGGATCGTTCTCACGGGCGGCGGCGCTCTCCTGCGCGGCCTCGACGAGCGGCTGCGCCGGGAGACCGGGATGCCGATCCACATCGCCGAGGACCCGCTGGATTCCGTCGCCCTGGGCTCCGGCAAGTGTGTCGAGGAGTTCGAGGCGCTCCAGCAGGTGCTGGACGCCCAGCCCCGCCGGTGACGGGTGACCGGCCGGGCTGAGATCCATCGGTCCGGCCGGTTCTCGCGGCCGCCCGTGTCAGGGCGGCGCGAGGGCGCGCCCGGCTGTACCCGCTGCCGGTAAACAACCTGATATACAGGCAGAACGCTCCCGATGACCGGCCCGGACCCGCAGCCGACCGGTCCGACGAGAAGGGCACGCCGCCGCACGTGAGGGACACACGAGAGAGCCGGCTGCTACTGGTGCTGCTGGTCGCCGTCGCGTTCGCACTGATCACGGTGGACATTCGCGGTGGCGAACAGTCCCCGCTCGACGGTGTCCGGCACGCCGCCGCCTCGGCCTTCGGGCCGGTGGAGGCCGGGGTGGCCGACGCCGTGGACCCGGTCGGCAACGCCATCGCCGCCGTACGGGACTCGGGCGGCCGCCACAGCCGCATCGCCCAGCTGGAGCGGGAGAACGCCACCCTCAAGCAGCGCCTCGGCAGCGACGACCGCAACCGCGGCCGGGCCCGCGAGCTCGACGCGATGCTCAAGACCGCGGGCCGCGGGCAGTACGGCATCAAGGGTGCCCAGGTCATCGCCATAGGAGCGGCCCAGGGCTTCTCCTGGACGGTCACCATCGACGCGGGCAGCAACGACGGCATCCACCGCGACATGACCGTGCTCAACGGCGACGGCCTCGTCGGCCGGGTCACCACCGTCTCCCGGTCCACCGCCACCGTCCTGCTCGCGACCGACCCCAAGTTCACCGTCGGCACCCGGATGGAGAAGTCCGGCGAGCTCGGCTTCGCCACCGGCCAGGGCGACCGCTCCCTGCGCGTCGAACTCCTCAACGGCAAGGCCGTCGTCCACGAGGGCGACCGCCTCGTCACCTTCGGCTCCAGCAGGAACAAGCCGTTCGTGCCCGGCGTCCCCGTCGGCGAGGTCACCCGCGTCGAGCCCGCGGGCGGCAGCCTGACCCGCACCGTCCAGGTCCGGCCCTTCGTCGGCTACAGCAGGCTCGACATCGTCGGCGTCGTCGTCGAGGAGCCCCGCACCGACCCGCGTGACACGGTCCTGCCGCCGAAACCCGAGGCTCCCAAGCCGACGCCCACGGTGACCGTGACGGCCACCCCCTCCGCGAGCGCCAAACCCCAGGACTGAACCGATGCGCATCAACCGGATCCTGCTCTCGTCGGCGCTCGTCGTGATCGCCCTCGTCGTCCAGGTGACCGTTCTCGCCCGGCTCCACCTCCCCGGCGCCGTCCCCGACCTGATGCTCCTCGTCGTCGTCGGCCTCACGCTCGTCTACGGGCACACCAGCGGCGCCCTCATCGGCTTCGGGGCCGGTCTCCTCGCCGACCTCGCGCCGCCCGCCGACCACGCCACCGGGCGGTACGCCCTGGTGCTGTGCGTGGTCGGCTATGTCGTCGGCCTGGTCAAGCCGGAGAGCGGCAGAGTGCGCTCGGCCACCGTCCCCATGCTCGTCGTCGTCGCCGCGGCCATCGGCTCCACGCTGCTCTACGCGGGCGTGGGCGCGCTCGTCGGCGACACCGCGGCCCGCCACGTCGGGCTGAGCGGCCTGGTCCTCACCGCGACGCTCTACGACCTGCTGCTGGCGCCCTTCACCGTGCCGCTGATCATGGCGCTCGCCCGCCGCACCGAGAACGACCCGCTCGCGGGCGAGGGGGGCCCGGCGACGCTGGCCGGCGGCGAGGGCGCCTTCTCCCGCCTCGGCGGCCAGCGCGGCGGTCTCTTCGGCAGGCCGGCCCGCCGGCAGGGCCGCCTGAAGGGGGTCCGGCGGCTGTGACACGGCACTCTTCCGGCAAGCCCGGCGAGGCGGTCGAGGGGGCATGCGAGGGGGCGGCCGCCGAGGTGGCCGACGGTGATTCCGGAGCGACGAACGAGGGGGCGTCATGAGCAACATTTCCGAGAGCGGGCGCTCTTCGCGCGTCACCATCCGCCTCATCACCATCCAGATCCTCGTCGTCTCCCTCCTGCTCACCCTCGGCGGCCGCCTCTGGTACCTCCAGATCCGCAACGGCGACCAGTACACCGCCGAGGCCGCCGACAACCACATCCAGCAGGTCGTCGCCCCCGCCACCCGCGGCTCGATACTGGACGCCCGCGGCGTGCCGCTGGCCGACAACGAGACCCGGCTCGTGGTCTCCGCCAACCGCACCGACCTGCTGAAGATGCCCGACCGCGGCAAGGCCGTACTCGCCCGGCTCGCCGGTGTCCTCGGCCTCAGGCCCGAGGACGTCGCCGCCAAGGTGCGGCTGTGCGACGCCAAGACCCCCAAGCCCTGCTGGGCCGGCTCGCCCTACCAGCCCATCCCCATCACCGACCAGGCCACCACCCAGCAGGCCCTGCAGATCCGTGAGCGCGCCGAGGACTTCCCCGGTGTCACCGCCGAGCCCACGGCCGTACGCCGCTACGCCGGGCCCGGCGGCTCCAACACCGCCCAGGTGCTCGGTTATCTCTCGCCCGTCACCGACGACGAGATCAGCAAGACCAAGTCCGGCCCCGCCCCGCTGCTCCGCTCCGACCAGGTCGGCCGCTCCGGGCTCGAGCGGCAGTACGACACCCAGCTGCGCGGCAAGGCGGGCGTCACCCGCTACGAGGTCGACAACCTCGGCCGCGTCATCGGCAAGGCCAAGAGCGACAAGGCCGTGCCCGGCGCCAACATCGTCACCAGCATCGACGCCCGCGTGCAGGCCATAGCGGAACGCGAGCTGAACCAGGCGATGAAGGACGCCCGCAAGGAGCTCGACCGCAACACCGGCGTCAACTACAAGGCCGACGCGGGCGCCGTCGTGGTGATGGAGTCCAAGACCGGCCGGGTCGTGGCCATGGCCTCCAACCCCACCTACGACCCCAACGCCTGGGTCGGCGGCATCTCCGCCAAGGACTACAAACAGCTCACCGGCAAGGACTCGGACTACCCCCTGCTCAACCGGGCCATCCAGGGCCAGGCGGCACCCGGCTCGATCTTCAAGGTCATCTCCGCCACCGCGGCGGTCAAGGCCGGATACGACTTCAACGGCAACTACAACTGCTCCAGCTCGTACAGCATCGGCAACCAGGTCTTCAAGAACTTCGAGTCCAAGGGCTACGGCCCGATCAACCTCGGCCGGGCGCTGGAGGTCTCCTGCGACACCGTCTTCTACGACCTGGCCTACCGCCAGTGGCAGAAGGACGGCGGCAACAACCCCAAGCACCCGGCGGACTGGTTCTACCGCACCGCCCACGACTTCGGCCTCGGCAAGGAGACCGGCATCGACCTCCCCAACGAGGTCAAGGGCCGCGTCCCGGACCGCGAGTGGAAGAAGAACTACTGGGAGGCCAACAAGGACACCTGGTGCAAGCAGGGCGGCAACAGCGACGACTACGCCGCGAAGATCGCCAAGGAGAACTGCGAGTCCGGCATGCGGATGCGCGCCGGTGACTCCGTCAACTACTCCATCGGCCAGGGCGACACCCTCGTCACGCCCATCCAGATGGCCACCATCTACGCGGGCATCAGCAACGGCGGCACGCTCTACAACCCCACCATCGGCAAGGCGATCGTCAGCGCCGACGGCAAGCACGTCCAGGAGATCGCGCCCACGGCCCACGGCAGGCTGCCGTTCGACAGGAAGACCCGCGACCAGCTCGACGCCGCGCTCGCCGGCGTCGCCACCCAGGGCAGCGCCGCCTGGCGCTTCGAGGGCTGGCCGCAGAAGGACATCCCGATGCACGCCAAGACCGGCACCGCCGAGGTCTACGGCAAGCAGACCACCTCGTGGTTCGCGACGTACACGCAGGACTACACCGTCGTCATGACGATCTCTCAGGGCGGCACCGGCTCCGGTGCCTCCGGTCCCGCCGTGCGCAACATCTACAACGCCCTCTACGGCGTCGACGAGAAGGGCAAGATCGACCCGGGCAAGGCCCTGCTGCCGCACCCCGAGAGCGGACTCCCCAGGATCGAGAAGGACGGCACGATCGAGGCCCAGAAGATCGACGTGCCCTCCCCGCCCGCCCGGAAGGAGGACCAGCAGCAATGACCACCACCGGCGGCTACAGGATCCGCCGCTACACCCCCGAGCGCGGCATCTGGGGCACGCTCACCGCCCGCGACTCCGTCGTGCGCCGCCTCGACTGGGTCATGCTGCTCGCCGCGCTCGCCCTCTCGGGCATCAGCACGCTGCTGGTCTACTCCGCCACCCGCGGCCGCAAGGAACTCACCCACGGCGACCCGTATTACTTCCTGTTCCGCAACATCCTCAACACCGGTATCGGACTCGCCCTCGCCGTCGGCGCGGTCTGGGTCGGCCACCGCGCCCTGCGCGGCGCCGTGCCCATCCTCTACGGCGTCTCCGTGCTGCTCACCGCCGCCGTGCTCACCCCGCTGGGCGCGACCATCAACGGCGCCCGCTCCTGGATCCAGCTGGGCGGCGGCTTCTCCCTCCAGCCCTCCGAGTTCACCAAGATCACCATCACGCTCGGCATGGCGATGCTGCTGGCCGCGAAGGTCGACGGGGGTGAGAAGTCGCACCCCGACCACCGCACCGTCCTGCAGGCGCTCGGCCTCGCCGCCCTGCCGGTCCTGATCATCCTCTTGATGCCCGACCTCGGCTCCGTGATGGTGCTGGTGGTGATCGTGCTCGCCGTGCTGCTCGCCTCCGGCGCCTCCAACCGCTGGATCGCCGGTCTGCTCGGCGCGGGCGTCCTCGGCTGCGTCCTCATCTGGCAGCTCGGCGTGCTGGACGAGTACCAGATCAACCGCTTCGCCGCCTTCGCCAACCCCGCTCTCGACCCCTCCGGCGTCGGCTACAACACCAACCAGGCCCGCATCGCGATCGGCTCCGGCGGCCTCACCGGCTCCGGGCTCTTCCACGGCTCCCAGACCACCGGCCAGTTCGTGCCCGAGCAGCAGACCGACTTCATCTTCACCGTCGCCGGTGAGGAGCTGGGCTTCGTCGGCGCGGGCGCGATCATCTTCCTCGTCGGTGTCGTGCTCTGGCGCGCCTGCCGGATCGCCCGCGAGACCACGGAGCTCTACGGCGCGATCGTCGCGGCCGGGATAATCGCCTGGTTCGCCTTCCAGGCGTTCGAGAACATCGGGATGACCCTCGGGATCATGCCGGTGACGGGACTGCCGCTGCCCTTCGTCTCGTACGGCGGATCGTCGATGTTCGCCGCGTGGATCGCCATCGGCCTGCTTCAGTCGATCAAGGTCGAGAGACCTGTGTCCGCGTAGGGCACGGCCGTCGCGGGCGTTCGAATCCGGTCGGACTCCTTTCGTGCCCTGCACATCGGGCCGGACGCGGACTAGATTCGCCCTATGGCGGACACCGTGCGAGAGATCGAGCGGAAGTACGAAGGCCAGGGCGCGAAGCCGGCCCGGCTGCCCGACCTGAGCCGTGTCGCGGCGACCGTCACCCACCAGGGGACGCAGCGGCTCGACGCCGTCTACTACGACACCAAGGACCGGCGCCTCACCGACGCGCACATCACCCTCCGCCGCCGCACCGGTGGGAACGACGCGGGCTGGCACCTCAAACTCCCCGTCGGCCCCGGGGAGCGCGACGAGATCCGCGCGCCCCTGACCCCGGCCGTCCCACGGGAACTCACCGACCTCGTGCGCGCCAGGATCCGCCACGCCGAGCTCGCCCCGATCGTGCGCATCGTCTCCCGCCGCACGGTCCACCACCTCCTCGACGACGACGGCACCCTCCTCGCCGAGGCGAGCGAGGACGCGGTCACCGCCGACCGGCTCACCCGGGACGGCCGCTCCGCCCGCTGGACGGAGGTCGAGGTGGAGCTCGGCGAGGGGGCCGACCCCGCCTTCCTCGACACCGTCGAGCGGCGCCTGCGCAAGGCCGGGCTGCGCCCCTCGAAGGCCCCCTCCAAGCTGGTCAGGGCCCTGGCCGAGACCGACCCCGCGCCGCGCGGGGCGAAGGACGGCAAGGCGAAGGACGGCAAGGCGAAGAAGCCCACCGCGCCCACCGCCGGCGACCACGTGCTCGCCTACGTCCGCGAACAGACCGACGCCCTCCTCGCCCTCGACCCGGCCGTCCGCGGCCGCGCCGAGGACTCCGTCCACCAGATGCGGGTCGCCACCAGGCGGCTCCGCAGCGCCTTCCGGACGTACGGCAAGGTCCTCGACCGGAAGGCCACCGACCCCGTCGGCGCCGAACTGAAGTGGCTCGCCACCGAACTCGGCGTCGACCGCGACCGCGAAGTGCTCGCCGAACGCCTCGTGGACCGGCTCGCCGAGGTGGACGGCACGCTCGTCCTCGGGCCCGTCGCCGCCCGGCTCCGTGTGGCCGCGGCGGGCCGCCGCAAGGGCTCCCGCAAGCGCCTCGCCGCCCTCCTCGACAGCGACCGCTATCTCACCCTGCTCGACACCCTCGACGCCCTGCTCGCCGACCCGCCCCTGCGCCCCGCTGCCGCCCGCCCGCCCCGCGAGGTGCTGGCCCGGGCCGTCCTGCGCGACTACGGACGCCTCGCCTCCCGCGTCGAGCACGCCCTGGCCACCGGGCCGGGCCCGGAGCGCGACGCCGTCCTGCACGACGCCCGCAAGGCCGCCAAGCGCGCCCGCTACGCCGCGGAGGCGGCGCGGCCCGCGCTCGGGAAGCCGGCGAAACGGTTCGCGGCACGCATGAAGTCCGTACAGACCCTGCTCGGCGACCACCAGGACAGCGTCATGGCCCGCGCCGCCCTGCGCACCCTGGCGGCCCAGGCCCACGCGGCGGGGGAGAGCACCTTCACCCTCGGACTCCTGTACGGCCGGGAGGAGCGGCGGGCGGCCGACGACGAGCGGGAGCTGCCGGAGCTCTGGCGGAAGGCGTCCCGTAAGCGCCACCGCGAGGCACTGCTGCGCTGACGCCCGGCTCGGACCGCGGAATTCCGCCGTGCGAGGGCGTGACCTCGGCTGCGTTAGCCTTGAGGGTCACCCCTGTCAGCTCACGAAGGTCTCGGGTATGTCTGCCGAATCGGTCTTCCCGCAGCTCGAAGCTCTGCTCCCGCATGTGCAGAAGCCGATCCAGTACGTCGGTGGAGAGCTCAATTCCACGGTCAAGCCCTGGGAGTCCACGGACGTCCGCTGGGCGCTCATGTACCCCGACGCCTACGAGGTCGGGCTGCCCAACCAGGGCGTCATGATCCTTTATGAGGTCCTCAACGAGCGCGAGGGCGTCCTCGCCGAGCGCACGTACAGCGTGTGGCCGGACCTCGAGGCGCTGATGCGCGAGCACAAGGTCCCGCAGTTCACCGTGGACAGCCACCGGCCCGTCGGCGCGTTCGACGTCTTCGGCCTGAGCTTCTCCACCGAGCTCGGCTACACCAACATGCTCACCGCCCTCGACCTCGCCGGCATCCCGCTCGACGCGGCCGACCGCACCGTCGACCACCCGATCGTCCTCGCCGGCGGCCACGCGGCCTTCAACCCCGAGCCGATCGCGGAGTTCATCGACTGCGCGGTGATCGGCGACGGCGAGCAGGCCGTGCTGGAGATCACCGACATCATCCGGGCGTGGAAGGCCGAGGGCCGCCCCGGCGGCCGCGACGAGGTGCTGCTGCGCCTGGCCAGGACCGGCGGCGTCTACGTCCCGCGCTTCTACGACGTGGAGTATCTGGCCGACGGCCGGATCGCCCGTGTCGTGCCCAACCACTCCGGCGTGCCGTGGCGCGTGTCCAAGCACACCGTGATGGACCTCGACGAGTGGCCCTACCCCAAGCAGCCGCTCGTCCCGCTCGCCGAGACCGTGCACGAGCGCATGTCCGTGGAGATCTTCCGCGGCTGCACCCGCGGCTGCCGCTTCTGCCAGGCCGGCATGATCACGCGCCCCGTGCGGGAGCGGAGCATCACCGGCATCGGCGAGATGGTCGACAAGGGCCTGAAGGCGACCGGCTTCGAGGAGGTCGGCCTGCTGTCGCTGTCCTCCGCGGACCACACCGAGATCGGTGACATCGCCAAGGGGCTCGCCGACCGCTACACCGAGGACAAGATCGGTCTCTCCCTGCCGTCGACCCGCGTGGACGCCTTCAACGTCGACCTCGCGAACGAGCTCACCCGCAACGGCCGCCGGTCCGGCCTCACCTTCGCCCCCGAGGGCGGCTCCGAGCGCATGCGCAAGGTCATCAACAAGATGGTCTCGGAGGAGGACCTGATCCGCACGGTCTCCACCGCGTACGGCAACGGCTGGCGCCAGGTGAAGCTGTATTTCATGTGCGGCCTGCCCACCGAGACCGACGAGGACGTCCTCCAGATCGGTGACATGGCGGTCAACGTCATCGCCGAGGGCCGCAAGGTCTCCGGCCAGAACGACATCCGCTGCACCGTCTCCATCGGCGGCTTCGTGCCCAAGCCGCACACGCCGTTCCAGTGGGCGCCGCAGCTCTCCGCCGAGGAGACCGACGCCCGGCTGGAGAAGCTGCGCGACAAGATCCGCGGCGACAAGAAGTACGGCCGCTCGATCGGCTTCCGCTACCACGACGGCAAGCCCGGCATCATCGAGGGCCTGCTCTCCCGCGGTGACCGCCGCGTCGGCGCCGTCATCCGCGCGGTCTACGAATCGGGCGGCCGCTTCGACGGCTGGCGCGAGCACTTCTCGTACGACCGCTGGATCAAGTGCGCCGAGCAGACGCTGCCGCCGCAGGGCGTCGACGTCGCCTGGTACACCACGCGCGAGCGTACCTACGAGGAGGTCCTGCCCTGGGACCACCTGGACTCCGGTCTCGACAAGGACTGGCTCTGGGAGGACTGGCAGGACGCCCTCGACGAGACCGAGGTCGAGGACTGCCGCTGGACCCCGTGCTTCGACTGCGGCGTCTGCCCGCAGATGGACACGAGCATCCAGATCGGCCCGACGGGCAAGAAGCTGCTGCCGCTGACGGTGGTCAAGTAATAACGTGAGCCGCGCGGGAGAGCCCATGCTCTCCCGCGCGGCCGCATGTGAAGGGGAGGCGACGTGACGCCGACGTACCAGGTTCACTTCACGGAGCAGGCCGCCTTCCGCCGTGACCGGCTGGACGATCAGCAGCGTGCCGCGTTCGACAAGGGCATCGCGCTGCTGGCCCGTGACCCCTTCACCGAGCTCTCCCGTCCCATGAGCGCCACCGGTGACGACCGCACCATCCGGCTGACGCAGAACGTCCTCGTCGAGTACACCGTGAGCCTGGGCCGGCTGCTGATCTTCATCGTCGAGGTCTTCAACGACAAGGACATCCTCGTCACCGACGAGTCCTGACCCGCCAGGACGCGTCCTTCCTCGAGACACGTACTCTAGGTAGCAGTACGACCGCACTCACGAAGGACAGAACACTGGGCAAGCGACAGCCCGAAGGCCCGCCGCCCGCACCCGTGGTGCAGCGCATTCGTCTGCGCTACACCAAGCGCGGCCGCCTCCGGTTCACCAGCCACCGCGATTTCCAGCGCGCCTTCGAGCGGGCCCTGCGCCGCGCCGAGGTCCCCATGGCGTATTCGGCCGGTTTCACCCCGCACCCCAAGGTGTCGTACGCCAATGCCGCACCCACCGGCACGGGCAGTGAGGCCGAGTTCCTGGAGATCCAGCTCGCCGAGGCCCGCGACCCGCAGGAGCTGCGCAAGCTGCTCGACGAGTCGCTGCCGGACGGGCTCGACATCACGGACGCGGTGGAGGCGCACACCTCCTCCTTCGCCGACCGGCTCGAGGCATCCGTATGGGAGCTGCGGCTGGACGGCGTGGAGGTCGCGGAGGTCCGGCGGGCCGTGGCGGCCTTCCTCGCGGCGGAGACCGTCGAGGTCCAGCGCCGCACGAAAAATGGGTTGCGCACCTTCGACGCCCGCGCCGCGGTCGTCCGGCTCGAGGCCCTCGACGCTCCGGCCGATAGGCCCGGCGACGGTCCCTGTGCGATACTGCGGCTGGTTGTTCGGCATTTGACACCTGCCGTTCGACCCGACGACGTCCTGTCCGGTCTCCGCGCTACGGCCGACCTGGCGCCGCCGGTCCCCGCTGCGGTGACCAGGCTGGCGCAGGGGCTGCTCGATGAGGAGTCCGGCACGGTGACCGACCCGCTCGCGCCCGACCGCGACGCTTCCCCGGCCGCAGTAACCACAGCCGCCGGACAGAGCGCCGGTGCCGCGCAGGTGCCGGAAGGTTCTGTGTAAGGACGGCCGTCGCCGTGCCGCCGGTCCACCAGGGAGCCACCCGGGTCCGGCAGGCGCACTGACCAGGAGACTTTCGCCGGTCCCGACGTTTCGGACCCGGCGAGCGAGACGACAGCTCCCGTGCGGCGACCGCGCCCCGGACGGCGGTACGCGCACATCACGCGGACCGCCGGGACGGACCAAGGCGCGGCGCCCGGGAGCGTGACGGGAGAACCGCCCGCATGCTCGACGAACCCATTGAGCCCGCCAACCACTCCGACAGCGGTCCTGGAGACACGCTGCCGCCGCGACGCCGCCGCCGTGCGGCGTCCCGCCCCGCCGGCCCGCCGTCGGCCGGGGACACGACCGCACAGCCCGTGACGGTCCCCGCCGCCGAGGCGCGGCCGGAGACCCCGGCGCCCGCCGCCGAGGCCCCGGCCGCCGCCGAGGCGCCGGCCACCCCCGCCCGCCCCCGCCGCCGTGCCACGCGCAAGGCGACGGCCCCCGCGGGTGCCCCCCGGACGGCCGAGCCGGTCGCTGAGGAGACCCCCGAGGCCCCCGCCGCCGTGGCCGCCGAGCCCGAGGCCGCCGAGGCCGCCAAGCCGGCCCGTACGCGCCGTCGCGCCACCCGCAAGGCCAGCGCGCCCGCCGGTGCCCCGCAGCAGGCCGAGACGGCCGCCGAGGCGCCCGTGACGGCCGAGCCCGCCGAGACCCAGGCTGAGGCCGCCGAGCCCGAGCCCGAGGCGCCCGCCGCCGAGGCCGCGCCGCCGGCCCGTACGCGCCGCCGTGCCACCCGTAAGGCCACCGCCCCGGCCGGTTCCCCGCAGGCCGCGGAGACCGTGGTCGAGCCGGCCGCGCCCGTCGCCCCCGCCGCCGAGGCCGAGACCGAGGACGAGGAGGAGCTGGAGGCCGTCGAGGAGACCCCGGCCCCCGCTCCCCGTACGCGTCGCCGTGCCACCCGCAAGGCCACCGCCCCGGCCGGTTCCCCGCAGGCCGCCGAGGCGCCCGTGGAGGAGGCTCCGGCCGAGGAGGAGGCGCCGGTCGCCGAGACCCGTGGCCGCCGCACCCGTCGCCGTGCCGCCGGTACCGAGGAGGCCGCCGAGGCCGCCGAGGCCCGTACGCGTGGCCGCCGCCAGGTCGCCACCGGTGACGCCGAGGCCGCCGCCGCCGCGCTGGAGGCCGCCAAGGCCGAGAGCCGTGCGCGGGAAGCCGCCACCGAGACCCCGGCGGAGCCCGCCGAGGCTCCCGCGCGTGGCCGTCGCCGCGCCGTGCGCCCGCCGAGCGCCGTCTTCCAGGCGCCGGTCTTCACCGAGCCGATGTTCCAGACGCCGGAGACCGCCGCGGCGGCCGCCGCCGTCGCCGTGCCGGCGGAGGAGCCCGAGGCGGAGCAGGCCGAGCGTGCCGCCGAGGCCGCCCCGGCCGGCCGCCGCCGTCGCCGCCGTCGTGGCGAGCCCGCCGAGGCCGAGCAGGCCGTGGTGGAGGAGACGGTGTCCACCGTCGCCGAGGAGCCCGAGGCCGAGGACGCCGAGGAGCCCGAGGCCGCCCACGACGAGGAGGAGTCGGACCGCCCCTCGCGCCGTCGCCGGCGGGGTGGCCGTCGCCGCCGCCGCGGTGAGGCCGGCGAGCCCGAGGCCGAGTCCGCCGACGAGGAATCCGCCGAGGCCGAGCAGGAGGCCGAGGCCGCCGAGGAGGAGCAGGAGGAGGCGTACGGCGAGGAGCCGGGCGCCGGTTCCGCGGGCAGCCGCCGTCGCCGCCGTCGCCGTCGCCGCAGTGGCGACGCCGCCGAGGCCGAGGCGGTCGAGGGCGACCCGGAGCGTACGGTCGTGAAGGTCCGCGAGCCCCGCAAGCGCGAGGAGCGCGAGCTCGGCACCGGCTTCGACGAGGTGCAGTCCATCAAGGGCTCCACCCGCATGGAGGCGAAGAAGCAGCGCCGCCGTGAGGGCCGTGAGCAGGGCCGCCGCCGCGTGCCGATCATCACCGAGGCCGAGTTCCTGGCCCGCCGTGAGGCCGTCGAGCGGGTGATGGTCGTGCGCCAGAGCGGTGAGCGCACCCAGATCGGCGTGCTGGAGGACAACGTCCTCGTCGAGCACTACGTCAACAAGGAGCAGGCCACCAGCTACGTCGGCAACGTCTACCTGGGCAAGGTCCAGAACGTCCTGCCGTCCATGGAGGCCGCCTTCGTCGACATCGGCAAGGGCCGCAACGCCGTGCTCTACGCCGGTGAGGTCAACTTCGAGGCGCTCGGCATGGGCAGCGGCCCGCGCCGCATCGAGACCGCGCTGAAGTCCGGCCAGTCCGTGCTCGTGCAGGTCACCAAGGACCCGATCGGCCACAAGGGCGCCCGCCTGACCAGCCAGGTCTCGCTGCCGGGCCGCTACCTCGTGTACGTGCCCGAGGGCTCGATGACCGGCATCAGCCGCAAGCTGCCCGACACCGAGCGCGCGCGCCTGAAGCAGATCCTCAAGAAGATCGTCCCCGAGGACGCGGGCGTCATCGTCCGTACGGCCGCCGAGGGCGCGAGCGAGGACGAGCTGGCGCGTGACGTGCAGCGCCTCCAGGCCCAGTGGGAAGAGATCCAGAAGAAGGCGAAGAGCGGCAACGCCCCGACCCTGCTCTACGGCGAGCCGGACATGACCGTCCGCGTCGTGCGCGACATCTTCAACGAGGACTTCTCCAAGGTCATCGTCAGCGGCGAGGGCGCCTGGGAGACCATCCACGGCTACGTCTCGCACGTCGCCCCGGACCTCACCGACCGGCTGCAGAAGTGGACGTCGGACGTCGACGTCTTCGCCACGTACCGGATCGACGAGCAGCTGATGAAGGCGCTGGACCGCAAGGTCTGGCTGCCGAGCGGCGGTTCGCTCGTGATCGACCGGACCGAGGCGATGGTCGTGGTCGACGTCAACACCGGGAAGTTCACCGGTCAGGGCGGCAACCTCGAGGAGACGGTCACCAAGAACAACCTCGAGGCGGCCGAGGAGATCGTGCGCCAGCTGCGGCTGCGCGACCTCGGCGGCATCGTGGTGATCGACTTCATCGACATGGTGCTGGAGGCCAACCGCGACCTCGTGCTGCGGCGCCTGCTGGAGTGCCTGGGCCGCGACCGCACCAAGCACCAGGTCGCCGAGGTGACCTCGCTCGGTCTGGTGCAGATGACCCGCAAGCGGGTCGGCCAGGGCCTGCTGGAGTCGTTCTCCGAGCCCTGCGTGCACTGCAACGGCCGCGGCGTGATCGTCCACATGGACCAGCCCACGTCCGTCGGCGGTGGCGGTGGCGGCAAGCGCGCCAAGAAGAAGGGCAAGGGCCAGCCGCACGAGCACGAGCACGTGCAGGCGGAGGCCGCCGAGCCGGTCGAGGCCGAGGCGGAGGCCGTCCACGAGGAGCCCGAGCTGGAGCCCGTCACGGTGACCGAGGCGGAACTCCAGCCGTCGGTCGGCGGGGACGAGGAGTGGTTCGGCAGCCCGGCCGAGGCGCGTGCCGCCGCCGGTCCGCGCGGTGGCCGTACGCGCCGCCGGGCGACCCGCAAGGCGACCGCCCCGGCGGGTTCGCCGAAGGCCGCCGAGCCGGAGATCGTCGTGGAGACCGCGCCGGCCCCCGAGCCGGTCGCGCCGGCGGTGGCCGAGCCGGTCGCCGAGGCCGAACCCGTGGCGGAGCCCGCGCCCGAGGCCCCGGTGGAGGCGGCTCCGGCCGCTCCCGCCCGGCCGCGCCGCCGGGTCACCCGCAGGGCGTCCGCCCCGGCGGGCTCGCCCACGGCGGCCGAGGAAGCGGCCGTGGTCGTCGTGACCGCGCCCGCCGCCCTGGCGGCCGAGCCGGAGCCCGAGCCGGCGCCGGTGGAGCCGGAGGCCGTCGTCGAGCCGGCCGCGGAGACCGGGGCCGCGCGGTCCGAGGCCGTGGAAACCGAGGCCGTGGAAACCGGGGCCGAGGCCCCGGCCCCGGCCAAGAAGACGGCCCGTAAGACGGCCGCCAAGAAGGCCCCGGCGAAGAAGGCCACCGCCACCAAGAAGGCGGCGGCCAAGAAGACGACGACCGCCAAGAAGACCACGGCCAAGAAGACGGCCACCAAGACAGCGGCGAAGAAGGCCCCGGCGAAGAAGACGGCCAAGAAGGCCGCCACGGCCCCGGCCGCGGCTTCCGCCGAGGAATAGGCCGGTGGGTCTTTCCCGGGTGCCTGGCGGCCGGAATCCGGCCGCCAGGCACCCGGGGACCCGGCCCGGTGTTCCGCCCGGACGGCCGCTCCATCGAGCGGCGGCCCGGGGCCGGAGCCCGGTTTGACCCCTTGGGCAGGGCCCCGTAACCTTGCCTTCGGCGTCTGTACGCCAACCCCTGAGCAAATCCCTCCCGGTGAATTCCGGGAGAGGCCGCTCGTCCCTTCGGATATGCGCGGGCTTCGTGCCCACGCGAGCGGCTGGCATCAGAGGTCCCGATTACCAGCGAGAGAGTGAGATCCGCGTGTACGCAATCGTGCGTAGCGGTGGTCGCCAGCACAAGGTTGCTGTCGGCGACATCGTCGAGGTTGACAAGATTTCCGACGGCAAGGTGGGCGACTCCGTCGAGCTCTCCACGCTGCTCGTGGTCGACGGCGAGTCCGTCACCAGCGACCCGTGGGTGCTGGCCGGGATCAAGGTCCAGGCCGAGATTGTGGACCACCACAAGGGTGCCAAGATCGACATCCTGAAGTACAAGAACAAGACCGGCTACCGCAAGCGCATTGGTCACCGCCAGCAGTACACGGCGATCAAGGTCACCGGCATCCCCACGGCTGCGAAGTAAGGGACTGAGAACACATGGCACACAAGAAGGGCGCATCGTCCACTCGGAACGGTCGCGACTCCAACGCTCAGCGGCTCGGCGTCAAGCGCTTCGGCGGCCAGGCCGTCAACGCCGGTGAGATCCTGGTCCGCCAGCGCGGCACCCACTTCCACCCGGGTGCGGGCGTCGGTCGCGGTGGCGACGACACCCTGTTCGCGCTGGCCGCCGGTGCGGTGCAGTTCGGCACCCACCGTGGTCGCAAGGTCGTGAACATCGTCCCGATCGCTGAGTAATCAGCCTTTCGGCGCGACACAAAGCACCTTTCCGAGGGCGGGCCGCTTTTCCTGACGGGGAAGCCGGTCCGCCCTCGGCGTGTTAGTACAGAGACATCCCCGTACTCCCCCGGCCTCCGGCCGGGGGCACCCCCAGGAGGCAACCGCAATGACCACCTTCGTGGACCGCGTCGAGCTGCATGTCGCCGCGGGTAACGGAGGCCACGGCTGCGCCTCCGTTCACCGTGAGAAGTTCAAGCCGCTCGGCGGCCCGGACGGCGGCAACGGCGGCCGTGGCGGCGACGTGATCCTGGTCGTGGACCAGTCGGTCACCACGCTCCTCGACTACCACCACAGCCCCCACCGCAAGGCCACCAACGGCCAGCCGGGCGCCGGCGACAACCGCTCCGGCAAGGACGGCCAGGACCTCGTCCTGCCCGTGCCGGACGGCACCGTCGTCCTGGACAAGGACGGCAACGTCCTCGCCGACCTGGTCGGCCAGGGCACCACCTTCATCGCCGGCCAGGGCGGCCGTGGCGGCCTGGGCAACGCGGCGCTGGCCTCCGCCCGCCGCAAGGCCCCCGGCTTCGCGCTGCTCGGCGAGCCCGGCGAGTCCCGTGACATCGTCATGGAGCTCAAGACCGTCGCCGACGTGGCGCTGGTCGGCTACCCGAGCGCGGGCAAGTCCTCGCTGATCTCGGTGCTCTCCGCCGCCAAGCCGAAGATCGCGGACTACCCCTTCACGACGCTGGTCCCGAACCTGGGCGTGGTCACGGCCGGTTCGACCGTCTACACCATCGCCGACGTCCCGGGTCTGATCCCGGGCGCCAGCCAGGGCAAGGGCCTCGGCCTCGAATTCCTGCGGCACGTCGAGCGCTGCTCGGTCCTCGTGCACGTGCTGGACACCGCGACCCTGGAGTCCGACCGCGACCCGGTCTCCGACCTGGACGTCATCGAGGCGGAGCTGGCGCAGTACGGCGGTCTCGACGACCGGCCGCGCATCGTCGTCCTCAACAAGATCGACATCCCGGACGGTCAGGACCTGGCCGACATGATCCGCCCCGACCTGGAGGCCCGCGGCTACCAGGTCTTCGAGGTCTCCGCCGTGGCCCGTACGGGCCTGAAGGAGCTCTCCTTCGCGCTGGCCGGCATCATCTCCGCGGCGCGCGCCGCGAAGCCGAAGGAGGAGGCGACCCGCATCGTCATCCGCCCGAAGGCCGTGGACGACGCGGGCTTCACGGTCACGCTGGAGGACGACGGCATCTACCGCGTGCGCGGCGAGAAGCCGGAGCGCTGGGTGCGCCAGACCGACTTCAACAACGACGAGGCCGTCGGCTATCTGGCGGACCGCCTCAACCGCCTCGGTGTCGAGGACGAGTTGCTGAAGGCCGGCGCGCGCGCGGGCGACGGCGTGGCCATCGGTGCCGAGGACAACGCGGTCGTCTTCGACTGGGAGCCGACGATGATGGCGGGCGCCGAGATGCTCGGCCGCCGTGGCGAGGACCACCGCCTGGAGGCCCCGCGACCGGCCGCCACGCGCCGTCGCGAGCGGGAGGCCGAGCGGGACGAGGCGCAGCGGGAGTTCGACGGCTTCAACCCGTTCTGACCTGACGCGTCATCAACTCACCGCCCGGTGACGGGTGCACCTTCTGGGTGTGCCCGCTCGCCGGGCGGTTTTTTGTTCCCCAGCCCCGCCCCTTCCCGAACCGGGGCTTCGCCCCAGACCCCGAAGCACGCTTCGCGCGCTGTCCTCAATCGCCGGACGGGCTGAAATCAGCCCCGGTTTCCGGAAGGGCGGGGGAACAAAAAACCGCCGGGCGAGCTGGAGGGAAAACCAGCTCGCCCGGCGACTGAGGGCGGGGTCAGACGGACGCCGTCTCGTCCGCGCGCTGCGGGGGGATCTCGGAGGCGCGAGCCTCCATGCGCTCGCGTCGCGCGTCGGCCTCCGCCGCGAGGGAGAGCGCCGCGGCGTTGAAGCGGACCAGCGACGGCGGGTCGGACGGGCCCAGCAGCTGGACCTTGAGCTCCGCGCGCGCCGCGGCGAAGCCGTCCAGGCCGGGGTCGCGGACCGCGGCGAGCAGCCCCGGCACCTCGGTCGCCTCCGGGGTGAGGATCGTCGCCGCGCTCACCGTCGGGAACGCGGCCCGGAACTCCTCCTCGGCCATCCCGCTGGTGTTCGCCACGGCGTACGGCTTCTCACTGATCAGGTAGTCCGAGACCACGCTGGAGACATCGCTGATCAGCAGGTCGGACTGGTTGAAGCAGGTGTAGAGCGCCGGGCGCGGGCCGGTGATGATCTGGTGCTCCCAGACCGGCAGCGAGGCCCAGTACGCGGCCTCCCAGGCGGCCGTCGCGGCCTCCACGGTCGCGGCGCGCCCCTTCTCGGGCGTGCCCTGGAGCATCATGCGCTCGACCTCGTCGGCGCTGTCCCGGAAGGTGCTGGTGGTGAGCCGGTCCAGCTCGGCCGTGCGGCGCGCCAGCTCGGCGGCCGCCTCGGGGCCGGGCCGGTCCCCGCCGCGCTTCGCGTTGGCCTCGCGGATCATGGCCTGGATGCGCTCGTCGGCGCGCCCGGCGCGCGGGTCGACGGAGCCGGTCATCGGGTGCGGCTTGTAGAGCAGCCGCACCGCGGGGTCGGCCAGCAGCGCGCGGACGATGTTCTCGCCGGCGAGCATGACCGAGGTGTTGCCCGGCTGGCCGTCCCAGCCCTCCCAGGTGGGGGCGTAGAGCACGGTGGTGTACGGCGTGGCGGGCGCCCCGGCGTACGGCTGGATGGGCGCCAGCTGGGGACGGCCGACCTCGACCACGTCGCGGTCGTCGACACCGATGTCGGCGAGCTGGTAGCGCTCGCGGGCGGCGGGCCCGGCGACCCAGATCTCGTCGTACGCCTTGGAGTACGGGTTGCAGCTGGAGAGCTTGTCGCTCTCGCCGTGGTTGGTGAAGGCGTGCTTGATGGACGGCATGCGCAGCACCTGCGAGGTCTTACCGGAGTTCGCCGGGTGCAGCATCATCTTCAGCGACGACTTCTCCAGGGCCATCAGATGGACGACCTTGGGGATGCACACGATCGGCACGTCGGTGGCGTCGATCTTCTGCACCATGAAGCGCTCGCGGAGCACGATGACCGGGTTGCCGTCCAGCGCGGCGAGCGTGGAGAGCCACATGTTGGCCTGGTAGGCGGAGCTCGTGCCGCCGGAGAAGTACATGCCGACGGTGGGCTTGTAGTCGGCGAACCAGCGGTCCAGCCACTCCAGCGCCTGCTGGTCGTTGGCGATGCGCTTCTTCGGGCGCAGCCAGGTGGCCAGCCAGGCGGTGCCGCCCAGGGCCAGCAGGAGGGCGACGCCGACGCCGGTCTCGCCCCACAGGGGCTTCTCGGTGGCGGCGGTCACCAGCAGGCCCGCGGTGGCGGGGACGGCGAAGCGCAGCAGCCGGCGGCCGTGCTGGCGGGCCAGCAGGCGCGGCGGGGCGGCGGACAGGCGCAGGCCCGTCGTGTCGATGTTCCGGGTCAGGAACGGCAGCGTGCGGCTGCGGCGGACCAGCAGCGCGGTGGCCTGGCAGGCGAGGTGCGCGGCGTAGAAGAGCACCAGGCCGACGAAGACCGGGGCATAGTCGCGCAGCGAGCCGTCGCCGTGCAGCCGCAGCAGTCCGATCAGCACCATCATGTCGCGCAGCAGCTGCCGCACCATGACGTCGAAGCGGATCTTGCCGAGGACGGCGACCAGACCGGGGTCGCGGTGCTGGAGGTAGAGGTCGAGCGCGAGGCCCGCCGCCGAGGCGGCGATCAGGAGCGGCACGAGGGGCAGCAGCGCCCCGACGAGCTGGGCGGCGAAGAACACCAGCATCGCGAGCAGCGCCACGAGCTGTAGGGCTCGGCGCGAGGCGGTTCCGGCAGAAGGCACTGGGCGGGCTCCTGGCAGGCGGGCGGGGAGGGACGGGGAATGCGGGGGACCGCGGGGCTCCTCCGGGCGGTCGGCCAGGGGAGAAGGACAGCGGTCGACCACCGACCGTATGACGGTCGCTGGTCCAGGGGCAATCTTCGCCGATGGCAATCATCGCAAAACAGGGCCGAACGACCACAATCCTCAGACGGTAGATTTGCGGGCCGGAGCAGTCATCACAGGACCGGCGATCACTAGAGGTGTGCGGACGTGACAGGGGCAGGGGCGAGTACGGGGGCAGCGGCGGCGGCACGGGCGGAGGTGACCGGCGCCCGCAGGATCGTGGTCAAGGTGGGATCCTCGTCACTCACCACCGCGGGCGGGGGGCTCGACGCCGACCGCGTTGACGCACTCGTCGACACGCTGGCGAAGGCCGGCGTGGAGAAGGAGATAGTGCTGGTCTCCTCCGGCGCCATCGCCGCCGGGCTCGCACCCCTGGGGCTCGACCGGCGCCCGCGCGACCTGGCCCGCCAGCAGGCGGCCGCCAGCGTCGGCCAGGGCCTCCTCGTGGCCCGTTACACGGCGTCCTTCGCGCGCTACGGCCGCCGCGTCGGCCAGGTGCTGCTCACCACGGACGACACCAGCCGCCGCGCGCACTACCGCAACGCCTACCGCACACTCGACCAGCTGCTGGCGATGGGCGCGGTGCCGGTCGTCAACGAGAACGACACCGTGGCCACGGACGAGATCCGCTTCGGCGACAACGACCGGCTGGCCGCCCTCGTCGCCCACCTCGTACGGGCCGACCTGCTGATCCTGCTGTCGGACGTCGACGGGCTGTACGACGGCGACCCCAGCATCCCGGGCACCTCCCGGATCGCGGAGGTCAGCGGCCCCGCGGACCTCGAAGGCGTCTCGATCGGCAGCGCGGGCAAGGCGGGCGTCGGCACCGGCGGCATGGTCACCAAGGTCGAGGCGGCCCGGATCGCGGCCGCGGCCGGCGTGCCCGTGGTGCTCACCTCAGCCAGCCAGGCCGCCGACGCCCTCGCCGGGCGGCCGACCGGCACCCTCTTCCACCGCACCGGCCGCCGCTCCACCGACCGCCTGCTGTGGCTCGCGCACGCCTCCGCGCCGTGCGGGGCGCTCACCCTCGACGACGGCGCCGTGCGGGCCGTGATCGAGGGCGGCGCGTCCCTGCTGCCCGCCGGCATCGCGGCCGTCGAGGGTGAATTCAGCGCGGGCGACCCGGTCGAGCTCCGGGACGCCGCGGGCCGGGCCGTGGCCCGCGGGCTCGTCGCCTTCGACGCGGCGGAGATCCCGCAGCTGCTGGGCCGCTCCACCCGTGACCTGGCCAAGGAGCTGGGTCCCGGGTACGAGCGGGAGGTCGTGCACCGGGACGACCTCGTCGTGCTGCGCCGCTGACGGGCGTCATACAGGGACGAGAAGTCACGATCGGTCCAGCCTTTCCATGGGGACCTTCGGGAAAACCGCCACGCGGCCGCCCGGAGGCTGGTCAACTTTGTTGCGGGGACCGTCACGGGCAGGCGGCTCCCGGCATCGAACACAGGGCGCAGCGAGAGCAGCACGACACGGCTCCGCCGTATGCGCGCGGAGCAGCGAACAACAGGAGGCCGCCGGTGAGACGAGGGCGCCCAGGGGCCATGCCCCGAGGGACGGCGGAGCGCACCCTGACCAGCGTCGGCACGGGGGACGCCGTGGAGGGGCCACGCGGGAGCGCGGAGGGCGAACAGCGGGAGGGCGGGGCCCTGGCCGCGGAGCGTGAGGGCGAGGTGTCACGGCTGTGGCACATCACCCTGAGCGTCTCGGGAGCCGAGGCGCCGCTCGCCGAGGTCCGCCGGGGCCTCGAACAGCTCGCGCACGACCACCCGTTCCTGCTGACCAGCCGCTACGCCAACGACCACGCCGAGATCCGCTACTGGGAGGAGGCGCGCGACCTGCACGACGCGGCGGCCGTCGCGCTGCGGCTGTGGGGCGAGCACCGCTCGTCCGCCCGGCTCCCGCCGTGGGAGATCGTCGGCCTGGAGGTCATCGACCGGGGGACGTACCACCAGCGCATCGCGGAGGGCTACGGCCCGCTGCCGGCCACCCCGGTGGGCGTGCACCCCTTCTGAAGCGCCTCCTGAAGCGCCGCGTTCCGGACGCCGTGGAGCCCGCGTGCTGTCCGCAGTCCGGAACGCATGGTGGCCCGGGCGCGCGACGCGGCTAGGCTGCGAGCCATGAGCAGCGTTTTCCCCTCCCCCCTCGCCGACCCCATGCCGCAGTCCCCGGTGCTGCGCGCGGCCTACCGTGCCCGCGCCGCGGCCGCCGACCTGGCGCCACTGCCGCGCTCGGTGAAGGACGAGGCGCTGCTGGCGATCGCCGACGCGCTGGAGGTGCGCACCAAGGAGATCGTCGAGGCCAACGCCGAGGACGTCGAGAAGGCCCGCGCCGCCGGCACCAGCGAGACCGTGATCGACCGGCTGACCCTCACCCCCGAGCGGGTGCGGGCCATCGCCAAGGACGTGCGGGACGTCGTGGCGCTCCCCGACCCCGTCGGCGAGGTCGTGCGCGGTTCCACCCTCCCCAACGGCATCGACCTGCGCCAGGTGCGTGTCCCGCTGGGTGTCGTCGGCATCATCTACGAGGCCCGGCCCAACGTCACCGTGGACGCCGCCGCCCTCTGCCTGAAGTCCGGCAACGCCGTGCTGCTGCGCGGCTCTTCCTCCGCCTACGCCTCCAACACCGCCCTCGTGCGCGTCCTGCGGGACGCCGTGGGCGGCGCCGGGCTGCCGGCCGACGCCGTGCAGCTGGTCCCGGGCGAGAGCCGGGAGTCCGTACGGGAGCTGATGCGCGCCCGGGGCATGGTCGACGTGCTGATCCCGCGCGGCGGCGCCTCGTTGATCCGTACGGTCGTGGAGGAGTCCACCGTCCCGGTCATCGAGACGGGCACCGGCAACTGCCATGTGTACGTGGACGCCGACGCCGACATCGACATGGCCGTGGACATCCTCGTCAACTCCAAGGCGCAGCGCCCCAGTGTGTGCAACGCGGCCGAGACACTGCTCGTCCACCAGGACATCGCGGCGGAGTTCATGCCGCGCGCCCTCGCCGCGCTCGCCGAGGCGGGCGTGACCGTCCACGGCTGCGAGCGGGTGCTCGCGCTGGCGGAGGGCAGCCCGGCGACCGTCGTGCCCGCGACCGTCGAGGACTGGGAGACGGAGTATCTGTCGTACGACATCGCGGCCGCGGTGATGGACGACCTGGACGCGGCCGTACGGCACATCCGGCTGTGGACCTCCGGACACACCGAGGCGATCGTCACCACGTCACAGGCGGCCGCCCGCCGCTTCACCCAGCTGGTGGACGCGACGACGGTCGCGGTCAACGCCTCGACGCGGTTCACCGACGGCAGTCAGTTCGGCTTCGGAGCCGAGATCGGCATCTCCACGCAGAAGTTGCACGCCCGCGGGCCGATGGGGCTCCCCGAGCTCACCTCGACGAAGTACATCGTCACGGGCGACGGGCACATTCGCGGCGGAGCCCGTCCGGGAAGCTGAATTCCCGTACCGGCTGCACGGATTGAGCTTTCCGGGGCTACGCTGGACGGGTGCCGGACGACGTGGGGGGCCAGCCGTTCCCGGACGGCGAGGAGCCCGACAGCCACCGCCACGGAGACGCGGACGACGCGTTCGCCTCCGTGGTCTTCGACGAGGAGTTCGTGCGGTCCGCCGCGATCCACGAACCGACCGCGGCCGAGCGGATGCTCGCCGCCGCCCAGGCCCGCGCGGAGGCGGAAGCCTCCCGGGCCCGGGCGGGCGGCGGGCCCGCCGACGACGACGCGCTGGATTTCGAGGAGCCCTACGAGGGCGGGTTCGTCGCGGGCCCCACAGGCCACCACAGCGGCCGTGCGAGCGGCTGGTACACCCTCGCCCACGAGCTGGACCCGGACGACGCCTACGGCCCGTACGGGCGCTACGGCGGCGCGCGTGGGCCCTATCGGGGGCACGCCCGGTGGCAGCGCCCCGTGGCGTGGCTGCTCGCCGTGGTGATGGGCATCGGCGTGGTGGCCCTCGCCTTCGCCGCCGTCTACCGCAGCACGTCCTCCGGCAACCGGCCCGGCTCCGATCCGCCGCCCGCGACCACCGGAGTGGACGCCCCGGCGGGCGGGCGGCCGGGCCCGCTGCCGTCGGTGTCGGTCGACTCGGAGCCCCCGGTGGCCTCCGCGGCACCCCGCCGCTGACCAGGTCGGGCGGGGGTTGACATGCGTGCACCCGGCACCCGGAATTTTCCTCACAACTTGTCGTGTACCAGCGCGTTTACCGAGGCCCCGACGGACCTACTCTTGAGGTATGGACGGGCCTGGAGACCCACCTGAGGGGACGCCCGAGGGTGTCCCCGGGGGCGGGGAGGACGAGTACCGATCCGTCGTCTTCGACGAATCGTTCATCCGCGCTGCCCGCCTTCAGGAGTTCTCCGCGCGCGAGCGGATGGGTGACCACGCGCTCGCCGTGCGCAACCGCCATGTGTGGGCCCGTGTCAGCACCTCGCGACAGGTGCTCGTCCTGGTGATACTGATCGCCCTGGCCTTCGGCACGGCTGTCTACATGGGCCTGCGCCATCCCTACAAGGAAGCGGTGGTGCCCGTCGCGGAGCCGATGCGCTCCACGGTCATACCCCTCGCCCCGCGCGACCCCGTGCCCGGCGGTCCGGCGGCGCAGCTCTTCGACCACAGCCCGGCCGCGCAGTTCCGGCTGGGCGAGGAGGGCGTCACCCTGCCTCCCGCGCGCAGCACGCAGCACTTCTCCGAGAGCCAGGTGATGGCCGCGCTGGCCGCCGCCAAGGAGTACGTGGTGAAGTCCGCGACCGACCCGGCCGTCCTGGTCGGCGGGGCGCAGCGCACGCTGCGGGTGCTGCTCGACCCGGCGCAGCTCGATCAGTTCGACCGCAGCTTCGACCACCCCTCCGGCGACGGGCGGCACGCCGCCACCGGCTGGCTGATCCGCTTCGACCCCGGCCAGGTGGCCCTGGTGAACACGCCCGTGCGGACCCAGGGCGTCTTCTCCGTCTCGGAGACGGCCCCCGGCACGCTGGAGGTCTCGGGCGACCACACGTTCGTCTACGCGCTGCGGCCCGCGAAGGCGGGCGCCGACCTCGGTGCCGAGACGGACGGCGCCTCGCTGTTCACCGTGCGCCGCACGATGCGCTTCCGCTTCGACCGGGACGGCCTCCAGGACCACCACCTGACCGTGGTGCAGAGCAGTCTCCAGGCGGGCCCGGAGTCCTGCTCGGCGGACGACGCGGGCTTCCTCCGCCCCCTGCTGGCGGGCGAGCGCGCGAGCGGGGACGGCCCGGCGGTCACCAACCCCTACACGACGGGCCAGGACGGGACGGCGCTCTGCGGCTCGCTGGCGGCGAGCGCGCAGCCGGCCCGTTAGCGGGGGCCTCGGCCCCGGCGGGGGCCAGGCCGGCGGAGCCCCTCAGCGGCCGTCTAAGGCCGCGGCGTCCCGCCGCCCGGCTTCCTGTCCTCCGGACCGTCCCCGGGCCTCTCGGGCCCCTCCGAGGCGCTCTGCTCGCCCTTGGAGGAGGACGGCCCCGAAGAGCTCCGCCCGGTGAATGTGTCGCGCAGGCGCCCACCGAGGTCACTGGCCCCGCCCGCGAGGTCCCGCACCAGGCCCATCAGCGGGTCCTTGCTGGCCCGCACGGAGTCCGCGTAATGGCTCGCCGACTCCCGGAAGGAGTCCGACACCGAGGTGTTGCCGTCCTCCGAGCGCCGCGGGTAGTGGCCGTCCATGATCCGCTGGTGGTCGCGGCTCCCGGCCCACTTCTTGAGCTCCGCCGCCCGCACGGTCGTGAAGGGGTGCGTGCGCGGCAGCACGTTCATGATCTTCAGTACGGAGTCGCGCAGGTCGCCGCCCGCCTCGTACTCCTCGGCCTGCGCGAGGAACGCGTCCACGTTCATCTCGTGCAGGTGGTTGCCGCCCGCGATCTTCATCAGGCCGCGCATCGACGCCTCGAGGTCCTGGCCCACCAGCAGGCCCGCCCGGTCCGCCGACAGCTCCGACTTGCGGAACCACTCGCGCAGCGCCGTCACGATGGCCATCACCGCGAGATTGCCCAGCGGGATCCAGGCGATCTTGAGCGCGAAGTTGGTGAGGAACAGCAGTATCGTCCGGTAGACCGCGTGGCCCGAGAGCGCGTGGCCGGCCTCGTGGCCGACGACCGCCCGCATCTCCTCCTCGTCCAGCAGCTCGACGAGGCCCGTGCTGACCACGATGATCGGCTCGTCCAGGCCGATGCACATGGCGTTGGGCTGCGGGTCCTGGGTGACGTACATCGGCGGGACCTTCGGCAGGTCCAGGATGTAACAGGCGTCCAGCAGCATCGTGTGCAGGTGCTGGAACTGCTGGTCGCTCACCCGCACCGAGTCGGAGAGATACAGCAGCCGCAGGCTGCGCTCCGGCAGCAGCCCGCTCAGCGCCTTGAAGACGGTGTCGAAGCCGCTCAGCTTGCGCAGCGCCACCAGGGCCGAGCGGTCCGCGGGGTGCTCATAGGCGCGCGAGGAGATCCCGGGGAACCGCTTCCGCTGCCGGCCGGGCGCCCGCTCGTGCCCCTCGCCGGCCGTGCCGGGAGCGTTCTCGCCCTTGGCGCCGTCGTCGGTGTCACTCATCAAGACCCCCTCCATGCGCTGATCATGGCCCGGCGGCCGTCACCCGCCCGGCTGCCCAACCCCACAGTAGGCGCTGCCCCGGACATGGCTACCGTTGGAGGCATGCCCGACATCCACGCTTTCACCGCGAACCCCGGCTTCACCGAACTGCTCGCCGTCTCCAAGGGCGACCAGGGCCCCGGCGACCTCATCCGCACGGTCCTCGTCGTCGGCGTCGTCGGCATCGCCTTCCTCGCCTGGTTCCTGCTCCGCGGGTACGGCAAGAAGGACTGACCTGTGGAGTCGGCGTGAGCCCGCGCACGCCCCCCGCATACGATGTGGCAGAAGTCTCTGCCCGACTACCGTCCCGGATAGGTCCTGCCGACGATGAGCGCTTTCGCCTCAGCCCACACAGCCCTGGCCACTCTCGCCTCCGAGGGCGAGCACGTGGACAACCACCCGAGCCTCAGCCCGTACATGACCGGCGGGGCCGCCCTGGTCATCCTGGTGCTCCTCCTGTGGATCACGACCCGCTTCAACCGCGACCGCTGAGCACACCCGGTCCCTGCGGGTTCGGCGTCCCGCCGCGCCCAGTAGGGTCTGCACGCATGGGAGAGCAGACAGGGCCCGTGAAGCGGCGGCTCGGAGTGATGGGCGGGACGTTCGACCCGGTCCACCACGGCCACCTGGTCGCCGCCAGCGAGGTGGCCGCGCGGTTCCACCTCGACGAGGTCGTTTTCGTACCCACGGGTCAGCCGTGGCAGAAGAGCCACCGGACGGTGTCACCGGCCGAGGACCGCTATCTGATGACGGTGATCGCCACCGCGTCCAACCCGCAGTTCTCGGTCAGCCGTATCGACATCGACCGCGGCGGGCCGACGTACACCACCGACACCCTCCGCGACCTGCGCGCCCTCAACGACGACGCCGACCTGTTCTTCATCACCGGCGCCGACGCGCTGGCCCAGATCCTCACCTGGCGGGACACCGAGGAGCTCTTCTCGCTGGCCCACTTCATCGGTGTGACCAGGCCGGGCCACATACTGGCCAACCCCGGTCTGCCCGAGGGCGGCGTCTCGCTCGTCGAGGTGCCCGCGCTCGCGATCTCCTCCTCCGACTGCCGCACGCGCGTGGCGAAGGGCGACCCGGTCTGGTATCTGGTGCCCGACGGTGTGGTGCGCTACATCGACAAGCGCGACCTGTACCGGCACTGAAGGCACGTGAGGGGCACCGGTGAACGACCGACAGGACCCGTACGCGCAGGACCCGTACGGCCGTCAGCCGCAGGTCCACGGCTATGACGCCTATGGACAGCCGGTCTACCGGCCGGACGCCCCGGAGCGGGTGTACGACGAGTACGGGCAGCCGGTGCGGCCCGTACAGCAACAGCCCCAGCAGGGCTACGGCTACGAGGGCCAGGGCTATGACCCGTACGCGCAGCCCCAGCAGCTGAACGAGCAGCAGCACCAGTTCTACGAGCCGCAGCAGCAGCCCGCGCAGCCCGTACAGCCCGCGCAGCAGACGCAGCAGCAGGAGTGGATCCCCCGGCAGGCCGGTGCCCCCGCGCACGAGGCGGGCGAGGCGCCGCGGGAGGAGCGGCAGGAGCCGTCCCCCAGGGTGCCCGGCCAGGCGCCCGCGCCGGACTACCGCACCGAGCAGTTCTCCTTCATCGAGGAGCCGGACGAGGACTCCGAGGACGTCATCGACTGGCTCAAGTTCAGCGAGAGCCGCACCGAACGGCGCGACGAGCGCAAGCGCAAGGGACGCAATCGCGTCATCGCCCTCGTCGTGGTGCTCGTGCTCGCCCTGGGCGGCGCGGCCGCCTACATGTGGTGGGCCGGTTCCGGTGACACGAAGGGCACGGCCGCGGCGCACGGGGCGCAGAAGCGCGACGTGATCGTCGTCCACCTGCGGCAGACGCAGGGGGGCGGCAGCTCCACCGCGCTGCTGGTCGACAACGAGACCACCAAGAAGGGCACGACGGTCCTGCTGCCGAACACGCTGGCCGTCGCCAAGGACAGCGGCGGTTCCACCACCCTCGGCAAGTCCGTCCAGGACGACGGCACCGGCGCGACCCGCGACGCCCTGAACACCCTGCTGGGCGCGGACATCAAGGGCAGCTGGCGGCTGGACACCCCGTATCTGGAGAACCTCGTCGAGCTCGTCGGCGGGATCGCCCTGGACACCGACACCGACGTCCCCGGCGCGAAGCCCGGCGACAGCCCTGTGGTGCGCAAGGGCGCCGCGCAGAACCTGGGCGGCCAGATGGCCGTGGCGTACGCCACCTACCGGGCCTCCGGCGAGGACCCCGGCAAGCAGCTGGCCCGCTTCGGACAGGTCATGCAGGCGGTGCTGAAGAAGCTGTCCGGCGACCCCGCGGCCGCCACCCGCACGATGGAGTCCCTCGCGCAGATCCCGGACCCGTCCCTGTCCGTCGAACAGCTCGGCGCCTCCCTGGCCCGGCTCGCCACGCTCGCCAAGGCGGGCGCGTACGACACCACGGCGCTGCCCGTGCAGACCGACGGGACGCTCGGCGACCAGGCGACCGGCAAGGTGGTCAAGGACATCCTCGGCGGCACGGTGAAGGACACCGGCGGCAGGAACGCGACGCCCCGGGTCAGCGTGAAGAACGCCACAGGGGCCAAGAGCGCGTCCGGGACCGCCCAGGTCACGCTCGTCAACGGCGGCTACACCGTCGTCGACGCGGGCACGGCGGGCACGGCCGAGGCGGCGTCCGCGGTGACCTACGCGGACGACCGGCGGGAGGCCGACGCCAAGGAGGTCGCCAAGACGCTGGGCCTGCCCGCGGGCGCCGTGAAGAAGGGCACCGGAGCCGCCAACGCCGACGTCACCGTGGTGCTGGGCAAGGACTACAAGAGCTGACGGCCGGACCGGCCGGGCGAGGGCCCGGCCGGCCGTGGCGAAAAGGCCAGGAGTGCTGTCGGCGGGTCGTGAGACCCTTGAGGCGTACTGACCCTCTTTATCGAAAGCATGGCTTGTGACCGCCACGGACCGCTCCATCGAGCTCATCAAGGCCGCCGCACAGGCGGCCGCAGACAAGCTCGCGCACGACATCATCGCGTACGACGTCAGCGACGTACTGTCGATCACCGACGCCTTCCTGCTGGCCTCGGCCCCCAACGACCGCCAGGTCAAGTCGATCGTCGACGAGATCGAGGAGCAGCTGAGCAAGCAGCTCGGCGCCAAGCCGGTGCGCCGCGAGGGCGACCGCGAGGCCCGCTGGGTGCTGCTCGACTACGTCGACATCGTCGTCCACGTGCAGCACAGCGAGGAGCGTGTCTTCTACGCCCTGGAGCGGCTGTGGAAGGACTGCCCCGAGATCGACCTCCCGGCCGACGCCGTCGCGACCCGCGGCAAGGCCGAGGAGCACGCCAAGACGCAGGCCGGTGGGGCCGACCTGGACGGTGAGCTGAGCTGAACGGCAGCGCGGGCGGTACGGGAGCGGGCGCCGCGGCCACCAGGGGCCGGCGCATCGTCCTCTGGCGGCACGGCCAGACCGCATGGAATCTGGAGCGCCGCTTCCAGGGCTCCACGGACATCGAGCTGACCGGCACCGGCGTCGCGCAGGCGCGCCGGGCCGCCCGGCTGCTGGCCGCCCTGCGGCCGGACGCCATCGTCGCCTCCGACCTCAAGCGCGCCGCGGCGACCGCCGCGGAGCTGGCGGCCGTCACCGGCCTGCCGGTCGCCCACGACGCCGCCCTGCGCGAGACGTACGCGGGCGAGTGGCAGGGCCTCACGCACGACGAGATCATCGGGCGGTACGGCGAGCAGTACGCGGCGTGGAAGCGCGGCGAGCCCGTGCGGCGCGGCGGCGGTGAGCTGGAGACCGAGGTCGCCGACCGGGCCGCCCCGGTCGTCCTCGCCCAGGCCGACAAGCTGCCCGAGGGCGGCACGCTCGTCGTGGTCAGCCACGGCGGCACCATCCGTACGACGATCGGCCGCCTGCTCGGCCTGGAGTCCTCGTCCTGGGAGGCGCTCGGCGGCCTCACCAACTGCTGCTGGTCGGTGCTCGGTGAGGGCGCGCGTGGCTGGCGGCTGCTGGAGCACAACGCGGGGACGCTGCCCGAGCCGGTGCTCGGCGACGACGACTGAGCGGCCCGCCCGGCGCCGCCCACGGCCCGATTTCACATCTGGCCAGGTCACAGGCTAAAGTTCTTCTTGTTCGCGGGGAACGCGGAGGGAAACCTCCGGGGGAAGCCGAGAACAGCGGGGCTATAGCTCAGTTGGTAGAGCGCCTGCATGGCATGCAGGAGGTCAGGAGTTCAATTCTCCTTAGCTCCACAATCCGGACGATCCCGTCTCTCCGTCAAGGAGAGGCGGGATTGTTGCTGTTCCGACAGGGTCTCGTGGCAGAATCGGACGGCCGGTAGCGGACGGGACCAAAGGGGAGGGAACGGCTGACCCATGGGTGCACACAGCCGGAAGTGCGACTGGTGCGGCAGCGGGACGCCGATCGTCCGCGACATGGAGCCGCTCAACCCCTCCTACCAATACTGGTGCGTGGAGTGCGCGCGGGCGCTGATCATAAAAGGCGACCCGATCGAGACCTACCGCGAGCTCGAGGGCGAGCCCATCTACGGCCGACTGCTCGACGAACACTGCACGTTGAAGCGTTTCTACTCCTTCGCCACCGCCTGAGAGCCCGCCCCCGCGGGCCCTTCCGCCCGATTTTTCACGCCACTTCGGGCAACCGCCCTTGTGCGCGGGCGCGTCCTGGGGGTCGAGAGCTGCCGCCGGAAACGGCCGGCGGCGCGGGGGAAGCCGACGGAGGTCACCACGTGACCGAAACAGCGATCGACCCTGCGGCGAAGCAGGAAGCCGCAGCCGAGCTCATGCCCTTCCTGGACCGCCTGCGCGTACCACCGGTGCTGCGGCCCGGCCGCACGGAGGCGCTGGAGGGCATCGAGATCGAACTGACCGCCACCTGGGTCCGGCTGCACTCGCAGCTGCCGCCCACCCGGGTGTGGACGTACGGGGGCCACTTCCCGGGGCCGACGGTGGAGGTCCGCCGGGGCCACCGGCTGCGGGTCGCCTGGACCAACCGCATCAGCGGTGACTATCCCGTGACGGCCGTCGAGGCCGCGCCCGTGCCGGGCTCGCCGCCGCCGGGCGACGTGCCCGGCCGCAGCGGGGCCACGCCGCTCCCGGAGGTCGCCGCGCTGCCACCGTGGACGGTGACGCACCTGCACGGCGCCCGCACCGGGGGCGGCAACGACGGCTGGACGGAGAACGCCGTCTCGCCCGGCGACAGCCAGCTGTCCGAATACCCCAACGACCACCGCGCGGTGGCCTGGTGGTACCACGACCACGCCATGGACATCACCCGGTGGAACGTCTTCACCGGCCTCGCCGGGATGTACCTCGTCCGGGACGAGGAGGAGGACGCCCTCCGGCTCCCGCACGGCGAGCACGAGATCCCGCTGATCGTCCAGGACCGCAACCTCGACCAGGACGACGACGGGCGGCTCACCGGGCGGCTCCTGCACAAGACCGAGATCGTCGGCCGGGACGCGCGGGGCAAGAACGTCACCAAGGCGTTCAGCGGCCCGTACACGCTCGTCAACGGCGTCATCTGGCCGCACCTGGACGTCGAGGCGCGCTGGTACCGCTTCCGGCTGCTCAACGCCGCCAACGCGCGGATCTTCCAGTTCCGTCTGATCGACGAGGACACCGGCGAGCCGGTGCGCGGCGCCGTCTGGCAGATCGGCACGGACGGCGGGCTGCTGCCACGCCCGGTGCCGCTGGACGGCCCGCTGTCCGTGGCGCCCGCCGAGCGGATGGACCTCCTCGTCGACTTCGGCGGGCTGCGCGGGCGCCGGCTGCGACTGGTCAACGCGGCGCCCGGGGTGCGCTTTCCGCAGGTGATGCAGTTCCGGGTCGGACGGGATCCGGTGCGCGAGTCGTTCGTGCTGCCGGAGGTCATCTCCAGCTCGTTCCGCCGCATCACCCATGAGACCGCGCCCAAGCACGGTCACCGGCTGATCGCCCTCACCCCGCCGGGCACCGCGGGCGACGGCCACCCGCAACTGTGGGAGATGCGTCAGGTCGAACCCGGCCAGGTGCGGGTCCCCGGCGAGGGCGTGATCCAGGTCAAGGCGGCGGACGGCACGGTCCGTACGTACCTCAGGGGCGCTCGCGCCTTCGACGACGCGCTCGGCTTCATGGTCGGGCACGACTCCTGGGAGCAGTGGAGCTTCCTCAACCTCGGCGGTCCCACGCACCCGATGCACATCCACCTGATCGACTTTCAGGTGCTCGGCCGCGACCTCTACCCGTCACCCGCGGGCGCCGGCTTCGACCAGACGCTGGGCGGCACCCGCACCCCGCTGGAGCGCACCGGGCAGGCACCGGTGTCGGACGGCGACGCGGGCTGGAAGGACGTGATCCAGGTGCCCGCCGGGCAGATGGCCAATGTGATCGGCCGCTTCCACGGCGCGAAGGGCCGCTTCATGTACCACTGCCACCTGCTGGAGCACGAGGACATGGGGATGATGCGCCCCTTCGTGGTGATGCCGGACGAGGTAATGGCGTTCCACCACGGGGGCGGCTCCGGTCAGCACGGTGGTCACTGAGCTCGTCCGGCCCGGGGCGCGGTGTCCTGACGGCGGCCAGCAGCAGGAAGGCCGCTCCGGCCGCCGGATAGCCGGCCGAGAGCAGCATCTGGCCGCCGCTCTGGTGGAGTTCGAGCCGCGCCGCTGAGGTGTGGGGCACCCGCCACAGCGCGTACGAGCAGAAGAGCGCTCCGGCCGCCGCGGCCGCCGCCCACCAGGCGGCGCGGCGGCGGCCGGTGGCCGTGGCGGCCTCCGAGACGAGCAGCAGCACCATGGGCACGCACCACACCCAGTGGTGCGACCAGGAGACGGGGCTGACGAGCAGGGCCGTCGCCGCGCAGCAGAGCACGCCCCAGGCGTGCGCGGTGGGCTCCGGCCCGTACAGCCGCGCCCGGACCGCGACGGCGAGCCCCAGCGCGGCCACCACGGCCGCCGTGGCGGCCCACCAGGGCCCGGGGTCGCCGGTGTGCAGGAGCCGGGCCAGGACGCCGCGCAGGGACTGGTCGGCGGCGTCCTCGGCGTGCCCGACGCGGTCGGCCGCGAACAGCATGGCGGTCCAGTAGCGCCAGGAGTCGTACGGCAGGGCGAGCGCGCCCACGGCCGCCGTGCCGGTGAAGGCGGCGCAGGCGAGGGCGGCCTGTCGCAGTTCGCCTCCGGACGCCTCTCCGGGTCGGCGGGTGAACCCGGTGGCGGCCAGGAAGACGGCGAACAGCGCCGGGGTGAGCTTGATGCCCGCCGCGAGGCCGATGCCCACGCCCGCCCAGCGTCCGCCCCGCCCGGCGGCCCGGGTCAGGTCCCACAGCACCAGGACGGCGAGGAGGAGGTTGACCTGTCCGTAGCGCAGGGTCGTCCACACCGGTTCGCACCAGACGCACAGCGCGGCAGCGACGAGCGTCACGGCGGCGCGAGGCGGCCGTCCGGTCAGCCGGAGTGACAGGTGGGTGAGGGCGAGCAGCAGAGCGAGGTTGGCGGCGGTGGCCAGGGCGCGCAGCGGGGCGGTGGCGAGCAGGGTCAGCGGGGTGAACAGCAACGCCGCGAAGGGCGGGTAGGTGGTGGGCAGGTGCGCGTGGGTGGCCCGCATCGCGTAGAGGTCGCCGCCGGTGCGCACGGTCCAGCCCTCGGCGCGGTAGACGAGCAGGTCGATCGTCGAGACGTGGGCCGCGCGCTGGGCGAGCCAGAAGCAGACGAAGGACGCCAGGCACACCGATGCGGCGATCGGTGCGGCACGGCGGGCTGTCACGGGGCGCGACTCCGGGTCCATAAGCGACAAATAGGGCACAGGGGGCCGACGCTACCCCGTTCCCGGTCGTTCCAAGCGCTGCCGGGCAAGCGATTTGGCAGATGGGGGGGAGGTCCGTGTAATGTAATCCGTGTCGCCAGGGAAACCGGGCGGAAAACAGAACAAGGGGCTATAGCTCAGTTGGTAGAGCGCCTGCATGGCATGCAGGAGGTCAGGAGTTCAATTCTCCTTAGCTCCACAGTGAATGAGCGGGTCGTCCGGAAACGGACGGCCCGCTCTTCTTTTGTTTCGCGCCTACGGTCAGAGCCCGTCGGCTCCCTTGTCGAGATGCAGTGCCAGCGCCGGGCAGCGGCGTACCGCCCGCAGCGCGCGCCCGCGCAGGTGCGTCGGCACCCCGGCGTCCGCGAGCGCCGGATAGCCGTCCGGGCCCAGCCGTACGAGTTCGGGCAGCAGCCCCGCGCACAGCCCGTGGCCCTCGCACAGCGTCCAGTCCACCGCGAGCCGCTCGGCGCTCTCCGGGTTCGCGGCGCTCGCCCCGGCGGGCAGGGGGAGCGGCAGCGCCCCGGCCGTGCCGCGACCGCAGCCGCCGCCCAGCACGTGCGCGGCCAGGTCGTCGGTGAACGCGGACAGCGCGCTCAGCGTGAAGCGCGCCGCCCCGTCCGGATGCCCGCAGGCACCGCGCCCGCGCACCCCGCCCGCGGCCTCCCGCACGGCCTCCAGGGCGCCCCGCCCGCCCCCGGCCAGCACGTCCGCCAGTGCTCCGGCCACCGACGGCAGTCCGAGCCGGCACGGGCCGCACTGCCCCGCGGACTCGGCGGCCAGCCAGTGCGCCACCCGGAGGGTCTCGCCCAGCGGGCAGGTGTCCACGGGCAGCGGCACCACCGCGCCCGCGCCCAGCGCCCCGCCGCAGGCCGCGAGGGACGCGTGGGAGACCGTGGCGCCGTACGCGGTCGTCGCGTCCAGCCACGCGCCGTGGTAGCCGCCGGTCAGCACCCCCTGGAGCGCCGGGCCGGCGCCGCACGCCCGCAGCGCGTACGCCAGCGGCACGCCGCTCGGCACCTCGACGACCCGGGGCTCGGGCACCGCGCCGGACACCGTGAGCAGCAGCGTGCCGGGCGCGTCCGCCGTGCCCGTCGAGGCGTAGCGGCCGGCGCCCAGGCGTGCGGCGACGGCGAGTTGGGCGTAGGTCTCGGTGTTGGACAGCAGCGTCGGCGCACCGCCGAGCCCCTCCTCGGAGGCGCGGGTGTGGCGGCCGGGCGGCAGCGGGAGCCCGCCGTCGGCGGCCCGCAGCAGGGCGGAGGACTCGCCGGAGACCAGCCGCTCGGGGAGGCGCACCACCCGGGCGCGCAGGGCCCGGCCGCGCCGGTCGGCGAGTCCGCGCTCGGCCAGCGCCTCGCGTACGGATGCCTCGGTCGCCGCCCGGGTCACGCCGACGACGAGCGTGCCCGCCCCGAGCGCCTCGGCGGCGAGCAGGGCGCCGTCGAGCACCAGGTGCGGGGCGCGCGCGAGCAGGACGGCGTCCTTGCGGCAGGCGGGCTCGCCCTCGCACCCGTTGACCACCACCGCCGGACGCAGCCCCCGCCGCCGCGCCGCCCGGCCCACGGCCCGCAGCTTCCGCGCGAAGGGGAAGCCCGCGCCGCCCCGGCCGCGCAGCGCGACGGTCTCGGCCAGCTCGGCCGCCTGGGCCTCCGTGAGCCGGGGCGCCGAACCGTGCACGGCGAGGTGGGCCCTGCGGTCGAGCCGCAGGGCCGTGTCGAAACCGGCCGTCAGCCGCGGCAGCCCGAGTGCGAGCACCTCGGGCACGTCGGGAAGCGGGCCGCTCACCGGGCCTGCCCCGGGGCGCGGTGCGCGCCGGTCTCCGGTGTGCCGGCCTCGGCGGTGAGGGCGGCGGGCACACGCCCGGCGAGGGCGTGCGCGCCGGGCGTGTGGACAACGGCGGTGCGCGGGCCGGGAACGCGGGCGCGGGCCCGGTGCGAGGTGACCGTACGCACCGCAGCCGCCGCCATCGTGTGCCTGCCGGGCGGGGGTGCGGCGGGCGCCGGGGGTTCCGATCCGGCGGGGTGCGCGCGGCGGGCGCGTACGAGCCGGAGGGCCAGTGCCGCCGCCACCGCGATGAGGCACAGCCCGTAGCTCGTCGCCACCCAACCCGCCGGTGCGCGGCCCGATTTGAGGCCGTGCAGCACGGCGGCGCACCACGCCGGATACGCGCAGGCGTGCAGGGCGCGCCAGCGGCGGGCGCGCCCCTTGCTCGCGAAGGCGCTCCGCAGGGCTCCGGTCGCTCCGGCGAGCACCATCAGATATGCCGCGAGGGCGCCCAGTCCGAGCAGGCCGCCCGCGCCCCGCACGCCGGAGGAGAACGGCACCAGGGCGGCGAGGAGCGACGCGTGGGCCTCCGTGACCTTGACGCAGACGTGCACCAGGAGGAAGCCGAGGGCGCCGGCGGCGGTCGCCCGGTGGACGGCTTGCGAGAGCAGCCGGGCGCGCGGGGTGAGCAGCAGCCGGTCGGTGGCGATGAGCCCCCACACGACGGTCGCGGTGAGCGAGACCAGGGTGAGGACTCCACCGGTGTGGTCGAGGAAGCGGTTCATACGGCAGCACGCTAGGCAGGCCGGCGGGGGCGTCGGGTCCGCTTGGCACAACCCCGGTGCGGCGGCCCGTACCACTGCTAACGTCTGTTCGTTCGGCGGCACTTCGCACGCATGCCGCCCACCGCCGAGGCCCCGTCGGGATGTCGGCCGACTCGTGGGTTTACTTGTGCCCCCCTGACTGACTGCTGACTCTTCCTTGGTCGCATCTTGGCGAACACATGCCCCCTGGATGAACAGTTCATCGAAAGAGTGGCGCGACGTATGTGCGTGTCCGTGCCATGTCAGCGCGGACGGCCTTACGCGACCATTCGCATCCAGGGGGTTCCATGAGTTCTACCCGCTCCAGAGGACGCGCCGGACTGGCCTTGGTGGCATCGCTGCCGCTGGTCGCCGGGGCGCTCGCGCTCGGTGTTCCCACCGCCCAGGCCGACTCCGGCCCGCACGGCCGGCAGTCGCTCCAGGGAACGAAGCCGCTGTGGGCCACGCCGTCGGCCGACCGCGGCACCGTCGCCGAGTCCAACAAGGTCACCGCCAGGGTCTACCTGGCCGGCCAGGACGCCAAGGGCCTCGCCGACTACGCCCGCGCGGTGTCCGACCCGAAGTCGCCCTCGTACGGCAAATACCTGTCCGCCAAGCAGGCGCAGGAACGGTTCGGCGCCACCAGGGCCCAGATAGCCAAGGTCACCGGCTGGCTGACCGACTCGGGCCTGAAGGTGACCGGCACCAACAAGCACTACATCACCGTCACCGGTGACGCCGCCGCGGCCAAGAAGGCGTTCGGCACGGAGCTGCACAACTACACCAAGGACGGCCGCACCTACCACGCGCCGTCCAGCAACGCCTCCGTCCCCGCCTCGGTGAACGGCGCCGTCCTCACCGTCGTGGGCCTGAACAACGCCCCGCGCCTCGCCCGGCACGACGAGACCCTGCCCGGGCCGAGCGCCGCGTTCGTCAACGCCGGCCCCTTCTCGTCGTACTACGGCTCGAAGACGAACGACAGCCTCCCGTCGGCCTACGGCTCGCACGCGCCGTACGCCATCAAGGGCTACACCGGCAAGCAGCTGCGGTCCGTCTACGGCGCGAAGAACTACACCGGCAAGAACGTCACCGTCGCCATCACCGACGCGTACGCCTCGCCGACCATCGCCAAGGACGCCGCCGAGTACGCCAAGCGCAACGGCGACAAGGGCTACCGCAAGGGCCAGTTCACCCAGGTGCTGCCCGCCGACTACACCCACACCGGCACCGGTGAGGGCGGCTGCGACGCGGCCGGCTGGTACGGCGAGGAGACCCTCGACATCGAGGCCGTGCACGCGGTCGCCCCGGACTCCGACATCGTCTATGTCGCGGGTGCCTCCTGCCAGGACGACGACCTGATCGACTCCCTGCACAAGGTCGTCGACGGGCGCCTCGCGGACATCGTCTCCAACTCCTGGGGCGACGTCGAGGCCAATGAGACCCCCGACGTGGCCGCGGCCTACGACCAGGTCTTCCAGACCGGCGCCGTCGAGGGCATCGGCTTCTACTTCTCCTCCGGTGACGACGGCGACAACACCGCCAAGCACGGCAGCAAGATGGTCGACACCCCGTCGAACTCCCAGTGGGTCACCTCCGTCGGCGGCACCTCGCTCGCCGTCGGCAAGGGCGACACGTACCAGTGGGAGACCGGCTGGGGCACCCACAAGGCCGTGCTGTCGAAGGACGGCAACACCTGGGAGGGCTTCCCCGGCACCTTCACCGGCGGCGCCGGCGGCGGCACCAGCAAGCTCGTGCAGCAGCCCTTCTACCAGCGCGGCGTCGTCCCCGACGCGCTGTCCAAGGTGAACGGCTCCACCCCGATGCGCGTCGAGCCGGACATCGCGGCCGTCGCCGACTCCAGCACCGGCTTCCTCGTCGGCCAGACGCAGACGTTCCCCGACGGCTCGCAGAAGTACAGCGAGTACCGCATCGGCGGCACCTCGCTCGCCGCCCCGGTGATCGCCGGTGTCCAGGCGCTGGCCCAGCAGGCCCGCCACGGAGTGCCGATCGGCTTCGCCAACCCGGGCATCTACGACCGGTACGGCACCTCCGCCTACCACGACGTCACCGACCACCCGCTGGGTGCGGGCCAGGGCCTTGCCGTCGTGCGCTCCGACTACGTCAACGGCGTCGACGCCAAGGGCGGTGTGGTGACCTCCCTGCGCAGCCTGGGCGGCGACACCTCGCTGTCGGCGACCGTCGGCTACGACAACGTCACGGGCGTCGGCACGCCGGCCGACAACTACGTGACCTCGTACGTGCCGGGTCACCGCCGCTGACCGGCCGGGCCCGCGCCGGATACTCGGTGCGGGCCCTTCGGCCCCTGCGGTAACCTGACCCCATGCGTGCCGTACGCCTTCTGCTTAGCGGGCCGCGCTGATCAGTACCGACCGGTGACCGGTCGGCATCAGCGCGGCGTCCCCTCCTGTGCGAGGGGATTTTTCATTTCCGCGGGTGCCCGCAGGTAGAGACGACGATCGATGGAGCTTTGAGGACGATGAGCGAGACCAACACCGCCGCCGAGGTGGCTGCCCCGCACCGCTACACGGCCGCGCTGGCCGCTGACATCGAGGCACGCTGGCAGGACTTCTGGGACGCGGAGGGCACCTACGACGCCCCCAACCCCGACGGTGACCTGGCGGGCGACCCCGCGGTCGTCGCCCGGCCCAAGAAGTTCATCATGGACATGTTCCCGTACCCCTCGGGTGCGGGCCTGCACGTCGGCCACCCGCTGGGCTACATCGCGACCGACGTCTACGCGCGCTACCACCGCATGACGGGCCACAACGTCCTGCACACCCTCGGCTTCGACGCCTTCGGCCTGCCCGCCGAGCAGTACGCCGTGCAGACCGGCACCCACCCGCGGGTCTCCACCGAGGCCAACATGGAGAACATGAAGGCGCAGCTGCGCCGGCTGGGTCTGGGCCACGACAAGCGCCGGTCGTTCGCGACGATCGACCCGGAGTACTACAGGTGGACCCAGTGGATCTTCCTGCAGATCTTCAACTCCTGGTACGACCCGGAGGCGGGCAAGGCGCGCCCGATCGCCGAGCTGGTCGAGCAGTTCGAGCGCGGTGAGCGCCAGGCTCCCGGCACGCGCGCGTGGAGCGAGCTGACGGCCGCCGAGCGCGCCGACGTGCTGGGGGAGTACCGCCTGGCGTACGCCTCCGACGCGCCCGTCAACTGGTGTCCCGGCCTGGGCACCGTCCTGGCCAACGAGGAGGTCACCGCCGACGGCCGCTCCGAGCGCGGCAACTTCCCCGTCTTCAAGTCCAAGCTGCGCCAGTGGAACATGCGGATCACCGCCTACGCGGACCGCCTGATCGACGACCTGGAGGCGCTGGACTGGCCCGAGGCCATCAAGCTCCAGCAGCGCAACTGGATCGGCCGCAGCGAGGGCGCCCGCGTCGCCTTCGACGTCATCGGCCACGACGAGAAGATCACCGTCTTCACCACCCGCCCGGACACCCTCTTCGGCGCCACCTACATGGTGCTGGCCCCCGAGCACGACCTGGTCGACACCGTCGTCCCGGCCGAGTGGCCCGAGGGCACCAAGGACGCGTGGACCGGCGGCGCCCGCACCCCGGCCGACGCCATCGCCGCGTACCGCAAGCAGGCGCAGTCCAAGACCGACGTGGAGCGGCAGACCGAGGGCAAGGACAAGACCGGCGTCTTCACCGGCGCGTACGCCCGCAACCCGCTGACCGGCGAGCCCGTCCCGGTCTTCGTCGCCGACTACGTCCTGATGGGCTACGGCACCGGCGCGATCATGGCCGTGCCCGGCCAGGACGAGCGCGACTGGGAGTTCGCGACCGCCTTCGAGCTGCCGGTCGTGCGGACGGTCCAGCCGCCCGAGGGCTGGGAGGGCGAGGCGTACACCGGCCAGGGCCCCGCCATCAACTCCGCCAACGACAAGCTCGACCTCAACGGCATGGCCGTCGACGAGGCCAAGCGCACCGCCATCGCCTGGATCACCGAGCAGGGCATCGGCGAGGGCACCGTCAACTTCCGCCTGCGCGACTGGCTGTTCAGCCGCCAGCGCTACTGGGGCGAGCCCTTCCCGATCGTCTACGACGAGCAGGGCGTCGCCCACTCGCTGCCCGAGTCGATGCTGCCGCTGGAGCTGCCGGAGGTCGAGGACTACTCCCCGCGCACCTTCGAGCCGGACGACGCCGACACCTCCCCGGAGACCCCGCTGTCCCGGAACGAGGAGTGGGTCAACGTCACCCTGGACCTCGGCGACGGCCCCAAGCGCTACCGCCGCGAGACCAACACCATGCCCAACTGGGCCGGTTCCTGCTGGTACGAGCTGCGCTACCTGGACCCGCACAACAGCGAGCGCCTGGTCTCCGCCGACGCCGAGCGCTACTGGATGGGCCCGCGCGAGGGCCAGCCGCACGGCGGTGTCGACCTGTACGTCGGCGGCGCCGAGCACGCCGTGCTGCACCTGCTGTACGCCCGCTTCTGGTCCAAGGTCCTCTTCGACCTGGGGCACATCTCCTCGAACGAGCCGTTCCACAAGCTCTACAACCAGGGCATGATCCAGGCGTACGTCTACCGCGACAGCCGGGGCATCGCCGTACCGGCCGCCGAGGTGGAGGAGCGCGACGGCGGGTTCTACTACCAGGGCGAGAAGGTCGGCCGGCTGCTCGGCAAGATGGGCAAGTCCCTGAAGAACGCCGTCACGCCGGACGAGATCTGCGCCGAGTACGGCGCGGACACCCTGCGCCTGTACGAGATGGCGATGGGCCCCCTGGACGTCTCCCGCCCCTGGGACACGCGCGCCGTCGTCGGCCAGTACCGCCTGCTCCAGCGCCTGTGGCGCAATGTGGTGGACGAGGCCACCGGCGAGGTCACCGTGGTCTCCGCCGAGCCCGACGAGGCCACGCTGCGGGCCCTGCACAAGGCCATCGACGGCGTCACCCAGGACATGGCGAACCTGCGCTTCAACACCGCCATCGCCAAGGTCACCGAGCTGAACAACTTCGTGACCAAGCTGAGCGACGTCCCGCGGACGGTCGCCGAGCAGATGGTGCTGCTGGTCGCCCCGCTGGCCCCGCACATCGCCGAGGAGCTGTGGCGCAAGCTGGGCCACACCGGCTCGGTCGTCCACGCGGACTTCCCGGTCGCCGACCCCGCGTATCTGATCGACGAGGCCGTGACCTGCGTCGTCCAGATCAAGGGCAAGGTCAAGGCCCGCCTGGAGGTCGCCCCGTCGATCTCCGACGAGGAGCTGGAGCAGGCCGCCCTGGCCGACCCGGCCGTCGTCGCCGCCCTGGGCGGCGCGGGCATCCGCAAGGTCATCGTGCGGGCGCCGAAGCTGGTGAACATCGTCCCGGCGTAACGGGCACGGAGGGGCCTTCGGGGTTTCTCCCTACGGGCAGGTTGGGGGTTCGATCGGAACCCCCGGCCTGCCCTTTCCGTTTACGGTGGAGGGGTGGCGCGGGTCCCCCGGATCCGCGGCGCGCGCCGTGCCCCAGCCCCCGTGGGCTCCCACGGGGCGACCCGACCGAGCTCGCTGAGGAGCGTTCATGGAAGCCGTGGCCGTGATCGTCGCGCTGATCTTCGCGGTCCTCGTCACGCTCGGGGTGATCGCCGCGGTCAAGACCGTGCGCGCGGTCAAGCGCGGGGTCGACCGCACGGTCACCCAGGCCCGCCGGACGGTCGAGGACACCCGCCTGAAGGCCAGGCAGTACGCCCAGCCCGGCGCGGCCGGCGAGGTCGCGCAGCTGCGGCTCTCCCTGCGGACGTCGATGCGCGCCACCCAGGAGGCGCTGCGGCTCGCCGCCGCCGAGGACGCCTCGCTGTCCGAGGCGCAGGCCCTGTTCGAGCGGCTCAGCGCGCACGGCCACGAGCTCGACGACGACCTCAAGCGGCTGGAGAACGAGCCCGACAGGGCCAGGATCGCCGCCTGCCTGCCCGAGCTGCGCGAGCGCACCGAGCGTGTCAAGGGCTCCGCGGATTCCCTCCGCTGGGCGGCGCAGGACCGGGCCCGCCGCTTCGCCGAGGACGACCTGGAGACGCTGAGCGGCCAGATCCAGATGGAGGCGGGCGCGCTGCGGCACTGGATGACGGAGGAGCCGGGGGAGGCCGCCGGGTCCTCCGCGTCGGGGCCGTCGTCCGCGTCGGGCTCGTCGTCCGGTAAGCAGGCGCCTGCCGCAGGGGAGCCCGGGGCCGCCGGCCGCGCGGCGGAAAGGGAGCGGCCCGAGCGGTCCGCGATCGCGGGGCGCAAGACCTGGCAGCAGCCCGGCTACTCCTGGCAGAAGAGCCACCGCCCGGAGAGCACCACCTGAGCGCACGGGCTTGCCTGGCCGTACAGCCTTGCCCGGCCGTACGGTCTTGCCCTCGCCGTACAGCCTTGCCCGCCCGCACAGCACTACCCGACCGCACGGCCCGCTGTCCGGGCTTCCGGCGGAACGATCACGCGTACGGGGTCCGCCCTGCCGTGGAAGCGGCCTGACGGGTAACCTCCGGAACATGTCCCGCCATGTCGCTGTCGTCACGGATTCCACGGCCTATCTGCCACAGCGGGCGATGGAGCGGCACGACATCACCGCCGTACCGCTCACGGTCGTCCTGGGTGACGAGGCACTTGAGGAAGGCACCGAGATCTCCGCGCGCTCGGTCGCCCAGGCGCTTGAGAAGCGCCGGCCGGTGACCACCTCCCGGCCGAGCCCCGAGGTCTTCGCGGCCGCCTACCGTGCGGCGGCCGAGTCGGGCGCGGAGAGCATCGTCTCCCTCCACCTCTCCGCCGAGTTCTCGGGCACCTACGACGCGGCGGTCCTCGCGGCGGCGGACGCGCCCGTCCCGGTGCGGGTCGTGGACACCGGCATGGTCGCCATGGCGCTCGGCTTCTGCGCGCTGGCCGCGGCGGAGACCGCGGAGGCGGGCGGCACGCTCGACGAGGCCGTCGCCGCCGCCGAGAAGCGCGCGCAGGGCACGGTGGCGTACTTCTACGTCGACACCCTCGACTACCTCCGCCGCGGCGGCCGGATCGGCGCGGCGCAGGCGCTGCTGGGGTCGGCGCTCGCGGTCAAGCCGCTGCTCCAGCTCGACGACGGCCGGATCGAGCTGCGGGAGAAGGTCCGTACGGCCTCCAAGGCCATCGCCCGCCTTGAGGAGATCGCTGTGGAACGGGCCGGCGCCGCACCCGTCGACATCGCCGTTCACCACCTCGCCGCGCCCGACCGGGCCACGCTCCTCGCGGATCGTCTGCGGGAGCGGGTGCCTGGGCTGCTCGACCTGCACGTCAGCGAGGTGGGCGCGGTGATCGGGGCCCACACGGGGCCGGGGTTGCTGGGCGTGGTGGTGGCGCCGCGCTGAGGGGTGGCCCGCGGTTTCAGGGCGCCGGTGGGGGCGATTCCGCTTCTCCGGGGGATGATCGCGGTGCTTGTCGGGGCCACTTCTCGGGGTGCTCCGCGTGGCGCTTCTCGGGGTGGTGGAACGCTTCGTTCGGGTGACGGAGTTATCCACAACTAGCCGGTTATCCACGGAATTTGGGCGGCATCGGCGAGATCGGACGAACGCGCCTACCGTCGTGACATGACTGATCGCCGGAACACCCTGACACTTGATCCGCCACGCTCGGGCGCCGGGACCCGGGCCGACCGCTCGCCGGAGGAGCGGGCGGCGACGCTGTTCCCGGAACGGCGGACCGGGCGTGGCAGCCCCGATCCGCCCGCCGGGAGCGTGTCCAAAGAGCCTCGCGCGCACGGTGGTTGGCGGGCGGCCGTGGTGGACCGGCTCCCGATGTGGGTGCGGCTCCGCTGCGGGATCGAGCCGAAGACACTGGCCGCGCTCGCGGTCGTGCTGGTCGCGGCGTGCGTGTTCGCCGCGTACCACTTCTGGGCGGGCCGCCCGCGGACCGTGCGTCCGCCGGACCGGGAGGCACCGGCCGTGGTGGCCGCCGTCCCGACGGTGGTGCCTCCGGCCGACCGCGCGAGTCCCGCGAACCGTGGTGGCGGCAGCGTGGTGGTGGACGTGACGGGCAAGGTGCTGCGGCCCGGCATCCAGCGCCTGCCGTCCGGATCGAGGGTGGTCGACGCGCTCGACGCCGCCGGAGGCGCGCGGCCGGGCACGGACACCACGGGGCTCAACCGGGCCCGGGTGCTCATGGACGGCGAACAGATCGTCGTGGGTGGGCCGCAGGTGCCGGCGAGCGTGCCGGCACCCGGCGCCTCGGCGGGCGGCAGACCCGCCGGTCCCGTCAGCCTCAACTCCGCGACGGCCGAACAGCTCGACTCCCTGCCGGGCGTGGGTCCTGTCCTCGCCCAGCACATCGTCGACTACCGCACCGAGCACGGCGGTTTCCGCTCCGTGGACGAACTCCGCCACGTCAACGGCATCGGCGCCCGCCGCTTCACCGACCTCCGCCCCTTGGTCCAGCCGTGAACCCGCCGGACGCTCGCCTGCCCGGCGCCGGTCCGCTTGATGCCCGCCGGCCTGACGGCAGCCTGCCCGATGCCCGCCCACTTGATGGCCGCCCGTCTGATGCCCCTCAGCCCGAGGCCCGCCGCTCCGAGGCCCACCGCCCCGGCGTCCACTGCCCCGGCGCCCGTCCCCCTGAGGCACAGCCTGACCCATCTCCGCCCGACGACCCGCACCTTGACGACTCCCGCCCCGCCGCCCGCCCAGACGCCCGCCCGCCTGACGCACCTTCGCCCGACGACCGGCACCCCGATGAGCCCCGCCCCGACGAGTCCCGCTCTGACGAACCTCCTCCTGACGACTCCCGCCCCGACGAGCCCCCGCCCGACAACCCCCCGCCCGACCTGCGCCTGGTGATGCCCGCCGTGGCCGCGTGGGTGGCCGCGGCCCTGGCTCTGGTCACGGACGGAACGACGGTCGTGGCGGTGGCAGCGGTGGGTGCGACGGTGGCATGCGTGGTGCTGGTGGCCCTCCGGCGCAAGGGCACGCACGCGGGGCTTGGCGCAGAGGAGGATCCCGCCGGCCTCCCCTCGCCCGGAGTCACGGCGAAAGCCACCGCCACCGCCGTCGCGGCGATGCTGCTCTGTGCCACCGCCGCGGCCACAACGGCCGCTCTGGCCACCGCCGAAGCGCACGCGGGCCCCGTCCCCGCCCTCGCCGCTCACTACGCCGAGGCGACCCTCGACGTCACGGTCACCGACGACCCGCATGCCGCTCACTCCGGTCACCGGACATCGGAGACCCCCACCGTCGTGGTGGAGGGCGAAGCGACCCGCCTGGTCACCGCGGACCACGAGACGGCCGTCCGTACGCCCGTCCTGCTGATCGCCCACCCGTCCTGGCTCGGATTGCTGCCCTCCACCAGGGTCCGGGTCACCGGGCGCCTCGCCCCGCCCTCCCGGCAGGGCGACAAGATCACCGCGGTTGTCCGTGTCAGCGGGCAGGACCCACCCCACGTCGTCGAGCGGCCGAACGCGCTCCAGCGGACGGCCGCCGGGCTCCGGGCGGGCCTCCGTGACGCCACGGACGGGCTGGCGCCGGATGCCCGGGCGCTCCTTCCAGGGCTGGTGGTGGGGGATACGTCACGCATCCCGCCCGACCTCGAAGACGCCTTCCGGGCCACGGATCTGACGCACCTGCTGGCCGTTTCCGGGAGCAACCTGGCGATCCTGATCGCGGTGCTCATCGGCCCGCCGCACCTCGCCACGCGCGCCGAAAGGCGCGGCCTGGCCGCCCGGTTGGGGCTGCCGCTGCGGCTCACGGCGGTGCTGGGCGCGGTGCTGGCGCTGGGGTTCGTGGTCGTGTGCCGCCCGGAGCCGAGCGTGCTGCGCGCGGCCGGATGCGGACTGATCACGCTGCTGGCCATCGGCACGGGCAGACGCCGCAGCCTGCTGCCCGCGCTCGCGGCGTCCGTGCTGCTGCTCCTGCTCTGGGACCCATGGCTGGCCCTGAGCTATGGCTTCCTGCTGTCGGTCCTGGCCACCGGAGCCCTGCTCACCCTCGCTCCCCGCTGGGGCGACGGGCTGCGGCGGCGCGGGGTCCCGCCCCGCGCCGCGGAGGCCCTGGCCGCGGCCGCGGCGGCGCAGGCCCTGTGCGGGCCGGTGATCGTGGTCATGGCGGCGCGGGTGAGCCTGGTCGCCGTTCCGTGCAATCTCCTGGCGGAGCTGGCCGTTGCCCCCGCGACGGTGCTCGGCTTCGCCGCCCTGGTCACCGCGCCGTTCGTCCCGCCCCTCGCCGAGGCGCTCGCGTGGCTCGCGGGCTGGCCCGCCTCCTGGGCCGCGGACGTCGCCCGCACGGGAGCGAGCCTGCCCGGCGCGGAGCTCGGCTGGCCGAGTGGCTGGCCCGGCGGGCTGCTGCTGGCGGCGCTGACCGCGGTCGCCGTGTTCGCCGCCCGCCGGACGCTCCACCGGCCCTGGGTGTGCGCGGCCTGCGCGCTGCTCCTGATCGTCGCGATCGTCCGCCCGGTGCCTCTGACCCGGGTCGTCACCGGCTGGCCGCCGCCCGACTGGAGGTTCGCGGCGTGCGATGTGGGGCAAGGCGACGCGTTGGTCCTGGCAGCGGGGGAGGGCACCGCCCTGGTGGTGGACGCAGGGCCCGAGCCCCGGGCCGTCGACCGCTGCCTGCGCGCCCTGGGCGTGGAGCGCGTACCGCTCTTACTGCTCACGCACTTTCACGCGGATCACGTCGACGGCTTGCCCGGCGTGCTGCGTGGCCGGACGGTCGGGGCGATCGAGACGACGACGTTCGCCCAGCCGCCGGGCCGGGCCGCGTTCGTGCGCCGGGAGGCGGAGCGGGCGCGCGTTCCGGTCGTGGAGGCGGCGCCGGGGGAGCGTCGGCACCTGGGAGAGCTGTCCTGGGAGGTGCTCTGGCCACCACCCCCGGGGGCGTCCGGCGCGGCGGAGGACGGGCCGAACGACGCGAGCGTCACCCTCCTGGTCCGAAGCGCCGGGCTGACCCTGCTGTTGCTCGGCGACCTCGAACCGCCCGCCCAGCAGGCCCTGGCGGAGGCCCGGCCCGACCTGCCCCCGGTGGATGTCCTCAAGGTCGCCCACCATGGCTCGGCCCACCAGGACCCCCAGCTGATACGCGGGCTCCGGCCACGGCTGGCGGTCGTCTCCGTGGGCGCGGGCAACCGCTACGGGCACCCGTCACCCCGCACGCTCCACGCCCTCCAGGCCCAGGGCGCGACGGTGGTGCGCACGGACAGGGACGGGCCGGTGGCGGTGACCGGCGATGCCGCGGCGGTCCTGGCGAAGTGAGGAGGAAGCCGGCCGGGGCGCCCCCGCGTCACTCCGATTCGAGCCAGCCGTCGTACTCCTCGGCGAGCTCGCGCAGGGTGTCGGGGGCGAGGGTGCCGCGGGGGTCCTCCAGGACCACGAGCCACTGGGCGTCCTCGGCGTCGTCCTCGCCCGCGAGGGCCTCGCGCACCACCTGGGGCTCCTCGTCCAGGGTGAAGCGCTGCGCCGCCTCCTCCGCGGCCTCGTCGGCGGCGTCGCGGTCGGGGAGCACCAGCAGGTGCCGTACGGGGCCGGCCGCGTCGAAGGCGGGCGACGGGGAGGAGGCCGGAGATGCCGGAAAGGAAGGGGGAACGCTGCTCACCCGATCATTGTGCGGTATGCCCGTCCGGTCACGCGGGCGGGAGTGTCACCGGTGCGTGGGATGCTGGACGCGATGGCCAGGAAGACTGCAACCGACGACATGCTCGCCCCCGTCACGCTCGCCGTGGGCCAGGAGGATCTCCTCCTGGACCGCGCCGTGCGCGAGGTGGTGACCGCCGCCCGTGCCGCCGACGCGGACACCGACGTCCGGGATCTCACCTCGGACCAGCTCCAGCCGGGCACGCTGGCGGAGCTGACCAGCCCGTCGCTGTTCTCCGAGCGCAAGGTCGTGATCGTGCGCAACGCGCAGGACCTCTCGGCGGACTCGGTGAAGGATGTGAAGAGCTATATCGGGTCGCCCGCCGAGGAGATCGCTCTCGTCCTGCTGCACGCGGGCGGCGCCAAGGGCAAGGGCCTGCTGGACGCGGCCCGCAAGGCCGGGGCCCGTGAGGTCGCCTGCCCGAAGATGACCAAGCCGGCCGACCGCCTGGCGTTCGTGCGCTCGGAGTTCCGGGCGACGGGCCGCTCCGCGACCCCGGAGGCGTGCCAGGCCCTGGTGGACGCGATCGGCAGCGATCTGCGCGAGCTGGCCAGCGCCTGCGCCCAGCTCGTCGCCGACATCGAGGGCACGATCGACGAGGCCGTCGTGGCGCGCTATTACACCGGCCGCGCCGAGGCGTCCAGCTTCACCGTCGCCGACCGGGCCGTGGAGGGCCGGGCGGCCGAGGCCCTGGAGGCGCTGCGCTGGGCGATGTCCACCGGCGTCGCCCCCGTGCTGATCACCAGCGCCCTCGCGCAGGGCGTCCGGGCGATCGGCAAGCTCGCCTCCGCGCCGCGGGGCGCCCGCCCGGGTGACCTGGCCCGGGAGCTGGGCATGCCGCCGTGGAAGATCGACCGGGTGCGCCAGCAGATGCGGGGCTGGTCGGCGGACGGTGTCGCCGTCGCGCTCCGGGCCGTCGCCGCGGCGGACGCGGGTGTGAAGGGCGGCGGGGACGACCCGGAGTATGCCCTGGAGAAGGCCGTCGTCGCGGTGGCCCGCGCGGCCCGCAGCCGCGCCTGAGCCGCTTCGATCACCGGAGGGCCGGAAGATTCGGCCCTCCGGCACACCACCGCGCGCCCGAAGGGCCCCGCCGCCACGATCGGCGCAAACGGTCTGCGGAATTCTGCCACGGGCAAGCCGAAGGCCCCGTACCCGCCCGGGGAAGGGCTGGGCACGGGGCCTTCGGATCGTTCAGTGAGCCGTGAGGCTCATGCCGCACCCGCGTGGCGAACGACCGAGTGCGGCGAAGGGTGCCGGGACGGAGCGGTAGAGAGGGTCCGCTGGGTCCGTACCGACGGTTCGGGGCTCAGGCCCCGGAAAGGCTTCAGGCCTTGATGGCCGCGGCCTGCTTGGCCAGCGCCGACTTCTTGTTGGCAGCGGCGTTCTTGTGCAGAACACCCTTGCTGACGGCCTTGTCCAGCTTCTTGCCGGCCAGGGCGACGGCGGTGGTGGCCTTGGCGGCGTCGCCGGCGGCGATCGCCTCGCGGGCCGCGCGGACAACGGTCTTGACCGAGGACTTGACGGCCTTGTTGCGCAGGCGCGCCTTCTCGTTGGTCTTGTTCCGCTTGATCTGGGACTTGATGTTCGCCACGAAAGAGCCTTTTCAGGTTCGTTGGATTTCGATGTTGCGCACTCGCACGTGAGAGGGCACGAGGCACAGTGGACCAGGCTACCAGCAGGCGCTCCGGGCTCCCAAACCGGACCGTACCCGCCGCTCATGGGACGATGGAGGGGTCGTATACCCGACTCCCGCCGAGACTGGCGTTCAAGCGCCGAAGTCACCGAATGGATCCTGCGTGCCCGCGACCCCTACCAACGTGCCCGAGCCGAGCCGTACCGACCCGGCTCTGATCCGTAACTTCTGCATCATCGCGCACATCGACCACGGCAAGTCGACGCTCGCCGACCGGATGCTTCAGCTGACCGGCGTGGTCGACCAGCGGCAGATGCGCGCGCAGTACCTCGACCGGATGGACATCGAGCGCGAGCGCGGCATCACGATCAAGTCGCAGGCGGTCCGGCTGCCCTGGGCCCCCACCGAGGACAAGGGCAACACCCACATCCTCAACATGATCGACACCCCTGGTCACGTCGACTTCACCTATGAGGTCTCGCGCTCCCTCGCCGCGTGCGAGGGCTGCATCCTCCTCGTGGACGCGGCCCAGGGCATCGAGGCGCAGACCCTCGCCAACCTCTATCTGGCGATGGAGAACGACCTCACGATCATCCCGGTCCTCAACAAGATCGACCTGCCGGCCGCCCAGCCCGAGAAGTTCGCCGCCGAGCTGGCGCACCTCATCGGCTGCGACCCCTCCGACGTGCTCAAGGTCTCCGCGAAGACCGGCGTCGGCGTGGACGCGCTGCTCGACAAGGTCATCGCCGAGGTCCCGGCCCCGGTCGGCGTCAAGGACGCCCCCGCCCGCGCGATGATCTTCGACTCGGTCTATGACTCCTACCGCGGCGTGGTCACCTACGTCAGGGTCGTGGACGGCGAGCTGAAGAAGCGCGAGCGCATCAAGATGATGTCGACCGGCGCCACCCACGAGCTGCTGGAGATCGGCGTCTCCTCGCCCGAGATGACCCCCTCCGACGGCCTGGGCGTCGGCGAGGTGGGCTACATCATCACCGGTGTGAAGGACGTGCGGCAGTCCAAGGTCGGTGACACGATCACCTCGTTCGCCAATGGCGCCACCGAGCCCCTGGGCGGCTACAAGGACCCCAAGCCGATGGTGTTCTCGGGCCTTTATCCGCTGGACGGCTCGGACTACCCCGAGCTGCGCGAGGCCCTGGACAAGCTCCAGCTCAACGACGCCGCGCTGGTCTACGAGCCGGAGACCTCGGCCGCCCTCGGCTTCGGCTTCCGCGTCGGCTTCCTCGGCCTGCTCCACCTGGACGTGATCCGCGAGCGGCTCGAGCGCGAGTTCGGCCTGGACCTCATCGCGACCGCCCCCAACGTGGTCTACCGCGTCAACATGGAGGACGGCACCGAGCACATCGTCACCAACCCGAGCGAGTTCCCCGAGGGGAAGATCGCCGAGGTGCACGAGCCGGTCGTCAAGTCCACCATCCTCGCGCCGAACGAGTTCGTCGGCGCGATCATGGAGCTCTGCCAGTCCCGCCGCGGCTCGCTGCTGGGCATGGACTACCTCTCCGAGGACCGCGTCGAGCTGCGCTACACCCTGCCCCTCGCGGAGATCGTCTTCGACTTCTTCGACCAGCTGAAGTCCAAGACCCGCGGCTACGCCTCGCTGGACTACGAGCCCACCGGCGAGCAGCAGGCCAGCCTGGTCAAGGTCGACATCCTGCTGCACGGCGACAAGGTCGACGCGTTCTCCGCGATCACGCACAAGGACAAGGCGTACGCGTACGGCGTGCGGCTCGTCGCCAAGCTGCGCGAGCTCATCCCGCGGCAGAACTTCGAGGTGCCGATCCAGGCCGCCATCGGCTCGCGGGTCATCGCCCGTGAGACGGTGCGCGCGATCCGCAAGGACGTCCTCGCCAAGTGCTACGGCGGCGACATCTCCCGTAAGCGCAAGCTGCTGGAGAAGCAGAAGGAAGGCAAGAAGCGGATGAAGATGGTCGGCAGCGTGGAGGTGCCCCAGGAGGCATTCATCGCGGTGCTGTCCTCGGACTCCGACGGCGGCGAAAAGGGCAAGAAGTAGCACGCCGGACCAGGACCGGCAGGCCGTGAGCGCCCGTCCCCCGCGTGGGGGCGGGCGCTTCGCGTTCCCGGAAGGCGCAGCTCGAACCGGGTGCGGGCACCGTCCGGCCGTTCGGCCGGTCACAGCTTCGACAAGCCGTCCACAGCCCCTTACGCAAGGGCCGAACGGGCTCTAGTCTGATCACTGCTTGGAAGGTTACTCGCGAGTCACCAGCAACGAATCGGGCCCCGGAGGACGCCGTGACCGAGACACAGGCTTTGATCGAGAACCGTCCGCCCTCCGTGGCGACGATCCTCGTCGAACGCGTAGAGGCGACCCCCGACGCCGAGGCGTACCGCTATCCGGTGCCCTCGCCCTCCGGCAGCCGCCCCGACGCCTGGGCCTCGCTCACCTGGCGGGAGGCCGCCGACCGCGTCTTCGCCATCGCCGCCGGCCTGATCGACCTCGGCGTGCACCCCGAGGAGCGGGTGGCGCTCGCCGCCTCCACCCGGGTGGAGTGGATCCTCGCGGACCTCGGAGTGCTCTGTTCCGGCGCCGCCACCACCACGGTCTACCCCAGCACCAACGCCGAGGAGACGGCCTTCATCCTGGCCGACTCCGAGAGCCGGGTACTGATCGCCGAGGACGCCGCCCAGCTCGCCAAGGTCCGCGAGCACCGCGCCGACCTGCCCGGACTCGTCCACGTCGTGGTGATCGACGCCGAGGACGCCACCCCCGCCGAGGAGGACCCGGAGGGCTTCGTCCTCACCCTCGCCGAGCTGGAGCGGCGCGGCGCCGCCCACCTGAAGGCGAACCCCGACGCCGTGCGGGACCGGATCAAGGCGCTGCGGGCCGACCAGCTCGCGACCCTGATCTACACCTCGGGCACCACCGGCCGCCCCAAGGGCGTACGCCTGATCCACGACTCCTGGGCCTACATGGCGCGCGCCATCCAGGCGTCCGGCCTGGTGCGCGCCGACGACGTGCAGTATCTGTGGCTGCCGCTCGCGCACGTCTTCGGCAAGGTGCTCACCGTCAGCCACATCAGCACCGGGCATGTCACCGCCGTGGACGGGCGCGTGGACCGCATAGTGGAGAACCTCGCGGTCGTCCGGCCCACCTATATGGCCGCCGTGCCGCGCATCTTCGAGAAGGTCTACAACGGCGTCGCGGCCAAGGCGCGCGAGGGCGGCGGAGCCAAGTACAAGATCTTCCACTGGGCCGCCGAGGTCTCCCGCGAGTACGCCAAGGCCGCCCAGGACAACTACCGCCGCACCGGCAGCAGAACGGTCCCCTTCGGGCTCGCCGCCCGGCACAAGGTCGCCGACGCGCTCGTCTACACCAAGATCCGCGAGGCGTTCGGCGGGCGGCTGCGCGCGTGCGTCTCCGGCGCCTCCGCGCTCGCCCCGGACATCGGCTATTTCTTCTCCGGCGCGGGCGTTCACATCCTGGAGGGCTACGGCCTCACGGAGACCAGCGCCGCCAGCTTCGTCAACCCTGGCGAGTCCTACCGCACCGGAACCGTCGGCAAGCCGCTGCCCGGCACCGAGGTCCGGATCGCCGACGACGGTGAGGTCCTGCTGCGCGGCCCCGGCGTCATGGCCGGCTATCACGGGCTGCCCGAGAAGACCACGGAGGTCCTGGAGTCCGACGGCTGGTTCCACACCGGCGACATCGGAGAGCTGTCCCCGGACGGCTATCTGCGCATCACCGACCGCAAGAAGGACCTGATCAAGACGTCGGGCGGGAAGTACGTCGCGCCCGCCGAGGTCGAGGGCCAGTTCAAGGCCGTCTGCCCCTTCGTCTCGAACATCCTGGTGCACGGCGCCGACCGCAACTTCTGCACCGCGCTCATCGCCCTCGACGAGCCCACCCTCATGGTCTGGGCCGCCGAGCACGGCCTCGGCGGCAAGCCGTACGCCGAGGTGGTCGCCGCCAAGGAGACCGAGGAGCTCATCGACGGCTATGTGCGGCGGCTCAACGAGGGCCTCCAGCGCTGGCAGACGATCAAGAAGTTCCGGCTGCTGCCGCGCGACCTCGACATCGAGCACGGCGAGCTCACCCCGAGCCTCAAGCTCAAGCGGCCCGTCGTGGAGCGGCAGTACAAGAACCTCATCGAGGAGATGTACGCGGGCGCCCGCGAGGCCTGAGGCCGAGCGTGGACCGACGACCTGCCGGCCGGGGCGTACGCGGGCGCCCGCGAGGCCCGAGCCGGGCGGAGGTGAGGGGTCCGGCGGCCGATGCCGGACAATGGACCCATGCCTTCCGTACTGCCTGACGGCGAACCCATGCCCGAGGACGGGGCGCTGCCCCACCACGCCCTGGAGGGCGCCGGGCGGCGGCCGCTCGGCTTCTATCTGCATGTGCCGTACTGCGCGACGCGCTGCGGGTACTGCGACTTCAACACCTACACCGCGAGCGAGCTGCGCGGCTCCGGCGGGGCCCTGGCCTCCCGGGACAACTACGCCGAGACGCTCGCCCACGAGGTCCGCCTCGCGCGGAAGGTGCTCGGCGACGACCCGCGCCCGGTGGAGACCGTCTTCGTCGGCGGCGGCACGCCCACGCTGCTGCCCGCCGCCGACCTCGTACGGATACTGGGCGCGATCCGCGACGAGTTCGGGCTCGCGGAGGGCGCGGAGATCACCACCGAGGCCAACCCGGAGTCCGTCGACCCCCGCTATCTCGCGGAGCTCCGCGAGGGCGGCTTCAACCGGATCTCCTTCGGCATGCAGAGCGCCCGGCAGCACGTGCTGAAGATCCTCGATCGCACGCACACCCCGGGCCGCCCGGAGGCATGCGTCGCGGAGGCGCGGGCCGCCGGGTTCGAGCACGTCAACCTCGACCTGATCTACGGCACGCCGGGGGAGTCCGACGACGACTGGCGCGCCTCCCTCGACGCCGCGATCGGCGCGGGCCCCGACCACGTCTCGGCGTACGCGCTGATCGTCGAGGAGGGCACCCAGCTGGCCCGCCGGATCCGGCGCGGCGAGGTCCCCATGACGGACGACGACGTCCACGCCGACCGCTATCTGATCGCCGAGGACCGGCTCACGGCCGCGGGCTTCAGCTGGTACGAGGTCTCCAACTGGGCCACGAGCGAGGCCGGGCGCTGCCGCCACAACGAGCTCTACTGGCGCGGCGCGGACTGGTGGGGCGCGGGCCCCGGCGCACACTCCCATGTGGGGGGCGTGCGGTGGTGGAACGTCAAGCACCCGGGCGCCTACGCACAGGCCCTCACCGAGGGCCGCTCCCCGGGCGCGGGCCGCGAGGTCCTGCCGGACGAGGACCGGCGGGTGGAACGCATCCTGCTGGAGCTGCGCCTGATCGACGGCTGCCCGCTGTCCCTGCTGGCCCCGGCCGGCGCGGAGGCCGCGAAGCGGGCTCTGGAGGACGGCCTGCTCCAGGCCGAGCCGTACGAGCAGGGACGTGCGGTCCTGACGCTGCGGGGGCGACTGCTGGCGGACGCGGTGGTGCGGGATCTGGTGGACTGATCACCTGTTCGGGTGAACTGACGGGCATGGGCCGCACGCCCGCCTGCGCTGTCCATAGGCTGCCGCTATATGTCACGCGGCGCATGTGGAGGACCACGGAGATGACCGCTGTGGATGACCGGACGAAGATCGCGACCTTCGAGAACCTTGAGGTTCCCGAGGGCTGGCGGGTCGAGCTGTTGCGGGGGGAAATTGTGATGTTGGCAGGGCCCGACTGGGTCCACAACATCAACATTCTGCTCATCAAACGGCAGATCCCCCTGGAACGCTGGTATCCACTCCAGACGCAGGACATCGCCATCCCCGGCGAGGCAAGCGAACCGCAGCCGGATCTCGTCGTGCACGAGCACGGAGCATTCAAAGGCCCTGGGCGGCTCCTCCCCGCACCGGCAGTCACTTTGGTCGTGGAGATGGTTTCGAAGACCAGCGTCCACCGCGACTATGTGATCAAGTCCTCGATCTACGCGGCCGGGCGGGTGCCCGCGTACTTGATCGTGGATCCGATCAAGTCCAGCTGTGTCCTCCTCACCGGCCCCATGGGTGTCGGCGAGGAAGCGAGTTACCGGACGCGGAACACGTACAAGTTCGGGGAATCGTTGCCCATTGAGGCGCTCGACCTGACCTTGGACACTTCCATGCTGCACAGCTTTCCCAGCGCCTAATCGACCACCGTCACAAAGTCGATCAGCTCCTCAACCCTCCCGAGGAGCTCCGGCTCCAGGTCCTTGTACGAGCGCACACTCGACAGAATCCGCTGCCAAGCCGCCCCCGTATTCACCGGCCACCCCAGCGCCCGGCACACCCCCGACTTCCAGTCCTCCCCTCGCGGCACCCGAGGCCACCCCTCAATACCCACCGACGCCGGCTTCACCGCCTCCCACACGTCGATGTACGGATGGCCCACCACCAGGACGTTCTCGTCCGTGACGGATGCCGCGATCCGCGACTCCTTCGAGCCCGGCACCAAGTGGTCGACCAGGACGCCCAGCCGCGCGTCCGGCCCCGGCGCGAAGGACCGCACGATGGCCGGGAGGTCGTCGATGCCCTCCAGATACTCCACCACCACGCCCTCGATCCGCAGGTCGTCGCCCCACACCCGCTCCACGAGCTCCGCGTCGTGGCGGCCCTCGACGTAGATGCGCCCCGCGCGAGCCACCCGCGCCCGCGCTCCGGGGACGGCGAGCGAGCCGGAGGCCGTACGGGCCGGGCCCTGCGGCGTGTTCGCGGCCGCCGGGCGCACGAGCGTCACCACGCGCCCCTCCAGCAGGAACCCGCGCGGCTCCATCGGGAAGACGCGGTGCTTGCCGAACCGGTCCTCCAGGGTGACCGTGAGCCCCTGCGCGGTCTTCTCACAGCGGATCACCGCCCCGCAGAAGCCGGTGGTGACCTCCTCGACCACGAGATCGGGCTCGGCGCCCACCTCGGGTGCGGGCTGCTGACGCTTCCACGGAGGGGTGAGATCGGGACCGTATTCTCTGCTGCGCATGGCGACCATTCTGCGAGAGCGGCGGGTGTCCGCGGCCGGGGGTCCGGGGGTCCTCCCCCGGGGGTGTGCAGCCTCTGCCGCGCACGCGCGCCATTGTGGATCAAGATCCGGACGTCGCGGCACACCTCACCCCCCACCTCACCCCCGCCTCACGACACGCCGAACCGCGCCGCCAACGCGTCACGTTGTTCCCGCACGAACGCCGCGTCCACCACGGCCCCGTGCCCCGGTACGTACACCGCGTCCGCGCCCCCCAGCGCCAGCAGCCGGTCCAGCGCGGCCGGCCACTGCCGGGGGAGCGCGTCCGGGCCCGCCTGCGGATCGCCCGACTCCTCGACCAGGTCACCGCAGAAGACGATCTCCGGCGCCCCGTCCGCCCCCGCCACCAGCACCGCCAGGTCGTGCGCCGTGTGGCCGGGACCCACGTTGGCCAGCAGTGCCTGCCGCCCGTCGCCGAGGTCGAGCGTGAGCTCGCCGGAGACCGGGTGGCGGGGCCGTACGAGCAGGTCCGCGGCCTCCGCGGCGGCTGTCGGGTCGACGCCGTGCCGCACGGCGTCCCGCGCGAGCTCCTCGCGCTCGCGGAGGAGGACGCCAGCGAGCCCCACCGCCCCGTACACCTCCACCCCGGAGAACGCCGCCGTGCCGAAGACGTGGTCGAAGTGGGGGTGCGTCAGAGCGATGTGTGTCACGTCACGGCCGACGAGCTCCCGCACCTCCCGCCGGACCTCCGCGCCCTCGCCCACCGTCGCCCCGGTGTCGACGAGCAGGACGGCCGCCGGGCCCGCGATCACCCCGATCGTGGCGTCCCACACGGGCATTCTGCGGCGCGCGACCCCTGGCGCGAGCCGCTCCCAACGGGCTGTCCCCTCATGGCTCTCCATACCCGGACGCTAGCCGGAGCGCGGTACGGTTGCCCGCCCGACGGGCGTGCGGCGGCGGTGTGTGCGGGCGCACGGCGGGACCGCTCTTGCCCTCGCCGCGGTGCACGGCCGTACACTGGCTGAAGGGATCTGGCACTCGTGACCATGGAGTGCCAGGGAAGGACCCCGTAAGACGGCTGGACTGGAGGTGCGCGGTGCTGAGCGAACGCAGGCTCGAGGTGTTGCGCGCCATCGTCCAGGACTATGTGGGCACCGAGGAGCCCGTCGGCTCCAAGGCCCTCACCGAGCGGCACCGCCTCGGCGTGTCCCCGGCGACCGTGCGCAACGACATGGCCGCGCTGGAGGACGAGGGCTTCATCGCCCAGCCGCACACGAGCGCCGGCCGCATCCCGACCGACAAGGGCTACCGCCTCTTCGTCGACAAGCTCGCGGGCGTCAAGCCCCTGTCGACGCCGGAGCGGCGCGCCATCCACAATTTCCTCGACGGCGCCGTCGACCTCGACGACGTCGTGGGCCGTACGGTGCGGCTGCTCGCGCAGCTGACCCGGCAGGTCGCGGTGGTGCAGTATCCCTCGCTGACCCGCTCGACCGTGCGACACGTGGAGCTGCTCTCGCTGGCCCCCGCACGGGTGATGCTGGTGCTGATCACGGACACCGGCCGGGTCGAGCAGCGCATGGTCGACTGCCCGGCGCCGATCGGCGAGACCTCGCTGGCGGATCTCCGCGCGCGGCTCAACAGCCGGGTCGTGGGCCGCCGGTTCGCGGATGTGCCGCAGCTCGTGCAGGACCTCACCGAGTCCTTCGAGCAGGAGGACCGAGGAACCGTTTCGACGGTCCTCGCGACCCTGCTGGAGACCTTGGTCGAGGAGACCGAGGAGCGGCTGATGATCGGCGGCACCGCCAATCTCACCCGCTTCGGGCATGACTTCCCGCTGACGATCCGGCCGGTGCTGGAGGCGTTGGAGGAGCAGGTGGTGCTGCTCAAGCTGCTCGGCGAGGCCAAGGACTCGGGCATGACGGTGCGCATCGGTCATGAGAATGCTCACGAGGGCCTGAACTCCACATCCGTCGTCGCCGTCGGCTACGGTTCGGGCGACGAGGCAGTCGCCAAACTCGGCGTGGTCGGACCGACCCGCATGGACTACCCCGGAACGATGGGAGCGGTACGCGCAGTGGCACGTTACGTCGGACAGATCCTGGCGGAGTCGTAAGTGGCCACGGACTACTACGCGGTCCTGGGCGTACGGCGTGATGCCTCGCAGGACGAGATCAAGAAGGCATTCCGCCGCCTCGCCCGTGAGCTGCACCCGGATGTGAACCCGGACCCGAAGACGCAGGAGCGGTTCAAGGAGATCAACGCCGCTTACGAGGTGCTCTCGGACCCGCAGAAGAAGCAGGTCTACGACCTCGGCGGCGACCCGCTCTCCGCGAACGGCGGCGGCGGGGGTGGCGCCGGCGGCTTCGGCGCGGGCTTCGGCAATTTCTCCGACATCATGGACGCCTTCTTCGGCCAGGCCTCGCAGCGCGGTCCGCGCTCGCGCACCCGCCGTGGCCAGGACGCCATGATCCGGCTCGAAGTCAGCCTCAGCGAGGCCGCGTTCGGCACGACCAAGGAGATCCAGGTCGACACCGCCGTCGTCTGCACCACGTGCAGCGGCGAGGGCGCGGCCCCCGGCACCTCCGCGCAGACCTGTGACATGTGCCGCGGCCGTGGTGAGGTCTCGCAGGTCACCCGGTCCTTCCTCGGCCAGGTCATGACCTCGCGGCCCTGCCCGCAGTGCCAGGGCTTCGGCACCGTGGTGCCGACCCCGTGCCCGGAGTGCGCCGGTGACGGCCGCGTCCGGTCGCGCCGCACGCTAACGGTCAAGATCCCGGCCGGTGTCGACAACGGCACCCGCATCCAGCTGGCGGGCGAGGGCGAGGTCGGCCCCGGCGGCGGCCCCGCCGGCGATCTCTATGTGGAGATCCACGAGACCGCGCACCCGACCTTCCAGCGGCGCGGCGACGACCTGCACTGCACGGTCACCATCCCGATGACGGCCGCGGCTCTCGGCACGAAGGTGCCGCTGGAGACCCTGGACGGCGTCGAGGAGATCGACATCCGCCCGGGCACGCAGTCCGGCCAGTCGATCCCGCTGCACCAGCGCGGTGTCACGCACCTGCGGGGCGGCGGCCGTGGTGACCTCGTGGTCCACGTCGAGGTGATCACGCCCAACAAGCTCGACCCCCAGCAGGAGGACCTCCTCCGCCAGCTGGCGAAGCTGCGTGGCGAGGAGCGCCCGATGGGCGAGTTCAAGCCGGGGCAGCAGGGGTTGTTCTCGCGCCTGAAGGACGCGTTCAACGGGCGGTAGGCGCTGGGCCGGGGGTTGTTCCCCGGTTGGGTGAGTTCAAGCCGGGGCAGCAGGGGTTGTTCTCGCGGTTGAAGGACGCGTTCAACGGGCGCCAGGCCGCGTGAAGTACGCACGGACGGATGGGCTGGAGCGATCCGGCCCATCCGGCGTTCGCGGACACCCCGCGGTCGGGAACCACCGTCGTCCACAGCCCGCCCGCCGGGGCTATCCGCGTGTGACACGATGTGGTCATGGCCATCGACACCCGGGGTGACGCCGTGCTGACGGACCTGCTCCGGCACCCCATCGTGCAAGCCCCCATGGCCGGCGGCGCCTCCGGGCCGCCGCTCGCCGCCGCCGTCTGCGAGGCCGGTGGCCTCGGATCGCTGGCAGCGGGCTACAAGACCCCGGCCGCGATGTACGAGGAGATCAAGCAGCTCCGCGCCCGCACGGCCGCGCCCTTCGGCGTGAACCTGTTCATGCCGCAGCCCCCCGCCGCCGACCCGGCCGCCGTCGAGGTGTACGCCGAGCAGCTCGCGGGCGAGGCCACCTGGTACGAGACGCCGCTCGGCGACTGGTGCCAGGGTGGCGACGACGCGTACGAGGCGAAGCTCGCGATCCTCCTCGACGACCCGGTCCCGCTGGTCTCCTTCACCTTCGGCTGCCCGTCCGCCGCCGCGCTGGAAGCGCTGGCCAAGGCCGGTACGGTCACCGTCGTCACCGTCACCTCCGCCGCCGAGGCGCGGGCCGCCGAGCTGGCGGGCGCGCACGCGGTGTGCGTCCAGGGCATCGAGGCGGGCGGCCACCAGGGCACCCACCGCGACGACCCGCACCTCGACGGCGCGGGCGCCGGCGTCGGCCTGCTGGCGCTGCTGGCCGAGGTCCGCGAGGCCGTACGCATCCCCATGATCGCCGCGGGTGGCCTGATGCGCGGCGCCCAGATAGCCGCCGTGCTCGCCGCGGGCGCCAGTGCCGCGCAGCTCGGCACCGCGTTCCTGGTGTGTCCCGAGTCGGGCGCGCAGGCCGTGCACAAGCAGGCCCTGACCGACCCGCTGTTCGTCGGCACCGAGCTCACGCGCGCCTTCTCCGGCCGCCCGGCCCGGGGCCTGGTGAACCGTTTCATCCGCGAGCACGGCCCGTACGCGCCCGCCGCCTATCCGCAGGTGCACTATCTGACGGCGGGGCTGCGCAAGGCGGCCGCGGCGGCGGGCGACCCGCAGGGCATGAACCTGTGGGCCGGCCAGGGCCACCGGCTGGCCCGCGAGCTGCCGGCCGCGCGGTTGGTCGAGGTGCTGGCCGGCGAACTGGCCGTGGCGCGGGCCGCGTTGGCGGGCGACGGGGACGCGGGGGCAAGACCGGGGGGAAGTGAAATGCGAGGGAGCGAGTCATGACAGCGCCGGTCTTCCTGGTCGAGGAGGACGCCCTCACGGGCGTCTATCCCGGTACGGTCTTCCCGCTCGGCGGCCCCGAGGGGCGGCACGCCGTCTCCGTGCGGCGGCTGCGCGTGGGCGAGGAGATCGTGCTGACGGACGGCGCGGGCACGGGCGCGTTCGGCACCGTGGCCGCCGTCGAGGGCAAGGACCGCCTCGACGTCGCCGTCACCTCGGTCCGCTCCGAACCTCTGCCGGAGCCGCACATCACCGTCGTCCAGGCCCTGCCGAAGGGCGACCGCGGCGAGCTCGCGGTCGAGACCATGACCGAGACGGGCGTGGACGCGGTCGTCCCCTGGGCGGCGTCGCGCTGCATCACGCAGTGGAAGGGCGAGCGGGGCGCGAAGGCCCTCAGTAAGTGGCGCGCCACCGCCCGCGAGGCGGGCAAGCAGTCGCGCCGCCTCCGCTTCCCGCCGGTGTCCGAGCTCCTGACGACCAAGCAGGTCTGCACGCTGCTGGCGGACGCGGAGTTCGCGGCGATCCTCCATGAGGAGGGCCACAGCGCCCCGCTCGCCACGGCCGGACTCCCCCTCACGGGCAACATCGTCCTCGTGGTGGGCCCCGAGGGCGGCGTCTCCCCCGAAGAGCTCTCCGCCTTCGCGGAGGCGGGCGCGAAGCCGTACCGCTTGGGCCCGAGCGTCCTGCGCACGTCGACGGCGGGCACGGCGGCGACGGCACTGCTGCTGGGGCGGACGGGGCGTTGGTCGTAGGGCGGCCCGGCGACGGCGGGGGGGTGCCTCTATGTCCTTCGTCAAGCCTGGGCTGGTCATGCGACAGCTGCTTCGGGGACCCGTGACTCGTAGAAGGTGCCGTCGCGGAGCATGGCGAACAGGACGCTGATGCGG